>NZ_JBSLYH010000041.1:0-72311 GCF_055793305.1 Calyptranema fuscum S582
GATACAACGCATCAAGCACCCGCCCTAGGCGATCGTCATTGAGCTGCTCGGCTAGCACTCCTGACCCCAACAGGTGTTCTGTTGCTTTGCCCACGAAAAATTGCTCAAACAGATACAACGGAGCCGATACAAGTCCTAGTCCGTTCAGTATCATGGCTTTCACAACCACCCCTGGGCTGATCTGTTCTCGCGGGTCCTCCCCCAACTGCTGATTGATCTGCTCAACAATCTCCAGTTCGTCCACCAATCCGGCTACGATTCCGAGATGGTCTAGGTTTTGCACGATTAACTCGCTAGTAATACCGCACCTCCTTTTGAGCTTTGCCTTTAGAAAATTATGCGTCTATTTAAATCCTCTATGTGACACTTCAAAGGGCGGAATGTGGGCTGAAGGAGCGATTGCGGGAGATTTCTGGTGAACAGGGCTATCAAACCCTCATCCGAGATGTGCTCTGGCGATTTGATGCAAAGGCTATTTGTTTAACTTTTTCCTACAGTCACGACACATTTTGCGACCAGATTTTTCTGCTTCTTCGATTGAGAGGTAAAAGTCAATTCTTTCTTTATCCTCTGGTTTCTCAACTCTTGGATAACGGACTACACAACCATCAGGAACATGATATTTATTAGGATTATAATTTTGTTTATCTTTTAATGCTCTAATCGGAGGATAATCGGAATCTATTGCTGGAGTATCTGATTCGCCAACTCTAGAATTGCGAGCCTGAGCATGAACCCAGTCCACCAACCTCAAAACATTATATAAAGACTGTGTGTTCGGAATTCTAGCTGTTCTGTCTCTCAAAACCTCAATAAATTCTTGAATTTGTAATTCGGAAGCACTTTCTATATACACGTAGTTTTGAGCTAACTCATTCAATATCTTTTCAACCTGATCATATTTCTTGGACTTATCTGATAGTGAGGGTAGGGTGCTTACAAAATTCTGGAAAGAATTTAGCTCTTTAAGATAAATCGTCTTAAGAGGTTCGAGACGTAAAACAATAAAACTTCTTTGTTCTTCTAATTCTCTAATTTTCCAAAAAATGTCATCAAACTCTTTACACCCTTGAAACCCCTCAGCTAACCGAGCTAATAACCAATATTGTGAGTCTAGCTTGTTGAGTTTTTCCGCTTCACTTTTATCATTTGTAACTTCAATAGACGTCAAGGAAGGGAGAATATCAATACTCCTCTTAATTCCTTCCCATAACTGAGAAGAAGTTTTCCTTATCAAACTTTTAGGGGTTCTAACATGAACCCAAAATCCATGAAACGTGTATTGTATTAATGAAGTTGCAAGAGACTTAGGAAATGCTTGACTTGCAAATAAACCCATGAAGAGCCAAGAAATGAGAACTGAAAACAAGAAGAAAACTGTTTTCAGATAGTTGAGAAGTAAATCTTTCCATGACTTGAAAACTAGCTCCTCAGGAAGATCAGGCTCTGAAGAGTATATATTAAAGGTTCTATTATCCTGATATTGAGAGTTATTATTTCCATAAATAGCTTGTTGCCCTCCACCTAAATTCCCACTAGCGTTTTGGTGAATTTTGGGTTGAGGGCTTGTAGTGTTCTGTTCAGAGTCAGAAGATTGGCTCATCTGTGTATCAAGGCAACATTGTCAATAATGAACCTGCTGCTGTGCCTAGCCAACTTGCTATTTTGATTACTAGCGGAATAACTTTCTCGAAAATACGCTTACTGGCATCTACCGTTTTATCTACCTCTTCCAAGTTTTTAGTAACACGTTCTAAATTTTTGGAGATTAGCTGTTTATCAGGCTCTGCCTCCTCTGCTTCTACCTTGGCAGTTTCCACATACTTTGCGGCTTTCTCCTTAGCAGCTTCGGGTAACTGAGCCTGTCGGATAATCTTCTCAATTTGTGTAAGAAGGTCAATTACCTCAGCTTGAGTGGGCGTACTGGAAATAGCAGACACTTCGTTGCTCATCACCTGCTTATTGTGATTGCCGATTGCTGCTTGCATTCCTCCAGACATGGAGCCGGAATTGGATTGGGAGATACCACCGGGATTGTTAGACATAGACCTTGCTCTTGGTACATAACGAAGGCTGTGAGCTATTTCTCCCACCATATCCTCTAAATCTTTCCAAGTCCACAGCAGAATAATCGTAATGCCAACCTACTACTCTAACTGCTCTCACCCAAGGCACTGTGACGCTATAACTGACTTGGCATCTGCAAATCTTAGATCAGGTTAGAAGTTGGCTGCCGCTACTAACCAAGTAACTCAGCTTTAAGAAATGCGATTAATTCGGATGATGCATCGAATGGAAATGGTACAAGCCGCTACTCTACACAGCACAAAGTTCCATTGGTACTTTACATCGCTAACCGTCGATCGCCATACCACTGGCTCAATTCCCGCTCAATTTCATCCAGAATAGCGATCGCCTCTCTGATCGATTCTGCGTTTGCCGCCAACAATGCAAACACTGACTCAACCCGTCGTTGATAGTCCAGAGGACAAAGTGTAAAGCCCTTCGCAAGTGCCATAGCACCCTTCTCATTCAGCAGGTACACCTCATTCAATGCAAAGAGTACTTGATTCATACACGCCACACTGCGAAAACAGCAGCCTGCGGCATAGGCAACATCACTCCGTGCAACTGCCTTCTGAGCAACCACCAGCGAGAAACTGATCTCCCAGGCAAACTTGTCAATCGTTGCTTGCTTCAGCTTTGCCGGGTAAGGCGTTGTCTTAGCCTTCAAAGCAGCTAAGACGCCCTGTGGATCGTGAAGTAGTAGCCCAAGAGCAACTTCACCCATATAGATCGAAGACACAAAACCGTGGGGATGTCCGGGTTGGTAGTCGATCGTGATTTTTCCAGCATGGCAGTCATTGATGACTTGACTCACTTGAGCCACATCTCGATAGAGAAAATCGACTGGAATGCCTTCCACCTTGAGCCACCCTCCGCCATTCATCCACTTACCCCACCCGCCGACTGGGGTAATCAGGTTTGTACGATGGTTGTCGTCCAGTTCGGAGGCAAGGTGATTCAGAACAAGGAGATCAGGCGGGTTCTCTGGCTGGTAATAAAGCCCCAGATCCACATCTGACTTAGGGGTAGGGGTGCCCCTTGCTCTTGAGCCACCCAGAGCGATCGCCACAATCCCCTCAACCGATTGCAAGCAATTGACCACATGATGAATGAACTGGGGCAACTGCTGGTTCATTACTCTGTCCCATCGCTGGTTCTAAACAACAATTGGGCGAACTAAAGCCGCGAAACTCACAACTTCAATTCACCCACGACAGATTGCCAATCTGGAACTGATTGTACCTGCTTCAGCCCAGGTTCAGCGGGTTCGATCCATTTTCACTCGCTTATTTGGGTCTTGCTTGTGAACCCAGGCGAGAAATTTTTGTAGCTGTGGGTCTTGCTTTAGCTTCTCTAGAGTATTCAGATGTAGTGCCAAATGGGAGTTGTCGTAGAGCGTGTGGACTTGTCGGTGACAGGCAGAACAAATTTGAATCGTAGGACTGGGATCGAGTCCCTTACGTTTCGTCTTTTGACGCGGAATCAGATGGTGTTCGGTGAGAGCGGACATCTCTCGATGGCAGAGTTCGCAAGGCTGCGGCATCGTTTAGAAATCAGTAGAGGGTGGGGAACGGTAACACATAACTTGATCCTAGCGATCGCCCTCCCGGTACGCCACTACCAACTGATTCCGGACACCATCCAACACACACTCCTTAAGGATTTATTGCATGACGAAGGAAGGAACCAGACGATCTCCTGTGACGACAGGAGCTTAGCTTGGTCATAGCGATTGATCTTCACTGGCTAGAGCAGTACAGGTGTTCAGCCAATTCTATATTAGGAAGCATCAATAAGTTAATGTATCACCCTCAAACACTGATTCTTTCGTTAACTCAACTTCCTTTAAGCTCATGAGTTTAGTAAAACTTATGGATTTAGCAAACAAGCAAGATTGTAGCGCTCAGATTTTCTGTCGAATTTACATTTGAATCGACAGAATTTAATAGACTTGTCGGGAAATAAGGGAGAATAGAGAGCAGTAATGGGTCGGACAGATGCTGAACATTGACCGGGTGTTGAAACAAGACCGCTTGCTGCGAGCCTTAACTGGCTTGAATCGAAAGGCATTTGAAGAGCTGCTGGCTACGTTCAGTCCCCTGTACGAGCAGACTTGCCAAACTCAACCTCGTCAGCGTGCTGTGGGTGGTGGACGCAAAGCCAGGTTGCTGGGTAGCCAAGAGAAGCTGTTTTTCATTTTGTTCTACTTCAAGTGCTATCCCACCTTTGATTTGGCTGGCATTATCTTCGATATGCACCGCTCTCAAGCTCACGAATGGATGCACCGCCTGCAACCGATTTTGGAGAAAACCTTGGGCAAAAGGATGGTGTTGCCAGAGCGCAAACTGGATAGCATTGAAGCATTTTTAGAGCGGTTTCCAGAGGTCAAACGGGTGATGATTGATGGAACCGAGCGTCCGATTCAACGACCACAAGACACTGAGGCTCAGAAGGCGAACTACTCAGGCAAGAAGAAACGCCATACTCGCAAACATCTAGCAGCTGTCGATGAGACCAAGCGAGTCCTGGTTCTGACCCAATCGCGGGAAGGGAAATTGCATGATAAACGGTTTCATGATGAAGACGATATTGCCGGTGCGGTTCCTGATGCGATTCCCATTGAAGTCGATTTAGGCTTTTTAGGCTTGCAAAAAGAGTATGACAACATTCACTTGCCGCATCGCAAACCGAAAGGGGGAGAGTTAAGTCCAGTACAAAAGGAAGCGAATCGAGCCTTGAGCCAATCAAGGGTCGTCTGTGAAAATGCGTTTGCTGGAGTCAAGCGTTACAACGCTGTGAGTGCGGTCTATCGCAATCGAAAAGCGGGATTTGATGACCATTTAATGCTGACAGCGGCAGGGTTATGGAACTTTTACCTGATTGCAGCATAGGAAGAACAACTCAAAAGCTTATGTTGGCTAACTTCGTTCTTATTTCCCGACAGCTCTAATGTCTGATCCTTGCATTTTCACTTTTTGAGTTACGAGGCTCCTGAATAAGTTCGCCCTTCAACAGTTGGCGATTTGGAAGAAAAATCGTAACACCGCCTTCCAGCTGCTCGATCTCATTCAGTTTTACTACCAACAAAACAGCAAAGTTGGCTCCTACATCAGGGTCCGAAACGACTTCCCACATCGAGTTGCAATCAACACTGCTAGGTTCGATAGAGTACAGAGGGTGCGAATGCCATTCCCCTAAGTAATTGAAGCGAGTGAATTGATTGCCCGTTCTCTGGAAGAACCTTTGGAGAGGGCGCAGTACTAGACGAGGCAACCGCAGAAAGGAAGCAAGTGTTCCCGGCTGCTTCTGAATTGTCAGATCAACAATCTGATACACTTGCGGCGACAAATACTCGCCCATCAAAATACCGCCAATTTCCCTGCTACCTGCCCGTTTCAAAGCTTTTATCAATTTTTGGGCGCTGGCTTCAGGCAGATGAATCTGCATTGTCCTCTCCCTCCAACAACCTCCTTAGAAAGTCGAGTTCTTCGAAGGCGGTTTTAGGCAAAACAGGATCGCTCTCTTTCTGAAGATTAAGACTCGTAGTATCAATGGGAATCGTATGAAATGGAGCTTTAAATATCCACTCCTTCTGTAAGCCGATTAAGTACATTGAGTATGGAAATGATGACGGCTCTTTAAAGAGCAGCGTATCGATGGCTAACTGGGTGAGATGACCTGCAATAATATTAACGTCTGCATCGGAAGCCTCTAAAACACCCACCACTTGATTTTCGAGACGGTATGGCTCATTTAGGGTTAATGGTAGTGAGACATCTTGCATTGACAGGAATTTGTAAAATACAGCCTTCATTGTCTGCGGCTCAGGCTCCTGCTCAGGACGGCTGCGAGCAACCATTCCCCCAATACCACCTGCAAAAACTTCGCCCCACACCAACGGTTTAGTAAAGGATTTGGCAACGAGCGCCAACAAATTGAATACTTTTGGATTAGCCGTTGCATCAATGATTAGATCGCAACGACCCAAGCGTCGCAAAACGCGATCCAATGCCAAGCTAGATTCTTGACAACCCAAGTTCAACGTTGCAACGTCAGCTTGGGCAGTGGCAGAGATGTAGGCAATAGCTTCTGCTACGGCATGAACCTTGTACTCACCCACGTTTCTCCAATCGAGGCTATTACGGCAGACGTTACCAGGCAGAAAAACATCCTCATCAATTAGATAATACTTTTCCACTCCTGACCGTGCTAGAGAAATTGCAATTTTACTACCAACTGAGCCTACACCTACAATACCGATAGTTTTGCCAGACAAGTTGTGCAACCCTATGGGTATTCGTGGATTGGGTGTTGTGAAATCTGAGTAAAGCAGTGACACTTTTGACAGATCTTCACTGCCTGCTGAAATTTTTAGAAAGCAGTGAATTTGATTGTCTACATCAATGAGAACGTTGCAAAACAAACTTTCTCTTGAACATTTCAACCATTCACTATCAATTTCATCCAAAACGTGTTTTTCTTGTACAAGAATGGTTTTTAAGTCATCTAAGTTCTTAATCTGATTTATATTTTCAGAT
Organism: Calyptranema fuscum S582; assembly: GCF_055793305.1. NCBI lineage: Bacteria > Bacillati > Cyanobacteriota > Cyanophyceae > Oculatellales > Oculatellaceae > Calyptranema > Calyptranema fuscum. The sequence continues at coordinate 6,606 of NZ_JBSLYH010000041.1, forward strand.
GTGTATGTTGTCTTGAAGAAAAATCCTTTCTTCTGTGTGCAATGTAGCATCTTAGGAATTGATGTATCGCACCACGCAGGCAGTTCATTATCAGGTTGAAAGCCTTGTAGAAAGACTGTGAAAGACTGGCTTTGCCAATGCATCCAACAATCTACAAATCCAACGCTCGACAGTGGCAGATCGGCTAGATAAGTATAAACATCTTCAGCAAGATAGGCGCGAATGTAGCTTCCTCGCAAAATCTGACCCGTAGAAAACTCGTGTTGTACAGGTACAACATGCTGTTCCCCAGCACCACGAGGATTTTCTGTACTGAGCAGAGTGTGAGCACTTTCGAGAACTTGTGCGCCGGTGATATCAGAATGCCATGTATCAGGTCGCCACTCTAGACAAAGCGCACCGTTCAGATATTGATGGGTAGACCAGTGTTCCTGGGCATTCTGTGGGTAAACCTCGGGAGGAACCTCTGGAAAGAGTGTTGGGTAAATCATTTTCACGGCGTAATCATACCCATGAGCATGAATGATTACCTCTACTGCCAAATTACCGTCTAATGTCCAATTTATTCCCTGCAACCACTGAACCTTATCCTCCAGTTCGGCGATCGCTGCCCGTTCTTTGGCTAACCTCTGCAAATCTCGAAGAAACCAGATGTCACTCACGCAAAACCCCCTGGCTTCTTTGGAACAACAGGGCGATTGGGAAAGGTCAGTGCTGCCGCTGCAAACGCTGGTTCAAGCAAACTATCGGTGGTAGATTTGGACAGATCACAGGGAAAGCGATCGCCAAAATGCCGTTGCCACGCTTTGCAAGCATCCTTCTGGTTGGTCTTATCACTTAGGGCTTTTTCGGCAGACGCAATGAAACTGTCAAGCTGCTCCAAAAAATAATTTTTGTTGGTTTTACTGTAATTTACCAGCAAGTCTTCATCGGTAGGAGTGGTTGGGCGGTAGCAGACAAAATTTTTGTCCAAGTTGTTTTTGATGTTTACCAGAGTTTGATGTAATGCTACGTCGTCTCTATCGTGAAAACTAACATTGTTCGCTGCCAAGATGGTGAAGATTAAACCACTTGGTAACTTTCCAGCCCTATAGTCACTCCAAGCCTTTAAATAGCGCACAATCCGCTTCAATTGACCGTCTTCGTCAGCTTGCTCATTAAACCATTTGATAAATTCTCTGGGGTCACTATCGATCCATCCCTTACCTTTATGCGCTAGACGTGGACACTGCCCCTCAATCACGTAGTAGATGGGCAAATCTAGATGATACTGACCTGCGTACACGAGTCTGACGCAGGTTTGTTTATCGACTGGCTTTTGCTGGGTGTGTCCATCCACGGCTGTGTAAATCCAATCGTGGAAAGTGCTAACGCTGTAGGTAGGCTTTCGATCAACTAAGAAATAAATGCCATCATCTACATCAAACTCACCATCAAGTGGGTAAATGATGGTATTCATCATAAATGACCCTTGTCCGTGGAACTTGGGAAAGAAGCCATTTTTCTTTTCTCGAAAGAAGCGTCTAATGCGCCCACGGACTGCATTACGAGACTTACGTAATTGCCCTTTTCGGGTTGAGTCTAGGGCAATGACAATATTGAAGCTTAGGAACGATGCGTGACAGTCTGCCATAGAATCACCGAATGATGTACTGTTTGCGGGACTTGAAGAATTGAGTGACTTCTGGTTTTCTGCCCCAGAACAGTGCCTGGTCATTGCCCATTTGAGAAATCAATTGCAAGGCTTCACTGGATGTATTGTCCAGGTTAATAATTCGTGCTTGTGCTGAGGACAATGGCGCACTCGGGATCCGAACGTAGTCAAAGGGAGAGTCGCAATGTTGCGCCAGAGTTTCTACAAAGTAGCTGGTTAAGCATGCCTGCCCCTCGAAGAAGGTAGAAATCAAATCCTTATTCCAATCAATTACCGAGCGGTTATGCTTAGCAACGAAGCGTCTTCCAGGATTTGGTTCTAAAGAACCGATCGACAGCACCATCAGTTTCTGAAATCTCTTTTCAGCGCCAACAAAATACCGAAGCGCTTCTACTACACCAACTAGGGTTGGGTTATTGGCATAAACGCCGCCATCAATGAACTGCTTGCGATCGTAGTTGTCGATGCTGACGATCGGTAGATAAGCAGGAGCAGCACTGGTTGCCAAAGCGATGTCAACGTACCTCGTCCGGCAATCTCGGCATAAGTCGCCCTCGGGATGGTCGTACTTGAAGATGAAGGGTCTACCATCCGTTAACGAGAAAGCAGGAATGCACAGTAGACAGCGTGAGTCAGCGAGGGTGCGGTTTCCAAAAATTTCTTGCAGTGCGGCTTTAAGTTCCTGATTGTTGTATTTGCTTCGCAGCAGAAGCTGTTTTACCGAGCTTAGTAAACTGTTGCGTTGGGGAAAGATGCGCTTACCCCGTCTGTAGTAAAGATTGCTGATGAGGCTAACTGGAATATCAAGTGACAGCCCAAGGGCAATTAACCCTCCTGTTGAGGTGCCACAAATCAGGTCGAAGTGATCCGCAATGTGACAGTTAAACCTCTCTTCAAAGTGTTCCAGAATGCGAGCAGAATACAGTCCTTTGATGCCTCCCCCATCAATTGATAGAACCCTGAAGGTTTGTGAATTCGAATCAAGCGGATGAGAAGGCTGAATCATGCTTGCTAGAACGAGAGGTAGAACACCAAATACCTGAGCTAGTCAGCATCTGAAGCCTCAGAGTGACCGTCTGTACTACAGCTTAGCAGGTACAATGAGAAAACGTCACCTACATTTAGCGTTGTGTATCAACAAACTACGCTAGATGCGTAAAAACACAGCTTTGAGAAGTACATACACCTTTTTTCTGTCGATTCACATTTCAATCGACAGAAAGCTGAATCCAACCCTCACTTAGAAATTGAGGGCGATCGCCACTCTCTTTAATATCGGCATTCGTACAGCGACAGCAGGTTGTTGGGATGGTCGCCATCAGCAACAGTCTTGAGATACTTATTGCCAAAGCGACTCACTGCCACAACCACATTCACGATCCGGTTTTGAACTTTTACAAAAAATGTCCATTCCCCTCGCTCAATTCCAGAAATCGCCTGTTCTTGAGTCAATTTCCAGGTCGAGCCATCCGCATTTACACCTCCAACAGTCACAATGCGCTCGTGTGGATTCATGCGATCCGATTTGTTGATGCACTTGATTTCATGAGCAGAAGCCATTTCTACACCTCGCAGTTTAGCTAATATGCTGATATGCTTATTAGCGTACTTTACGGATGAAGATTTTGACCACTCCGTAAGAATTTCTTAAAAAAGGGGCGTTTGCCCCTGCCCCTTGCTCAAATATTTCAACTGCAACAGCCGCACTCTAGCTGCATCTCTCGACACCTGAAATCGCTTTGCTACAAATTCAATTAGTTCATGTCCCATTTGACTGGCTGTCTCGATTGGATAAATAACATTCATTCCAGTAGCAAATTCACCAACGCAGCGAATCAGATGAGATTTAGGCATCAAAAATGCTCCACAAGCATATCCAGCCTGCCATTCCATCCAGTCATAAGATGGCGCATTTAAAATGCCATCGCGTTTGCAGACAATAATGTTCTGCTGCGAGTCAACAGAAAGCAGGCTCAACTGATCGTGATCTGTTGCAAACAAGGGGGCATGAAAATGGACATGCCCAAACTCATGAGTCAAAGTTGTGCGAAGGCGATTTTCGCGTCGGTCGTCCTCCATAAGTTTGGTGGATATCTGTACCGTTGGCTCGTCACCTGGGTGAAACTCGGTCACACCTTCTACATCTGAACCAAATTCCGATAAATCAGCGTATGCATCAAGGTAATTGACTCTCTGTTCAATCAATCGGGTTAGGTCATCGGTGGAGATAGGAAATTCCACCACGCCATACAGTGATTGCAGAAAGACAGTGACGACCTGCTCACACTCGTAGTCAATCTCCTCTGGCTGATAATGCGGGCGCAGAGGAAAACGACCTGTCTTGTCAGAAATATACTTGACCATATGCCCGATTGTTTATTTAGACTCCTGCCCTCTGCGAAAAGCCATCATCCTTTTATTGAACTGTTCCTCAGTTAGATGCTCCTGCCGTTCCTGTTCTGGAAAACGGCCGTTTAGATAGTGCAAATAATCGGCATTCAGATCAAGAACCTTAGCAAACTGCTGAACCATATGGTCCGACGACGGGCTTCGCCGATCGCGTTCAATATCGTTAAGATACTGGGGTGAGATCGGGTGTCCATCCTCACGCATGATACTCGCTGCAAGTTCTTTCTGGGTCATACTCAGCTTCTTGCGGGCGTCTGCGATAAAACGCCCAAAGGTCATCTCGGTCATGGGCGTTCCTCCGAATCCTCCAATTTACTAAAGCTTATCTGCTGATCAGCGTATCACGATGCGGTAACACCTCATAATTAGCATCACTCGAAGATTAATTCCCTTTTACAGAGCAAACTCTTTAACGGCTTTCAGTTTGGTGTATGACCCAAAGTGGAATCTAAACGGGTATTTGCAAACTTTAGTTCACGAAAATCATTGTGTTCTGTCTATTTAAAGTCTTATCGACAGAACAATTCTCTTTTACTATTCTGTCGATTAACAACTAAATCGACAGATCTAGTAGTCAGACCCCACCTACAAGCCGATCGCGATCGCCTCTTTCAACTCATCCAAGCCATCTGCGGCTCTGGCAGTGTGGCTCCACTCAATATCTAGATCAATCCTGCAGCCAAAGGCGAGCACATCTATTACAAGCTCAGCAGCAAAAATCCTGCTGTCAAGAATCTGCACCTGGGCAAGGCAGGGAGCGAGAAGTACCGCGGCTAGAGAGCAAGAAGTTAAAGACGGGAGTTGATCGCCAAATTAGGCCAAAGAAACAATCCCTGATGCTCTATGCATTAATTGACTTTCAATAGCCTATGGAGGTGTTCGACAGAGAGGGAGCATATTAAAATCGCTGAGCCAATCCTATGTATGGTTATGCCACCAATGCATTCCTTCTAAAAACCCGCCAACCAAATCTTAATGACAACCTAGGTCTCGTACGCATTGATCTCAAGCGACACCAACGATCGCGGCAACAATTCGCTCATCCAATGGCTTAAGAAAGCGCAACTCACGGCTGAAGGCAGCCTTAATATCCTCAGTTTTAAGCAGTTCTTGATTGACTAAAACCTGTCGGATATCACGAAGTCGAAGGGGACCGGATCGACGTCGTTTTGTGAGTTGGTTGTACCAGACTGGACGGATTAGGTCGAGCCATCGTTCGGCAATGCTTCCCAAGTCCACAGGTTCTTCTGACTCTGGTTGTGTTAACTCCAGTAATTTCCGGGCTAACTCTTCCCGCTCTTGGTCTCCACGGATTGCAGCTTCTTCTTGATAGGACTGCAAAACAATCCGCATCTCCTGCAAGGCTCGCTGTTTCTTTCTGGGTAGCAGCAATTCCTCAGTTCTGTGTAGCTGTTTCAGAAAAACCGTTAGGACTTTGGCAGCCTTTTCCATCTGTTCCTTAGGCAAATTACTCACTCCTTCATCCAGCACACTTCGTAAATGCTGGCTAACATCCTCTAGATCAGTAACAGGGACAGCGTTAGGACTATCGAGATACACCCAACGAGGCGCACCCCATTGAGTACCTGCAACAGCAAAAAAGACCCAGGGTCGTCGAGCAGCAACTACACTAATCCGCTTAGTTTCAATTGCTCTAACCGAGGCAATAACTCTGGCATCACTATTTCGCAATTGCTGGTAAATCTCTTGACGGATGAGGGCTTGATCACCCTCCACCAGCGATCGTACCGGAGCGAAGACATCCAACAAGTTATCTGAGGGAGTTCCTGTTCTTTCAGCTTCATCTAGCTTGGCAATAATCTCGGGCAATGCTGCGTCAGACAGCAGTTCTTCGGGCAAAGGCATGTTTGACCCAAGAATCTCAGAGGCGAACTGAACTCGTGTTAGAAACTGTTGGTCTGAGGATAACGTGAACTCCTGACGGTCTTTGGGCAGGAAAACTTCGATTGTAGAATGTGGACTGTCCATACGATCGATTCGTCCAATGCGCTGTTCTGCAACACGCACAACAGTAGGCATATCAAGATGGACAACCGCAGAAGCTTGCTGAAGGTTAATGCCTTCAGACATCGCATCTGAACATAAAACAATCACTCCTGATTCCGTTGATCCTAACTGGCAGACCTGATTCGCTCGTTTCTGATCTGTCTTGCTACCTCCTGTTGCAACGACAACTTCACAGTCACTGTGTTGCCCAATGCGATCGCGGAGAGTTGCCAAAGTAATCAAGTTTTTATCAAAAGCAATGACAATACTGTGGTTACGCAGCAACCCAATCAAACGTTCTGTCTTAGCATCTTCTCTTCCTGAAGACATCTGACGTGCCAATTTAGCAATCTGTTCGTAGAGCTTAATCTCATTAAGGCAAGCCTGCTTATATTCATCGGCATCCGTCAACCAGGTTGGCATTTCAACCGATAAGGTTTGCTGAGGTGGCTGTTCTATCTGCTTCTGAAGTTTCGCAATAACATTACCGGTATCCTGGGTCTTCACCTTAGCTGAAATTTCAGCCCATTCCTTAGCGTAAGCAGTTCCATGAATGTGCTCAAGTAAGCAAGCCCGAGATGATCGCAGACTTGACATAACGTTGTACATCACGAGAGCAGCCGCACTATTTAACCGAGAGTTCAGAAATTGTTCGTGGGTGCCGTTGAAAAACTCGGGAACTTCAATCGGCTTCTGCAAATAAATTAGACCCCGCAATTGCGCTGCAGTCTCACGAATTTCAGTGGCTATCTGACAATCTTGTTCATTGCGATCGCAGGAATAGATTTTGGAGTCATGCCGTGGGTAGCGACACAAGCGACCATGTTTATCTTTAAATGCTTCAGGATTCTTGTCTATCATGCGATTCAGCATGGTCTTTGTTCTCCGCACTGTGAATCGCTGAATGGCTCGTTGGATCTTTTCTAACTCTGCCTTAGACACCTTTTCATCAAATCGACCGTGTCTTCTTCTAATTCTGCTTAAGGTATCAAGGATATCATCATCAAAATTATCAGCACCTAACAAATCAATAATAGCAATTAGGTCTTGCGGTCCTTTATTAATAGGGGTTGCAGTGAAGAGCAGAACGTGATCAGCAATGTTATTAAATAAGAACTTGGTTCGATTTGAGTCTAGATTGAGGAAACGATGAGCTTCATCAACAGCTAAAACCTGGGCACGACGGATAATTGTAAGCACCTCTTGTCGCTTCTCATTTGTAGAATGGCTCAAGATTCCGTGCGAGCAAATTTCAACGCTCTGCCCACACCGCAATACTTCACCCCGCCAATTGTCTTCCACGCTGGGAGGGCATAATAGGACAGGTATTTCCTGTTGGATTCTGCCAGTTCCCCACATCCTTTGAATGGCACTGCGGATCAGGTGAGCACCCGTTTTAGTCTTGCCAGAGCCAGTAGCATCTGCGATTAAAACACTACCCACGTTTTCAATCACCCAAAGAGCATGGGCAATTCCTTGTTGTTGAGAAAGCCACAGAGCAGTTTCATCGCTGTAGGTTTGAGAGCGGATGTATCTGTGCGCCCAATCTCCCTCCAGAAGTTCTGCACAGGCTCTTGCCAGTGCTTCCTGCCAGGTCACTACACTGAGTAACAGTTCCAGTAAGTTGATGAGTCCGTCCTGGTAATCTCGTCCCAACAACCAGTAGCCTTCTGCAATTTGGCAGGTTTCCTCAAACCGTCGCCTCTCCTTTGTTCGCTCATAGCGATGGTTGATTTCATATTGAAACTCCAGCCCTGAATGACTAAAGTTGCTAGAGCCACTTGAGATGGCATCATCTCCCTTGAAAATCTTGGCGTGCATAGGTCGCACGCGATTTGAAAGTTTAACTTGTACTTTGCCACTACGAATTAGCTCAATCGCAACAATGACTTTGGCACACAGGAAGATTGAGATCCCTCGTTCTTCAAGCCAGTAACGCTGAATCTCCTGTGGCAAGTCATGTTGGTATAGCCTGAAAGACGAACGCTGAGTTGGAAGTGGTTCATTTCCAATCAGGATTTGGATGATTTCAAATGCCTCTGGATTCTTCTCTAAGTCCTGATGACAGAGAGCCAGAAACTCGATAATCATGCTGAGTGAGGTATAGCCACTGATAATCATGGGGCAGCGCGATCGCCGCAGATCCTCAAAAATTAGAGGTTTGACCTTCTGATCACCATAGTTATAGGGAAAGCGTTCATAAGCGGGCAGGTCTAGGTCAGGCTCTGATGGTGCCTCTGGCAGGTTAAACAGATTAAGTTGTAGAGGATCGATTTCCATCATGCTTTCCTCAAGAACTAGAACACTGCTGCGAGTTTGGCTTTTGTACAATGCCTGAGACACTTAGAGCTATTAATAAGCAGCTACCTTCGTTAAACCGTCGTTTAAACCGCCGTCAAGTAGTACATTAGCTCGTTAAAAAAATTGTATTCGTTCATCCAGTATTGAGGAAGGAAATTCTTTGATTTGGTAGATGTACCTACCTTCCTACAGCCCAGAGAATCAGCAGCGAGATTCTGTCGCTCCTAATCCAAAGCGACAGAATAGCCAATCTCATATAATTCTGTCGATATGTGCTCTAATCGACAGAAAATGGTTAGTCCTCATCTGGAAGCTGAACGAGAACGCCTGCTTGCCCTGCTCCAAACCATTCGCAACTCCGGCAGTGTTGCTCCACTCAACGTGTGGATCAGCCCTGCACCAAAAGGTAACCACCTTTACTACAAACTCACCAGCAAGAACCCCGAGTACAAGAACCAGCACTTGGGCAAAGCCGGGAGTGAGAAGTATCGCGATTGGCAAGCTAGAATTCAACGACGAGAAGCGATTACTGAGTTAGAACAGCAACTATCCATGCTTCAAGCATTGATCGATCGCCAAGCAAATACAACCGTTGAAGTACTAGAAACTAGTTAATTAGCAGATTAACAAAATCCTCCTAGACTTCAGTCAGTAGCAGTAGTAAATCATTCAATTCTTAACTAGAAGAACGCAAGTTCTTTTTACCTTGCAAACTAATAATCTATACCCTATATCTTGCATCTATAAGTCTTAGAGAACTAGAAAGCATTCAACCGCCAGTCCCCTGAATGGGATAGAGTAGGCAACAAACCTGAAGTTTGGGAAATTGAAAAGGTATATCCAAATATTTCAATTGACTGTGAAGGTAAGCTTCCGCTGCATGCAATAAAGCCAATGTATCGTTTACATTTATAGAAGTATGTTGTGAGCTTTGCATCTTATCTGACTTCTCAAAGCTTTGATTCAAAAATTTTAATAGTCGCCAATCCTTTAGAAGTGCCATATCAAGGCTATTCATTGAGTTGACTATGATGCCAACAACTATCTGTCGGACATTAGTTTGTATACCAGTTATTCGATCTGATATTTGAAAAATAACGATGGTATCTTCCAATTGAGGCAGCTGAGCGACGCAACTAGATAGTTCTGAAGCTTGTTTCAATGCTTGGCTCATCAGACGATGACCTACACCTAAAAGATTATTAACTTTCACTCTATCTCGACATGTTCGGTCAAAATGTAGATGTTCGTACCGCTTAAGAATAGCTGGATCTACTAACCAAAGCTCTGGCGTTATAAAAGATAATCCTTCATCTGTGCGGGAAATGCGCCTTTTATTTAATTGAAGCATGGTTTCGAAAAAAGGCTGCAGGTCGGGCAAATCCACTTGTGGTAGTAGAGGAGATACCTGCTGAAAATCAAACTTCTCACAGCTACCTACAAGCTCTCTAACCGTTGATACTGCATCTTGCCCACCGAAAGTTACTGTTTTGGAATCAAACCACTGGCTCAAGTTGTCTTTGTGTTGCGCCGCCTCAGTAAAAACCTCTCGAAAGAGTTTAGGTGAAGTCATCCCAAGTACTAACTGAAGCAAGTCCTCAGGCTCTTCCATCACCTGTTCTAGAGAGTGCATAATATTTGTGATTTTGTCATTAAGCTTATCCCAAATCCGGGTTTCTACCGTATCTGGATTCCTTAGACTTATCACCTCTACTGGATACTTTTGTCCGTAGCGGTTAAGACGACCTACCCGCTGGTGCAATCGCATAGGGTTCCACGGTAAGTCTATATGCACCAAAGAGTAACAGTTCTCTTGCAGGTCAATGCCCTCACCTCCAGCTTCTGTAGACACTAAAAATCTTACCTGCCGAGAGTTAAACTTATCAGCAGCTCTCTCTCGCTTCTCAAAGCGAGTACCAACTTTACCACCACTATTCTTAATCTCCTCTGCTCGTTCATCCCCGTTAATAAAAGTGACACAATCATTACCATAACGAGCTATAAGAGCCGACATTAGCAACGATTGTGTAGCTTTGTATTCAGTAAAAAAGAGTACTTGTCGATTAGCGAAACGAGTCTCAAGAATATCAAGAATCTTACCTATTTTTGTCTCTGAAGTGACTGCTTGGGCAGCTTCGATCAGTTCCTCAAGACGTGGTTTTTCATCTTCCATCAGATCAAGTTTTAGGCTGAGGTCAAATATCTTCTCCTCTAACTTGCTCAATTCGTCACTATTTATAGTTTCATCGTCATCAAAAGCTTGTAGCTCCTCCAGTAGAGCCTTTTTACTCTTTACAGTCTCTAGCTCTTCGCGGTTTTGGATGATTGTGTCTCGTCTTCTTATTAATGCACGGTGGATAGCTGCAACCGAGCTTGATGCCAATTTTTGCATGCAAGTCAAAATCAACATCACAGCTCGTTGATTGACTTTACTCAGCCCTGAAGCATAAGCTTTACCAGTTAAAATAAATTCTGTAAGTCTACTGTAAAAGGCATCCTCTTCTGGAGAATATTCATAGGTTTCTGAGAAGACTTGAGTTGGAAAGAAAAGTTTCTTTCCAACCATATCTGTTACGAGCTGCTTGTTATTTCGGAGCATAACTAAGCGTAAGTTACTCATCTGAATCTGCAATTCATCAAGTGAGCGGATAGCATCTGAAGGATTGAAAAGATCATCACGCAGAAGCTTGAGTAGTGCAAAAAATTGGTAGTGCTTACCTCGGTGAGGGGTACCTGTAAAGAAAATGGCAGATTTTACTTTCTTATGGTCATACATTAGACGAGCCATGAGGGTGTAGCCTAGCGTTGGTCCTGCTTGCTCGTCAGCGTTAAGATGATGAGCCTCATCCACAATAACTAGGTCCCATCGTTCAGCCTCAAACATACGCTGATGACGATTGTTGCTATTTTTTCGTAAGGTTGGTAGAGAAGCAATAACTTGAGAATGAGTATTCCAGAAATCACTTTTCGGGGTATCTGCCTCAGTTGTGTACCTCGCCATGCGAATATCGAACATACTGCGTAATCGCTCCTGCCACTGCTCTACAAGGCTGGCAGGGCATAAAATGAGGATACGTTTAACAGCATTTTTGTTGAGCAAAGTCCAGAGAATAAGACCAGCTTCAATCGTTTTACCCAAACCAACATCATCAGCAATCAACCAACGAGTAGGAAGTTCTTGCACAACTTTGCGACAAACCCATAGCTGATGAGGAAGTAAAGCGATTCGAGCTAGAGAGAACACACCCCACATATCATTAACTGAACGAATTGCTAGAGCTTGGGTGCGCGCTATGACTTCCAACGGATCGTGCCACTCTGAGTTAGAGATCGCATCTTCAAGAGATTGAGAACGTAATAAGTTTGCCTTAGGGCATTCTTCAATACCGTGTTCAAAACGAATAACAGCTGTTTCCCCATAATCTATAAGGATTTCACCGTTTCCGTATTGGAGATGTTTAACGCGATCGCCACGGTTATAAGTCATCTCAATCAGCTTGCTCCCTCATTAATTTCATAGCTAATTCATATACGATCTAGGAATTACTCTTCCATCTGATAAAGTTACAAAATCACTGCTGTTACCAGAAGATTCATACTGAGTATGTTCCTCATCAGAAACGTCCTCATACCAAGCCACATCATCTCGAACTTGAAATCTATGCAGATTGAGCTGTTTGCTTTCCGCGTACAGTTCGAATGGGATATCACAACAACTTTGGAAGGTAGGATTTCCTGAAATCTTCAATCTAGTAAACTCTTCTTCTAAGAATTGGTAAATTTGCCTGGAGTATCTATAATCTGATGCTTGTAAGTTCGGACAACCAAGCCGCATCATAACTCTTCTAACATTTGCTCTCGGAACAAAGCAGTGAGGAAGAACATGCTGAGTTGGCTCAACGATTCCTAATCTTACCAACTCACGAATTACAAAATTAGCCCCAATACCAAGCCGTAAAGGTGGAGCATCTACTCCACCACCCGATAAGTCAGGTGCTAGTCTTGGATTAGTCAAAGCGCTCAAATCAAACAGCCTTTGAATTCGATCCGCTCTTAGAAAGGACTCTCGGTACCCATCCAAATACATAGCAACTTGATAGATACTAGGGTACTTCTCCATCCAATAGTACCAAGTTGTATCATCACGCAGAGAATCTATATATTCATTCAGTACGCTCATCCATTGCTCTGAATCGCCCTGAGGATCTGGTGTTGAGAAAGTAGCCCACCAGTTGTGATCTATACAAAAACGCACAAAGTCTCTATGCTGCTCGTGCTTTGTCCGTCCCATCGTGTGGGTTGCTCCCATAAAAAAGAGTATTAGCCAAGCATTGCGGTTTCCATCGCGCAATCCTTGCTGCAATTCTTCAATTGGAATCGGATAAACACGCTGATTATATCTTCTGATTTCAGCCTGGTAGTGTACTTGCCACCAGTGATAAATGTCACGTAAAAGCTGAACTGGATCTTCTTGTGGAGTTTGAACTGAACCATCCGGAGAGTTTAAGGATGCTCCATCTGATTCATCACCAAATGAAGGTAAATCATCCCACTCGATTTCACCTCTAATTGCACGTTCTTCTTGTTCTTGCCTTGCCTTCGTTTGCAACAAGCTTTTTATGCGAGGATCATCCTTCATCCAGCTACCTGAAGTTGCATTTCTTAATTGACTTGCAAATTCAATACTCCTGTCACCGTGTGATAAATATTCCAATATAGCCTGTCTCTGAGCATCTGTATTAGCAGCTCTTGCCCAGGCAACTAAGTCTTCAATAGAAACGGTATCGCGGCGTGAACGGCAAGCTAAGAAAAATTGGAGGGCTGTATCAGTATAATCAGAGTGCAAAATGCGATTTGGCATAGCAAACGCAACCAAACGTTGCTCTTCCTGATTATCTGTCTGATCGCTAAGCAGCAGGGCCGCCGCTAAAAAACCTCCAGCTTGATTCATGAAGAAAATAGTTGTTTCGAGTATAGTTTCACAAATACTTCCGTACTCTGAGGATTGTGAGGTGCGCCAAATACCCATTTTTTCAGGATTGATGACTTGACCAATAGAACGAGCAATGTCTGGACTGACATGACAATTTCCTAATTCATGAGTTAGAGCATCTGAAATTTTTAAGGTATCAGGCTCGTACTGTTCTGAGTTCAGTAACTTCTTGACATGCTGCCAAATATTCTGGTGAACTAAACTACTCGCTGGATAATATTCTGCAAAACTGTGCCAGTTTAAAACTGTGCTAAAGATCTCCTGCTCTGCTAATAAACCTGTGATTTTGTACCTTATTTGATCAACACGCACCAGCTGGCGAGCTTGATTAAATAAACCATTAGGCAGAGCAGTGTGACAAGAGATTAAATAACCATATGCACGATATTCGCTACAAAAGCCGATCTTCAACAAATTTAGTGTGGTGTCATCACCACTTAGCCGCAACCAATCAGTTACAAAAATGTTCCACAGAAACTCCCAAAACTGATAAGCATCTGCTTCTTCACTCAAATCAAAAGCTTGACGGAGTACTTGCCAGTTACTATGCGATAAACGGAAGAGTTCACAAAGTTTTTCGCCCAAATTCTCTCCGATTTGTCGAATCAGGTCCTGATTACGGGTTGAATTGCGATCAAGACTTGTGCGCCCTGTTGTAATGTCAAAACTACTATTCACTACGAATCTTACCTCTAGAGATTCCTTAGTAGGATTTGTTACCCAGAAGGTTGGTAAGTTTGCTAGTGGTGATTTATTTTGAAGGTTAGGTGGGATAACAAGAGCAACATTCCCTGATGGTAAGCAGAAGTTCAGTAGTTTATACGATTGCCACTGCTCTAAATCTACATCTGTTGTAGGAAGCTGGATCTGACCAAACTCAATTCCTACAATGCCTAAAATACGGCTCGGATTCCAAGTTAATGTCGCAATCGAACTACCTTGATTGATTAGTCTACAGTTTTTTATTCGCTTCGCAAAAACAATCAATAATCCGATAGAATGCTTAAAGTCATTGACAACAGTATCAATATTATCTGTAGCTTCTAAATCAAGAGGTAAATTGGTTATAGTTCCATCGGTTATTCCCGGTGATAAAACTGCTTGCCTTAATTGCTCTTTCAAAGAGTCAATCCAATTTGCATCTTCACTTTCAAAACCAGGGCGGGGTAGAGTAGATGGTAATAGTCCTGCTCCGATTGTAAACTTTAAATCTCCACTAATTACATATGGTTCTTGAGAGATAAGATGAACAGTTTTAAACCCCAAGCCAAATTTTCCAGTTTCGTTTTCGCCCTTACTTGAGTCATTGAAGCACAACATTTTAATCAGGTCCCGATTAAACCCATTGTCTTCTGTCACTCGTTCAGGCATATCAGGATGAGTTACCAAATTAATAGGCCTACCCCAATGCATAGCTGTTAGCTGATCTTCAGCCCAGGCTAGGACAAAATATGCTCTTTCAGGTAATTTACAATCTAGCATCGCCTCGAATTCAACTAAAGCATCATCAGCGTTTTGAAATAACTCAAAGGGTATGCTATTGCTACTATAACCGTACTGCCCTTGCCTAATTTTGTTTCTTACTGCTTGTAGGACATCTAGAGATACATTGCTATGTTCAATTAATTGCCCAAGAGATTGCTCAACTTGTTCTAATTCTTTAGTTATTTTTCTTCTTCCAGATTGAACCTTGACATCATTATCGTTACGAACCTTAAGTTCTTCAAGTTCCATACTAAGCTTTTCCAAATGATCTAAACAGGATTTAACCTGTTGATTTTTAACATTCAGCATTCTCAAGATAGATGGAAGATACTTAATGATATAGTTACGTGTACTTCTTACATACACTTGCTGAGAATTTAGCAAATCGTTCCATATATCTCTTATGGACTCAGTATCAGTTTTATGAATACGTCTAATTAAATTTTCAGCTGAATTTATTAGGATGTCTGATAGTTTTTGACTGTCATCAGGTAACTGAAATTTGAGTAAAATGATTTCCTGAATCGAATGATCAAGTTGTCCGACAAATATATGCTTAGGCGTCCGATCTTGTTGAAGACTAACTCTAATAGTCTCCCCCAATAAGTTACCAACTTGCTGAAGGGCACTATCGGCTGCTTTAATAGTAATAGTAAAATTTCTTTCCTTTAGTTTCTCCGACCATAAAAGTCTCTCCCGTAATCTATCGAAGCTACGACTCTGTAAATATTTTTGTGCTAGTTCCTGAATTACCGGATTGGTTCCGGCAAATAGACAAAGAAATCCTCCTATGGCCTCTGAAGGTAAATAGGGTAACCAGGGTCGGAAATATTGTTCTAATTGTTCAGCATCAGCTTCTACAGGCTGATGCTGAGAGACAGGAATAGCAAAGGTAGATTGAGAGGATTCTCTTATTGTTTGATTTTCTAAGTGAATTCTTATAATTTCTCGCTGTCTGCTGTTCAAGATAGATGTTGAGTCAATTCCGGTATAACGCTCACCATCGCACAAGGTTTGTGGAGAGCACCACTGTTTTCTTTGATTCAGGAATTGAATGTGGGGCATCAATTCCGAACTAAAATTATCCACAGATTGACAAGCAACTTGTAAGTAGTAGTTATAAACTTCAATTACCTCCGGTTGTGGATTCGGATATTGTTCTGTTAACCAGTTCAGAACTCCAAGTAGTCGTTCAATATCATTGATTGGCTGTTGTGCCTGTGGCAGGACAAAACATTGAAATTCTTCTACTCGCATTCTCTGTGATAGGCTTAGCAATGGCATCCAATCACAGCCATGAAAAGCCCGAATTAAATTTCTTAGCAGAGAACTAGATATAGGCAAATCACCAAGGTAGTATTGAGGCAACTGAGCGATTGCTTCACCCAGCCTTTCAATCGCATCTTCACCAGAAAGAAATAATGTTTTCCACTGGTGATGTTCTAAACAGAAGCGAATTTCAAGATCCCCTTGCAACATGGAGTAAGTCACATAGTTCCAATTATTTACCTGTTTTAGAATATCTGTGGCTTCTGGTTCTAATTCTGGAGAATGAATGATCTGTTGAGGCGATCTTCTATTCCCTTTCTGATCTATTAACCACGGTGTTGTTTTAAGTTTCTCTAAATTTTCATTACTTACAGCCTGCTGCTGTTGATCCATCACTCGCAATAATTTCAAGATCAAACTGCTTTTAGATTGGCGAATCTCTGACAGTAAAAATGTCAGAATTCTATTCTCTCTCCAAGTATTACGTATAGCATTAGGGATGTTCTGTGGATCTTCGATTTCCAACGTACTGGGACTAGTATAGGTGCTGTTTTCTAGTTGAAAGACTTGCTTAAGATCATCACCGATAGCTTGTTGTACAGGTGAAAGAAGAAAAATGACTTTCTCAGGAGCTATTTCGCCTCCAGTACGTAAGGGTAACCAAGCGGTAGACTTGACCAGGCTCAAAACCTCTTCCGTAAATTTGTTTTCTTGGTTCTTAAGCAAGTTGAGCAGTAAATTACAAAATTCACAGGGATGAGGTTGGCTTAAAATAACTGCTACTGCTGCTTGAGGAGTCCATAAAGGAATCCACTCCGACCGACTTGTTTGAGAGATTAAAGTAACAATTGATTGTAATTCTGAGGGTAACGGAAACCTAGAGTCTTTAAGATATGTATTCTCTGTAATAGAGACTAGCCTGCCATCAATAGCTTCATGCAGGGTCAGCCCTTTCCAGAGATCCTTGTATTTTGGATTTTTCGCAATTTCACCTAAAACCTCTTCCCGATCTTCCTTTGTTGTCAGATCTTGCTCTGTTAAAGATTCCGGTCTTAGCTCGGCAATCAGATGTTGTGGAGAAACTTCTTGAATTTTAAGTGTGCCCCATAGATTTGGAGGAATCTGATCTGCTAATACTGGAGGAATAATGCGCCAAGACTCTAAAACTTTACTAGCAACCCTACTCCAAACTGAGAGATTTTGAGACGCACGATAGAGTACATCCGATGAGTCGTATCTATCCGGATTTCCATGTAGTAAAAAACGAATTTGATAGAAGCCTTCTTGTATTATCGTGTTCATGGTAGCAACCTTTGCAGTAAGTTACTTCGATTATTGTTATCAGACAATCTTGGCTTCCGTTTTAATACATCAAAGCAAGCTGCACGGTTGCATGCTCTAAGAGAAGAAATACACCTTGCTAATTCTTGATCAATTAAAACAATGTCGATCTCTTGTAAAACACTCTGCAAGTCCTGGGCAAAGGATCTACTGCCGTCAGAATTTAGGAATACCGTACCCTGAAGTCTAGCGATGTCGTTTAAACTGTAAAAATGTTGTTCTTCGGTTCGACAGTTGTACCCTGAGATAAATTGAACCGTGCTAACTCGATTACAGAAATCTGATAATTGCTGAGTTGGAACTGCGTGGACAAATTGGCGGATGATTGGAACTACCAGTGGTCGATCGCTATCGCACCGCATTAGGCTGGAGATAAGCTCTGCGGCATCCTGACTCGATAAAGTTAATGCTGTTTGCCGTGATAAAGGAGCTATATTGGTTGATAGCAACAGAACGTTGTTCGACGTTGTATTCAGACATTGCAACAGAGTACTATTCTTGCAGTCTACACAGAACCAGCGTGACTCATCCAACAGTGAAATAGTTTGTTGAATAAGTAACTCTTGTGAATTTAGCGAACTCGGTTCTAATTGCACTAGTGCTATTCTCAGCTTGTTTTGTAAGCAGTCTTGCACTTCGCTTGGAATACGATTTGAAAATGAATAAATACTTTTTAGCCAATCCACTAAAAACTGAAGTTCATCTTTATTTTGAAAAGTTAGCTGAACATTTAGAGAATTAAGAACATCTATTATCTCTTGATTGCTCCACTGATCAGGTTTATCTCTAGGAATTAGATTAGGATAATGATCCAGAACCAAACAATGAATACGGGCAATCTTTGTTAGAGCAGGAAACATCTCCCAAGTTGGGGGACGAGGGACAGTTAGAATACGTTGTACTGGTTCCACCAATTGCCAGCTAGACTGTTCAGCCTGCATTCGGTAAATCCAGAAGCCATTTTTATAAAGATAGTTGTGTAAAAGCTCCTGCTTAAATAATCTAGATTTTTTCAATAAGCAACAAAGATGTTGAATATCAATATCTTGGATATGATTTTCGCAGAATTTTTTTAGGGCAGGTAAAATTGCAGTTAGTGTTCCTTTTGTAGCCAGAATAGTGTTCCAAGCACTAACCATCTGATTACCATTGTCTGGCTTTTCACATATAAGTTGTCCTTTATAGATGTCTCTCAGGGCTTCAATAGATTGTCGCCCTGAATCTAGAAAAAAGTACCCATGCAGCATGAGTATATAGCTCCAATTTCCATCACTGGAAATCCATTCATAGGCTGCATTTTCAGGGTTATCTTCTGCTAATGGTAAAAAGACAGCCCATTGAATTGTTAAACCACTACTATCTTGAACCGATTGACGAGAAAAAACTACACCATAGTGGGGAATGGCTTTATCAGGAACAGTTTTAGGGTTACCTGTATCATCATAGGTTGATCGTTTAGGCCAATATTCTGAGTCTCGAAGAGTGGTCCAAAAATCAGAAGAGCGAATAAGTTGCTCAGGTAGCAAACATTGGAATTGATCTTCTGATAATGTCGCCTCAAATCCTCCATAAACAATAGAGGAATCTAAAGTTTGGGTAGATCCTGCCAAATCATTTCGGAAGTTAGGTTCAGCAACTTTTTCTTCCTTCGGATATATAAATCGTTGATCCAAGGTTGTTAAATCAACACAAAACTCTTGTCTTAAACCACCCTGGCTACTAGGAATCCAATAGCAAACCTTTTTGAGTTTATTCAAAAGAGGCATGAGTGTTCCAATTTTAATGTCTAATTTTTTTGGTAAACACTGCTGAATTGTTTCACAGTTGTAGACAGTGGTCAGAATAGAACGAGGTTGGGTTGAGGATCTTAACGGAAGCCAAAGAATGAAATATTCTGAATAAATGTCTTCAGCTAGCAGTCCAGTGCTCTGAAAGTATTGCTCTACTGCCAACTTATCCTGAGCTTTCATTAGCTGCCCATCTGCCCAAGGAGTTAAGAAGCGATAATATTCAGTGTTTTCCTGAGATAGTTTAGAACGGGCAATATAAAAGAAAGACTCACAAAAATGAAAAACACTCTTCTGCCCTAGCCCAAATTTACCTATCTTTGCAGAATTTCCTGCATTAAAATCAACGCCAAACCAACCTATTGCCTGAGCATCTCGATCTTGAAAAGTTCCATTATTTACAAAGAAAAGGGCTGGCTGACGAAGATGTGAATGTAGTGAATCATCCTGTAGTCCTTGACTAACTCCGATGTCCAAACGAGTTGCACCAGCATCATTAGCATTTTGAATAATTTCCTTGATAATTGGAAATCCTTCTTTGTACCGCTCCTTCAGGAGAGTTTGAATTTGATTTACGATAGCGGCTGGAGGAACTGAAAAACCTGTACTCTCTTGATTTGCCATTGATCAACTCGCGGATTCTTTTGCATGGACTCAAGCAACCCAGCAAAGCAACTTTTTAACTGTTCCCGGTTGTTACTGATAACCTCTCTGCTGTAGCAAGGCGGGTGCCACGAGCTATAAACAGTTCCACGAGCTGAGGGAACGCCTTTTATCCATTGCTCTACACATTTCTAAAGGATACCCAGAATGAAGGATTATTTATCAGCAGGGAATAGAGTAAAACTACTCTCTGGAAAACTCTAGCAATGTTGCTTTCGAGATAGTACCAAGGGAATAACCACCATCCCTAAACTACTGCCATAAATAGGCAAATACGTTTAAGTCGTCCCAGAGAATTATTAATTTGCTATAAGAATATTTTAGAACTGTATTCTTAACTTAAGTATTGTAGCCATACCAATAAACAGAAAAGACGAATGCTTTGGCAATTAACTAAAGGGTTGTTTTAATGGAAGAGGTCTGAAAAGCTTTCCTGTTGTGGGTGTATCTGTGTTGGGAATACTAGAGAAGTTGGTGAGTGGGTCTTTGTGAGATGGGATGAACCTGCGACCAAAGCCCCGGTTTAAAAGTTCTACCCCGAACCAGTGTATGAATATCTTTGACTTTCGCGATCGCCTCGTCCAGGATTACTTTGACTACGTCGTCAGCTTCATTCAGCTTCAAGACGACCGGATTCACCAGAAAGTTGAAGAAAGCTTTAAGGCTGGTGTCCTATGGCCCGACCCTCTGATTCAGCTTAATCCTTCTTTTGAGTCTGGTGGATGGGTAAACGATTTAGTTGCAGAGGGTACGCTCCATACTGAATGCTCCCGTATTTTTCGTGTAAGGAAAGATGAACCGCCCCACGAGGGTAAACCTCTTCGGTTACATAAGCATCAGTCCGATGCGATCCGAACAGCGAAAGGTGGGCATAACTACGTTCTTACGACAGGCACTGGCTCAGGTAAAAGTCTGTCCTACATCGTCCCGATTGTGAATCATGTCCTTCAGCGTGGGAAGGGACAGGGAATTCAAGCGATTGTCGTTTATCCCATGAACGCTTTAGCAAATAGCCAAGCCAAGGAACTAGAAAAGTTTCTGTGTCGCGGATATGAGAATGGACAAGAACCTGTTACCTTTGCTCGCTACACCGGACAGGAATCGGAGGAAGATCGGCAAAAAATTCTAGCTAATCCGCCTGATATCCTGCTGACGAACTACGTCATGTTGGAACTAATTCTGACCCGACCCAGGGAACAAGATTTAATCAATGCGGCTCAGGGGCTACGGTTTCTAGTTCTAGATGAACTCCATACTTATCGAGGACGGCAGGGGGCAGATGTTGCTCTCTTGGTACGGCGAGTTCGCGATCGCCTGGCAAGCGAGCAGATGCAGTGCGTTGGAACTTCAGCAACATTGTCTAGTGCGGGCACTTACGAAGAACGTCAGGAGAAAGTTGCAGAGGTAGCCACTCAGCTTTTTGGTGCAAAGGTTCATCCACAACACGTGATCGGCGAAACTCTCAAACGCACCACCCCAGATCGAAATCTACAAGACCCTCAGTTCATTCGTTCTTTGACTGACCGTATTACTGACCCAACTCACCAACCTCCACAAAGATACGCTGAGTTTATTGCAGATCCGCTCTCAATCTGGATCGAAAGTACGTTTGGAGTCAGAACTGAGCCTGGTAGCTCACGGCTCGTGCGTGCTCAGCCTCGTAGTTTAACGGGTAAAGATGGGGCTGCTCAGGAATTGAGCCAGTTAACCGGGCTTTCCCTGGAGCGATGTGTAGAAGCACTTCAAGCAGGGTTATTGGGAGGATATCAATGTGATCCAAACCCAGAAACAGGTTACCCTCCCTTTGCGTTTCGTTTACACCAATTCATTAGTCGTGGAGATACCGTTTACGGTTCTCTAGAGCTTGAAGCCGAACGGCATCTCACTTTGCAAGCACAGCAATTTGTTCCTGGCGATCGGGAACGGGTGTTACTGCCTCTTGTCTTTTGTCGGGAGTGTGGGCAGGAATACTACTCTGTCCGAAAAACTCACGATTCCGACTCCGACCAGTGGAAGTTTGAACCACGAGACTTGACTGACGTGCTGAATGACACAACCAGTGAGTCTGGTTTCTTTCACGTCAGCACAAGCAATCCCTGGTCTGATGATTTTGAGACACTGATTAAAAGATTGCCCGATGATTGGTTAGAAGAGCACCCAACCAAGGGTACACAGGTTCGGAAGAATCGTTTACCAGACTTGCCTCAAGCCATTCACCTGAAGAAGGATGGTTTTATTGGGAAGGAGGGTTTAGCAGGGCACTACCTCAAAGCACCGTTTCGGTTCTGCCTGAACTGTGGAGTGTCTTATGGTGCTAGGCAAGAGTCCGATTTTGGTAAATTAACTTCCCTGGGTTCTGAAGGACGTAGTACGGCAACAACCATTCTCAGTTTGTCCACGATTCTGAGCTTGAAGCAAACGACCCTCGAAGACACTGCCAAGAAACTGCTGAGCTTCACTGACAATCGGCAGGATGCTTCTCTCCAAGCTGGACATTTCAACGACTTTGTTGAAGTTGGCTTGCTACGAGCGGCTCTTTATAAAGCAGTTGATTTAGCCGGACCCAATGGACTGCGCCATGAAGAAATTGCCCAGAAAGTCTTTGATGCCTTGAATTTACCCCTATCACTGTATACAGAAGATCCATCGATACGTTTTGGGGCACTGGCAGAAACTCAACGAGCACTACGAAATGTGCTGGGCTACCGGCTTTATCTTGATTTAAGGCGCGGATGGCGCATTACCTCTCCAAATTTGGAGCAGTGTGGGTTACTGGAAATCAAATATCTATCTCTGCAAGAAGTTTGTGAGGCAGAGGATATTTGGCAGAACTGCCACCCTGCCTTGGCAATGGCTCGACCTGAGACACGGGCAAAAGTCGCTAAAGTCCTACTGGATTATATGCGGCGTGAGCTTGCGATCAAAGTGGACTACTTAGACAACCTCTTTCAGGAGCAGATTCAGCAGCTTAGTTCTCAAAAACTCATTGCTCCTTGGGCGATCGATGAGAACGAACGCATGGAGCACTCGTCGATCCTGCTACCCAGAGGCAGGGGTAAGGATGACTACCGTGGCTATGTTTATCTTTCTGCCAGAGGTGGGTTTGGGCAATACCTGCGACGCTCTAGTACGTTTAACGAATTTCACGATCGCCTCAAGCTAGCAGATACGGAAACGATTATTCAAAATTTATTGAAAGGGCTACAGGAAGCAGAACTTGTAAAAGTTGTGCTGGAACCGCGTAATGAGAGCGATGTGGCAGGCTATCAACTTCCTGCATCAGCTTTAATTTGGGTTGCTGGAGATGGCTCTAAGGTCTTCCATGATCCGATCCGGGTCCCCCAACAACCTGAGGAAGGTAGCAAACCCAATCCATTCTTCTTGAATTTTTACCGCAGTATTGCGGCAACAGCTCAAGGGTTAGAAGCACGGGAACATACAGCTCAAGTACCAGCTGATGAGCGGGAGCAGCGGGAGGAAGACTTCCGCAAGGGAGCGTTACCTTTACTCTACTGCTCACCCACTATGGAGTTAGGGGTTGATATTTCAGATCTCAATGTGGTCAATCTGCGGAACATGCCACCGACCCCTGCCAATTATGCTCAGCGGAGTGGTCGTGCTGGGCGTGGAGGGCAACCAGCATTAGTTTTTTCTTACTGTTCTACAGGAAGTTCCCACGACCAATACTTCTTCAAACGCCCTGAAAAGATGGTGACGGGAGCAGTTACTCCACCGCGTTTGGACTTGGGGAATGAGGATTTAATCCGAACACACATTCATGCGATCTGGTTGGCGGAAGCAAAACTGAGCTTAGGCACAACTTTGCGGGATTTGTTGGATGTCGTAGGCGAAACTCCAAGTTTGACACTGGTTGAGTCAGTTCAAGCTGTTCTTCAGGATACTCAACCGAGACAGCGAACCAGGGTAAGAGCGAATCGAATTCTAGCGACCATCCAAACCGAGTTGCAAACAACTGACTGGTATAGCGATCGCTGGTTAGATGATGTCCTCATTCATATTGCTCAAGAGTTTGATCGGGCATGCGATCGCTGGCGGGATCTATACAAAGCTGCCCTTGCCCAGGCACAACTTCAGAGTCAAATCATTCAAGATGCTTCCCGTAGCTCGAATGACAAGGAACAAGCAAAACGTTTACGGCGGGAGGCAGAAGCGCAACTACAATTGCTGACTGATAGCGGCAATTCGGTACAGTCTGACTTTTACAGCTACCGCTACTTTGCCAGTGAAGGCTTTCTTCCTGGCTATAACTTCCCTCGTCTTCCTCTCTCTGCTTTTATCCCAGCCCGTCGGGGACGAAAAGGGCGAGAGGAGTACTTATCTCGTCCGCGTTTTCTGGCAATCTCAGAATTTGGACCCCGCTCAATTGTTTATCACGAAGGCTCAAAATATCTGATCAATCGTGTCATTCTGCCCGTTTCTGACACTGATGAACCGATTACAACAAGCCAAATAAAACAATGTCCCAGTTGTGGATATCTTCATTCGGTGAGCGAACCTGATACCCTCAACAATTGTGAACGGTGTAAC
Organism: Calyptranema fuscum S582; assembly: GCF_055793305.1. Classification (NCBI taxonomy): domain Bacteria; kingdom Bacillati; phylum Cyanobacteriota; class Cyanophyceae; order Oculatellales; family Oculatellaceae; genus Calyptranema; species Calyptranema fuscum. Next base: position 31,063 of record NZ_JBSLYH010000041.1, read on the forward strand.
ACTGAGTTGAATGGTTCGCTGCGATCGCTATTACAACTTCAAAACGTAACAACCAAGCGTCGAGACAAGATTAATAGTGATGAAGAAGAACGAGTTCGCCTTGGATATGAAATTCGGACAGGGGTTCGATTTCCAGAGCGAGGTGGTCAGCCATCCTATCGAGTTGCCACTGTAGAACAAGCCGGATCAACACTGGCAAAATTAACTTACGCCCAGGGAGCAGATCTGTGGCGAATTAACCTGGGTTGGGCAAGACGCAAAGATAAAAACCAATACGGTTTTGTTCTAGATACAGAACGCGGTTACTGGGCAAAGAATGAGCAGGCAGTAGATGATACTGACACTGATCCAATGTCTGCTCGAACCACTCGCGTAATTCCATTCGTCAAAGATCACCGAAACTGTCTACTCCTGGAGCCAACGTCTCGCCTTCCAGTAGAGATGATGGCATCTTTGCAAGCTGCATTAAAGCAAGCTATTCAAGTGCAATACCAGCTTGAGGATAATGAACTGGCTGCTGAACCCCTTCCTTCTCGCGATAATCGTCGTCTCATTCTGTTTTATGAATCAGCAGAGGGTGGTGCAGGTGTCTTAAAGCGGCTATTAGACGATCCTCAAGGACTTGCTGAAGTTGCCAAAACTGCTCTAGAAATCTGTCACTTTGATCCTCAGACCGGAGAAGATCGTCATCATGGACCACGATCGGAGGAAACCTGTGAAGCAGCGTGCTATGACTGTTTGATGAACTATAGCAATCAACGAGATCATGGATTGCTCGATCGCAAGGAGTTACGGAATCTACTTCTGCAACTAGCTCAAACGCAAGTTATTGCGGCTCCTGCTGCAAAACCTCATTCCGAACACTTGGAACAATTAATGCAGCAAGTGGAATCAACCCTAGAGCAAGACTGGTTAGATTACTTGGAAACAAGAGGATACCGTTTGCCATCTAAGGCTCAAGCTTCTATTTCAGCATGTAAGACTCGCCCTGATTTCTTATATGAAACTGAAATGACAGCCATTTATATTGATGGTCCGCATCATCTTTATCCCGATCGCGCTCAACGAGACGCAAGTCAAACCGAATGCTTAGAAGATTTTGGTTATTCAGTAATTCGATTTGATTTGCAATCAAATTGGGAGACTGTTTTACAAAAATATCCTCATGTCTTCGGTGTTGCCCAGTCAATGTCGCTGTCTGCTGTAGTTGATCAGTCTTGTTCTGCGACATCCCTTGATTTAGATTTGTTTGACCCTGTATGGCACAGCTTCATTCAAGCGCTTGCTGAAATTGAGGGAATCGCAATTGAAGCAGGGGGAGATGTCATGCAAGATGGTCAAGTGGTAGGCAGCTTCATTGCAGAAATCATTCAAAACGGTGCAATTGTGCGATTGGTCGATTCAAACAACTCAGATGCTTCTCTTGTTCAACAAGCTTTGCAAGCTCAGGGCTATAAAGTGTTGGCAGTTGAGCAGCAGGTAACGAATCCGACAGCTGTGCTGCAAGCTCTAGGGGAGGACTACTAATGCCAGTCGCGTTGAGTAATTCCCTTGCCAGTGCCGCCCGGAAATTGAACGCAAATGAAGCCCATCGAGTTTGGACGTTTCTTGATAAATTCTGGGAAAATCCAGCTCATCCCAGCCTCAGCATAGAACGGCTGGCAAAAATAAAAAATGCCAACTTGTGGTCTGGCAGAATTAGTGATGACCTGAGAGCAATCCTCCATAAAGAAGGGGACTTGTGGACAGTCTTACACGTTGACCATCATGATGATGCTTATAACTGGGCGAAAACCCGTACCGTCGAGCGACACATCAAAACGGGAGCCTTGCAAATTGTCGTGGCTCCAGAGGTAGTAGCCTCGATTGTAGAAGCCGATCCAACGCCCGTCAGTCAACCTTCGCTCTTTACTCAGTATCCCGATGATTACCTACTGAGTTTGGGAGTGCCACCAACATGGCTGCCCACAGTTCGGCAAATTCGCTCGAAAGATGTTTTGCTCAATGCCGTTTTAGAACTGCCTGAAGAGGTGGCAGAACGGTTGCTGGATTTGGCAGAAGGTGGTTTTGTGACACCTCCTACACCTTTAGCTGAAGATCAACCAGCGATCGCCAGCCCCGATACTAAACGCCGTTTCACTGTTTTGGATAGCAATCAGGATTTACTGAAACTACTGGATGCTCCTCTAGCAACCTGGATTGCATTCTTACACCCATCTCAGCAACAACTAGCATCTGGAACATTTAAGGGTCCCGTTAAAGTAACTGGAGCAGCGGGAACGGGCAAAACCGTTGTGGGGTTACACCGAGCGCGATATCTGGCTAGACAGGGTAAACGAGTATTGCTGACCAGCTTTGTTACAACCCTCTGCCGTAACCTAGAACGCAACTTACAACTGCTTTGTACACCAGAAGAATTAAACAATATTACGGTGACAACCGTACATCGGCAGGCAAAAGAGTTGTTAAAGCAAGCTGGAGAAACTTTAGAAGCTGTCGATGACGATGCTATCAAGAAGCTGATTGAGCGTTTCTATCATTCAGGCTGTCCCCTCAGCCCTGCCTATTTGTATCTGGAGTGGGAAAGCGTCATCCAAGCACAAGGTATTACAAGTTGGGAGGCATATCGTACTGCAAACCGCGCCGGTCGGGGACAACCGTTAACGGTCAAAGACCGCAAACAGGTGTGGCTGATCTTTGAACAAGTTTTGAAAACTCTTCAGATGAGGGGAGAAAACGACTGGTCGGGAATTTGCCATCGTGCGATCGAACTACTCAGTAGTGGCAAGGTTCAAAGTCCTTTCGATGCTGTGATTGTAGATGAGCTACAAGATCTAGGTCCTCAAGAGATTAAACTTTTGGCGGCTCTTGCGGGCGAAGGGGCTGATCGCTTGATGTTGTTAGGGGATGCAGGGCAGCGCATTTATGCAGGACGAACAAACTTGAAAAGCTTGGGGATTGATGTGCGAGGGCGATCGCACATTCTCCGCATCAATTACCGAACAACTGAGCAAATTCGCAGCTTTGCCGATCAAATTGTGGGCGATCGTCGGGATGACTTGAATGGAGAGCCAGAAGAACGCAAAGGCACTATCAGTTTGCTCCGAGGGCCAGAGCCGACAATTCATGGATTTCAAACCCAAGCTCAGCAATTTAAATTTGTCGTTAGTGAGATCCAGAAGCTTTTGAAGCAGGGATTGGCATTGGACGAAATTGCCGTTTTCGCTCGCACAAACGATGCGCTCAAACCTGTTGAATCTAGCTTAGAGGCAGCAAAACTGCCTTATCAACGGTTAAGCCATGATGTGGAGGCTCAAGCGAATGCCATTCATCTTGGCACCATGCACCGCGCCAAGGGACTGGAGTTCAAAGTGGTGTTTGTCATTAATCTGTCCGATGATCAGATGCCCTTAATCTACCTGGTGAACCAAATGCCTGATCAACCTTCGCGAGAGGCTGCGCTGGAGCGAGAGAAGCAGTTGCTCTATGTCAGTGTGACACGGGCGCGGGATGAGGTATTTGCAAGTTGGGTAGGTCCGCCAAGCCGCTTCCTGGAAGAGGTGCTGGCATGATTTGATCGGATGACTCTAGTACATTAAAGCCCAATACATCTATAACTAAAATGAAGGGTTCCACGCTCTAGACGGGCTTCTACCACATTACCAACCAAAAGAAGGACTAAACTGGATGACTGCATACGCATTTTGGAATAACAAGGGTGGAGTTGGAAAGAGTTTTCTCTGCTTCATTGCAGCAGCAGAGTATGCACATCGTCATCCAGAAGCTGATGTTTATGTTATTGATCTCTGCCCACAAGCAAATGTGTCAGAAACTCTTTTGGGAGGTTATCCAAAAGGTACAAGCACGATGAATAATTTGCTTGACAAAACTCCTCGTGCAACTGTTGCCGGATATCTTGAAGCACGTCTTAATTCTCCGTTTCGGATGATTGATGATGTATCCCCATTCCTTTTTGAGCCTAAGATATCAAATTCAAACATACCAGACAACTTAAGACTAGTGTGTGGAGATAATCTTCTTGAAATTATTTCTGAAGCAATTCGACAAACCTCTCAGCTTTCCATTCCTGTAAATGCATGGAAACAAGTTTTAAACTGGATTCGTGATTTAACGGTTGCACTTCGTGAACTTAGTGGTGATAGAGAGACTGTTTTCATACTCGATTGCAATCCAAGTTTTTCAATCTATACTCAGCTAGCTCTTGCAGCAGCAGATTATGTGGTTGTACCTTTTACCGCTGATGACAGTTCACGACGTGCGATTGAAAACGTTGTTGCGCTTCTCTATGGCATCGCTGATGAGAAGACTGAAGCGTATGCTCGAATTACGTTTGCAAAACGTGCCAAAGAAGATGGAATATCAGTTCCAAAACTTCATACCTTCATCAGTAATCGTGTGACTTTGTATGAAGGTAAGGCTAGTAAAGCTTTTGAAGCAGCTAGTAAAAACATTAAACAAACAATGGACTCAATACACGAGAATCATCGGCAGATATATGCTAACCCCAAAGAAATACCGAGCAAGAATTTTATTCAGATTCCTGATTATCATAGTGCCTGTGTAGTATCAGGCACGACTGGTACTCCCTTACACAAACTCAAGGCTGGTCCCAAACAGATTGCAGGTGAACGCGTGCAGCTTAATCCAGAACCGCTTGATAGATATCGAGAAGCTCTTGGAAAGTTTGTGGACTGTCTGTAGGGAGGTTTTTATGCCATCCCCGCCTTCGGCTAAATATCAACAAGCTGCTAACAAAGCCAAGATTCTCAGAGATACTGCTACTGATAACCGTCTCGGTTCTTTGCCTGAATATCAAACTCAGGTTTATTATCATTCTGCTTTAGCTGCATATGTTGCTGGATGGGAGGTATACGTTGAGAACCTCATACGAGAATTTTTTAACGTAACTGCTGATCCTCTAAACTTCAAATTCAATTCGATTCATTCTATTGCAAGGGATGTCGCAGAAGAATCGGTAGGGAAATTTAATACTCCCAATTCAGATAACTCAAGAAATCTCTTAGCTAAATTTACTGGTTATGACCCCATTGGTGACTGGATTTGGACTAGACGAGGGATGAGTGCATTAGCTACACGGCAGAGGTTAAATGAGATTCTTCAGGTAAGACATAGCTTTGCTCATGGTTTTCCTATCCCTGCAATGTCGTGGAATCAGACATCGACAGGAAAAGTCAGGCTCACAGCAAAAAATATTGATGATGTTCGAGTTTTTTTTAATTTTCTTGTCTCTGTAACTGATGGTGGAATGAAACAGCATATTCAAACAAACTATGGTGTGGTTTTAACTTGGTAGCTTTGGAATTTTCATTATGACTTTTGCAGTTGGTTCACTAGTTAAGGCACGCGATCGCGAGTGGGTAGTTCTTCCCGAATCCACCGATGAAATGCTCATTCTGCGTCCTCTAGGTGGCACTGAAGATGAAGTAACAGGCATCTACATTCCCCTAGAGAAGGTTGAACCCGCTCAGTTTGATTTACCTGATCCAACCCAACCTGGAGATAATCGCTCCTGCCGATTACTGCGGGATGCTGTGAGATTAGGGTTCCGCTCCAGTGCTGGACCCTTTCGCTCGTTTGCCAAGATTGCCGTTGAACCCCGTCCCTACCAGCTTGTGCCTCTACTCATGGCACTCAAGCTCGATCCAGTCAGGATGTTGATTGCCGATGACGTGGGGATTGGTAAGACTGTTGAAGCTTGTTTGATCGCACGAGAACTGCTGGATCGAGGAGAAGTGGAACGGTTAGCTATTCTCTGTCCACCTCATCTGGCAGAGCAGTGGCAACGGGAGTTACTGGAGAAATTCCATATTGAAGCTGAGTTGGTACTTCCCAGTACTGCAACTCGTTTGGAGCGCAATTGTCGGTTAGGACAATCACTATTTGACCTTTATCCCTATGTGATTGTCTCTACTGATTTCATCAAGTCTGAGCATCGGCGGGAAGAGTTTCTACGCACCTGCCCAGAACTGGTGATTGTGGATGAGGCTCACACCTGCGCTTCGACGGGAGAGGGGCGTGGAGGGCGGCATCAACGTCATCAACTCATTTCTGGTCTTGCCGCCAACCTCGATCGCCACCTGATTCTAGTAACGGCAACTCCTCACAGTGGTAAAGAGGAAGCGTTTCGATCGCTGCTGCGACTTCTAAATCCTGGCTTTACAAATCTGCCTGAAGACCTGACGGGTAAGGAAAACGAGCAGTATCGCCGTCAGGTTGCCGCTCATCTTGTCCAACGCCGACGAGGAGACATTCAGCATTACCTGGATGCCGATACGCCATTCCCTGTTCGGGAGGACAAGGAAGAGACTTACACCCTTTCGTCAGACTACAAGAAGCTGTTCGAGAAGGTTCTGAAGTATGCCCGCGAAACGGTTCAAGATCCGGCAGAGGGGAATCGCTTTCGTCAACGGGTACGGTGGTGGTCTGCTCTGGCACTACTACGTTCCCTAGCTTCCAGTCCAGCAGCAGCCGTCGCAACCCTGCGAAACCGTGCAGACACAACAGACACGGATACTCCGGAAGCAGCAGATGAAGTGGGTCGTCGTACGGTACTGGATTTAATGGACGATGAAGCAGCAGAAGGGGTAGATGTCCCACCAGGGAGCGATATTGGTGAGGTGGCAACAGATGAGCAAAAGAACCGCGATCGCCTGCTTCGTATGGCGCGGGAAGCCGAGGGACTGAAGGGGAGAAAAGACGCAAAACTTCAGAAGGCGATCGATTTAGTCAAAGCGTTCCTCAAAGATGGTTTCCAGCCCATTGTTTTCTGTCGGTTTATACAGACAGCAGAATATGTTGCTGAGCACTTGAGGAACGCCCTTAAAGGGGTAGAAGTGGCAGCCGTAACGGGTAATTTGCCACCCAAAGAACGGGAAGCGCGAGTTTTGCAATTGGCAGAAGCCCAAAAGCGAGTCTTAGTCTGTACGGATTGCCTGAGTGAAGGTATTAACCTACAGGAGGACTTCAATGCCATTCTGCATTATGACCTGTCCTGGAACCCGACTCGCCATGAACAGCGGGAGGGGAGGGTCGATCGCTATGGGCAAGCTAACGATAAGGTGAGAGTTTTGACCTACTACGGCACAGATAACCAGGTTGATGGCATTGTGCTGGACGTGTTGATCCGAAAACACCGAACGATTCGTAGTTCTCTGGGTATCTCTGTCCCTGTTCCGGTTGATACCGATCAGGTGGTAGAAGCGATTTTTGAGGGGCTGCTCCTGCGCGGACAATCCCATAATGACTCGGAGCAATTGACGTTGTTTGATGACAGCTTCTACAAACCACAGAAAGATCAACTGTTTAAGCAATGGGAAGCCGCGCAGGATCGGGAGAAGCGATCGCGTACTATATTTGCCCAGGAAACCATCAAGGTTGAGGAGGTGGCTCAGGAACTACGAGCGGTTCGTTCTGCAATCGGTTCAGGGGTTGATGTTGAAAGCTTCACTCAAGAAGCTCTGAAAATTTATGGCGGCACCGTTCAAGCAGAACGTAAGGGCATACTCTTTAACCTGAAGGAGACCCCAAAGGCTCTACAGGAAGCGATCGGCGGCTACGAGCAGTTTCAAGCAAGGTTCGAGCTACCTGTGCAGGACAATCAGTTGTACCTCAGCCGAACTCATCCCGTTGTAGAAGGTTTAGCGACCTACGTTATGGACAGTGCTCTGGATGCACTTGGGAATGGTGTTGCTAAACGATGTGGAGCCATTCGTACTCGCCAGGTAGAGCGACGCACCACGCTACTGCTTATGCGGTTTCGCTACCACATCCTGACAAAGCGAGGGGAGATGGAACATCCATTACTTGCTGAAGATTGCCAACTGCTGGTCTTTGCAGGCTCTCCTCAAAATGCTGAATGGTTGGACAGTGCAATGGCGGAGGAACTACTGCAAGCTCGTTCAGATGCCAATATCGGGGCTGACCAGGCGAGGGATTTTTTACAGAAGGTAATTGATAACTTCGACCACCTCCGTCCTCACCTGGAGCAAGTGGCTGAGAGCCGGGGACAGGAACTCCTGGATGCCCATCGTCGAGTTCGGACAGCCGCTCGTATGAAAGGGGTCAGCTACCGAGTTGAGCCGCAACTCCCACCAGATGTTTTAGGAATTTTTATCTACCTGCCTTCACTCCCCTCCTAGTTTCTTCAGCAACAGGCGATTGTCATGCGCTTCCTTTTCATTGACCTACCGATAGCTCTACTCAAATTTGGCTTCTACTTCTTTGTTTTCTCCACGCCAATTTTGGGAGTGTGGTTAGCATCGTCTCTGGTTGCGTATATCAATGGTCCTGTCTGGCTCACCGTTTTTTCGGGAATTCTGCTGTTTCCGCTGATTCCGATTGTTTGGGATTTGTGGGGACATCGAAAGCGTAAGGCTTCTGGAATTTTGTCGTGGGGCGATCGCATCACCCTACGGACTCTCGTCCTCAACTTTTTGTTCATTGCCTGCTTGCTAGCACTTCGCCCTCAAACTTCATTTCTAGCCCTCTCTACTCGTGGAGATTGGATACTAGAAGGTCGTCAGGGAACAGCCGTTGAAGTCACACGAAAGAGTTTATTCTATCTGGCTAACCAACTGGAATGGCTTTATCTGTCCTTCCATCAAAACCCATTTGAGCAGTACGCAGACTCGACACTCGTTCAACCAAAGCCTTCTACCAATCAAACTTCAACACCAACTCCCAAACCTTCACAACAAGCCAGCCAATGGCCGTGGGAGGAAGTTGGCATACATCCTGCTGTCGCAAATATGCCAGCCAGTGTGGAAACCAGTATTGAATCTGTGGCTCAATACATTGTTCAGCAGGAGAAAGACCCTGTCCAGAGGATCAAGGCGCTGCACGATTATGTTGCGGATCGCATTGCCTATGATGCCCCTTCCTATTTTGCTGGGCAGTACCCTCCTCAAGATGCAGAAACCGTTTTTCAGCGGCGAACAGCAGTTTGTGCTGGCTACGCCAAACTGCTGGAGGCTTTAGGAAAAGCGGCAGGGGAGGAAATCATCTATGTTGTGGGCGATTCTCGCAGTCAAACCAGTGACTTAAATGGTCAAGGACACGCCTGGAATGCAGCAAAGGTAAATGGGAATTGGTATCTGATTGATGCCACCTGGGACAGTGGGTATGTCGATCGCTCAGGTTTTACTAAGCAGTACAAGACAAGCTATCTATTTCCACCACCAAATGTAATGGCAATCAGCCATTTCCCAGACGATTCAGCATGGCAGTTATTACAAACCCCTCTAACCCGTGGTGAGTTTCTGAGGCAGCCCATGCTAAGACCTCAGTTTTTTGCTGATGGGTTGAAGCTTGTCTTTCCAACTCGATCGCAGACGGACGTGCAGGGTAATGCACTGCTACAAATCGAAAACCCACGCCAGAAGTGGTTGATGGCTAGCTACAGCCCTAAAGGAGGCGGGCAATCTCAAAATTGCCTGGAACAACCCATTCAAGGCAACCAAATCTCTTGCTCTTTATCAGGTTTAGGAACGTATGAGGTAAGCCTATTTAGTGGAGATGATCGAGCTGGACAGTATGACTATGTTGGGCAGGTTGAGTTCAACAAAAGCTAACCCCTTAATGGGCTAGGAGTGCAGAATGAGACTACGGGGAACCTACATCTTCACCACAGTTCGCACGGAGGGGGCAATTCTTCCGGCAGATTTGCTTCAGCGTATCGTCGATGGAGATAAAGACCTGGATGGTCTCAGCCCTGCATCCTATCACTTGCTAGAAGGTGAAAAGCTTAACGAAGCGATTAACCGCTCTTGGACTCGACTGCGGGGGGCTTGGGTTAGTTTCAAAGCAGCCTTGGGAAGATTGCCTGCTAATGACTTGGGAACTAGTGTTACGCGCGATCGCTTCCTCCTTCCCCTATTTCAGGAGCTTGGGTATGGGCGGTTGGCATTAACAAGGGCGATCGCTACAGAAGGCAAGAATTACCCCATCTCCCACAGTTACCAAAATACGCCGATTCATCTGGTGGGTTGGCAGATAGATTTAGACAAACGGACGGCGGGTGCAGCAGGTGCGGCACGTAGTAGTCCCCATAGCTTGGTGCAGGAGCTACTGAACCGCTCGAATGCTTATCTTTGGGCTTTTGTTTCCAATGGGCGTAAGCTCCGCATTCTTCGAGATAATGTGAGTCTGACTCGACAATCCTTCGTCGAGTTTGACCTGGAAGCGATGATGTCGGGAGAGGTGTATGCCGACTTTGTGTTGCTGTGGCTGTTGTGCCATCAATCCAGGGTTGAAGCAGAAACACCCAGGCATTGCTGGTTAGAGAAATGGTCACAAGCAGCTCAGGATCATGGCACTCGTGCCCTAGAGCAATTGCGCGAGGGCGTAGAAGCGGCAATTACGGCATTCGGGCAGGGGTTCTTGTCCCACCCGCATAATCGAGAGTTACGGCAACTTCTACAGTCTGGTGCACTCAGCAACCAGGAGTACTATCACCAGCTTCGGCGGCTGGTTTATCGTCTGCTGTTTCTGTTTGTGGTTGAAGACCGGGATGCTCTCCTTGATCCGGCTGCTGCCCCAGTCGTTAAGGAACAGTACCTTCGTTATTACTCGGCAACCAGACTACGGACGCTAGCAGAACGTTTGCGCGGAACACGGCATAGTGATCTGTTTCATGGGTTGCGGGTGGTGATGAAAAGCCTGGGTGGGCAAGGTTGCTCTGAGTTAGGATTGCCTGCTTTAGGAAGCTTTTTGTGGTCAGATGAAGCCATCCCAGCCCTTGAGCCATGTCAAATTGCGAATTCGGCTTTACTGGATGCGGTGCGATCGCTCGCCTTCATCAACGATCGTCACGGGCGAAGACCTGTTGATTACAAGAATCTGCGATCGCGGGAACTAGGCAGCATCTATGAGTCGTTACTGGAGTTACATCCTGACATTGATGTTAATGCTGGAACGTTTCGGTTAAAAGCAGTAGCGGGTAATCGGCGCAAGATGACGGGGTGTTACTACACGCCTGAGAATTTGGTTCAATGTTTGCTCAACTCAGCCCTTGACCCAGTGCTGGAAGAGGCGTGTCGCCAACCTGATCCAGAAACAGCGATTCTCAACCTGAAGGTTTGTGATACTGCCTGTGGCAGTGGGCATTTTCTGACGGCAGCGGCTCATCGAATGGCAAAGCGATTGGCTGCGATTCGTAGTGGAGAAGAGGAACCTGTCCCAGAAGCTATTCGGACTGCTCTACGTCAGGTCATTGGACGGTGCATCTATGGAGTCGATGTGAACCGGATGGCGGTTGAGCTTTGTAAGGTGGCACTCTGGATGGAGGCAATGGAGCCAGGTAAACCGTTGCCATTCCTGGAACACCACATTCAGTGGGGAAACTCACTCATTGGAACGACACCCGCTTTAATGGCAAAGGGCATTCCCGATGGGGCTTTCAATCCCATTAAGGGCGATGAGAAGGGTGTTTGCTCCAGGTACAAGAAGCAAAACAAGGAAGAGAGATCGAAAGGGCAGTTGACCTTAGTTGATCCGTCTTCAAAACCCTGGGGATGGCTAGAGGATATTGCTATCTATGCACCGGAACACCAACCCTGGCAGCAGTTGGAGGATATTGCGGCTGCGATGAAGGAACTGGATCAGATTCCCGATGAATCGATCGCCCAGGTTCAACTCAAACAGCAAAAGTATCAATCCCTGGTGGAGTCATCAGAGTATCGATTTAGCCGTTTTCGAGCTGATGCCTGGTGTGCCGCGTTTGTGTGGAAGAAGACCCAGGAGTTAGAGTTTCCCATCACCGATGAGGTGTTCCGAAAAATAAAGCAAAACCCCTACAATGCACCGGACTGGATGCGGCAAGAGGTAGAACGGCTCCAGGAGCAATATCACTTCTTCCATTGGCATATTGCGTTTCCCCATATCTTTGAAGTGCCGAAGCATAAGGAAGAGGTAGAGAATAACCAGGTCGGTTGGTCAGGAGGGTTTGATGTGGAACTGGGAAATACCCCTTGGGAGCGTATCAAACTTCAGGAGCGGGAATGGTTTTCTGCCTATCGTCCTGATATTTCCAATACGGTCAGTTCAGCGGAACGAAAGCGCAAGATTCAAGCTCTTCAAACGGAAGATCCCTATCTGTACGCTCTGTTTATGGATGAGTGCCGACAGGCTGAGGGAGAAAGCCATTTTGTCCATCAGTCTGGACGGTTTCCGCTGTGTGGGCGGGGAGACATCAACACCTATGCCATTTTTGCTGAAACTAATCGACTACTGCTGGATTCAAACGGATTGATGGGTTGTATCGTTCCTTCTGGGTTGGCGACAACCGATACAACCAAGTTTTTCTTCCAGGACTTGATTGATTCAGGCTCTCTCGTGAGCTTTTATGATTTCGAGAATCGAGAACGCACTTTGTTTCCAGATGTCGATTCTCGAATGCGATTTGCGCTGATGACTCTGGCAGGTCGGAGTCGTCCTGTTGAACCGGGTGATTTTGTCTTCTTTGCCCATCGAATTGAAGACCTGGATTTGGAGGAGCGCCACATCCAACTTACGCCTGAAGATATTGAACTTCTGAATCCTCATACCAAGACCTGTCCAATTTTTAGAACTCGACGGGAGTATGCGATCGCCAAACATATCTACAACCAAGTTCCCATTCTCGGTCATCCTAAACCTAGCAGCGAAGACACCTGGAATATCAAAATTGTGCAAGGGTTGTTTGACCAGAGTACCGATGGCGATTACCTGTATGCCTCTTCAGAACTGAATGGCACTCCCCTAGTAAGAACCTATGAAGCCAGGATGATTAGCCTCTTTAACCATCGAGAATGTTCTGCGGCAACGACTGATAAAAATATCTTTCGGACTGGGGTCAGCATCGAAATTACGGATGAAGAAAGTCAAGATCCAGAGTTTTTAGCACAACCCCGTTACTGGGCATCCCCACAAGAAGTCGATCGCCGCATCCCGCCAGCCTATCCCTATGAGTGGTTTATCGGGTACAAGGATGTCACCAGCGCCACGAACACACGAACGATGCTGGCTTGTGTGATGCCAAAATCAGCGATCCTATCCAGCGTTCGTACAGTTCTGTTTGCCAACCATGAGCCGTCTGCTATGTTTTGCCTATTAGCAAACTGGAATAGTTTCTGCTTCGACTTCATCTGTCGTCAGGGAACTCCTGGCAATCATTTATCCGATTACATTCTGCGTCAGTTGCCGACCCTGATTCCCTCCACCTACAAGCAGCAGTGTTTATGGGATAGGGCATTTGAACTCAAGGATTGGATTCTCCCCCGTGTGCTAGAGCTAACCTACACCGCCTGGGATCTACAAGCATTTGCTCAAGACTGTGGCTATGAAGGTGCGCCATTCCACTGGAATGAGGAGCGGCGTTTCTTGCTGCAATGCGAGTTAGATGCAGCCTATTTCCATCTCTACAACCTGCAACGCGAGGATGTAGCGTTTGTCATGGAAACCTTCGCCATCATTAAACGGAAGAATGAGCAGAAACACGGGTTTTACCGAACCAGAGACCGGATTTTGGATGTCTATGACTTGCTGACGGAAGCCATACGCACGGGACATTCCTACAAAACCGTACTCGACCCACCGCCTGCTGATTTAGGCGTTGCTCATCCCTCTGGTAAAGCAACCATCCAGCCCTCTTCTTCCAAATCCCCAAGTTAGGTTCAGGACTATGACGATTCGCAGCAAAAATATCTTTACCACTGTTCGGACTGAAGGAGCGATTCTTCCAGCGGATTTGTTGCAGCGAATTGTGGATGGGGATAAAGACCTGAATGGGCTTTCGCCCACTTCCTACCATCTGTTGGAAGGGGAAAAGCTGAATGAGGCAATTAACCGTTCTTGGAGTCGGTTGCGGGGTGCCTGGGTCAGCTTCAAAGCGGCGTTGGAGAAGTTGCCACCGAATGATCCGGGAACAAGTGTGACACGCGATCGCCTCCTCCTACCGTTATTTCAAGAGCTTGGCTATGGTCGGTTGACAGCCGCTAAAGCGATCGAGATTGAGAATCGCAATTACCCGATTTCTCATGGCTGGCTGCATACACCAATTCATCTGGTGGGCTGGCGCGTGGATTTGGATCGGCGGACGGCAGGGGTGGCAGGGGCAGCGCGGAGCAGTCCTTATAGCCTGGTGCAGGAGTTACTGAACCGATCGCAGGAGCATCTGTGGGCGTTTCTTTCCAATGGTCGGCAGCTACGCATTCTGCGGGATAACGTCAGCTTGACGCGGCAGGCGTATGTGGAGTTTGACCTGGAAGCGATGATGGCAGGCGAGGTCTATGCAGATTTCGTGTTGCTGTGGTTGCTGTGTCACCAGTCCAGGGTGGAAACGGAGAAGCCGGAGCAGTGCTGGCTGGAGAAGTGGTCGAAGACGGCACAGGAGCAGGGAACCCGTGCGTTGGATCAACTGCGGCGAGGGGTAGAAGTGGCGATCGCCACCCTCGGTCAGGGGTTTCTTTCCCATCCTGTGAACCGGGAATTGCGCCAGAAACTTCAGTCAGGGCAACTTTCAACGCAGGACTACTATCGGCAACTGCTGCGGCTGGTCTATCGACTGCTGTTTTTGTTTGTGGCAGAAGACCGGGGATTTTTGCTAGACCCGAAAGTAGATGTGGCAGCACGGGAACGCTACACCCTCTACTACTCAACGGCTCGACTCCGTACTCTGGCAGAAAAGCGACGGGGCACCCGCCATGCCGATTTGTTTTTTGGCTTGCGGTTGGTGATGGAGAAGTTAGGCAGCAGTGAGGGCTGTCAGGAGTTGGGTTTACCTGCGTTGGGCAGTTTGCTGTGGTCAGAGGCATTTGTAGCGGATGTGGTGTCTTGTCAGATTGCCAATGCTGATTTGCTAGAGGCGATCCGGGCACTCGCGTTTATTAGGGACAAACATGGTCGCCGTCCGGTGGACTACAAGAATTTGCGATCGGAGGAGTTGGGCAGTGTCTATGAGGCATTGCTGGAACTGCACCCAGAATTGAATGTGAGTGCCGGAACGTTTACGCTGACGACGGCAGCAGGCAATGAGCGGAAGACAACGGGCAGCTATTACACACCAGAGAGTCTGGTGCAGTGTTTGCTGGATTCGGCGTTAGATCCGGTGGTGGATGAGGCAATTCAGCAGGCTGACCCAGAAGCGGCAATTCTCAATCTCAAGATCTGCGATCCGGCGTGCGGTAGCGGTCACTTTTTGATTGCAGCGGCGCACCGGATGGCGAAGCGGTTGGCTGCCATTCGTACAGGAGATGAGGAACCATCACCAGAGGCAACGCAGAAGGCATTGCGGGATGTGATTGGGCGGTGCATCTATGGGGTGGATGTGAACCCAATGGCGGTGGAGTTGTGTAAGGTGGCGTTGTGGATGGAGTCGCTGGAACCAGGCAAGCCCCTGTCGTTTTTGGAGCATCACATCCAGTGTGGAAATAGCCTGCTGGGGGCAACACCCGCTCTGCTGCGGAAGGGGATTCCGGATGAGGCGTTTACGCCGATCGAGGGGGATGACAAGGCATATTGCAGCAAGTACAAGAAGCAGAATAAGCAGGAGCGGGAAAAGGGACAGTTGACGCTACTGGATGAGCGTAATGAACCCTGGGAGCGGTTAGGTGATTTGGTAACGAGTTTGGTTAACCTGAACCAGATTGCGGATGATGATATTGCTGGAGTACAGCGGAAACAGACGCAGTACGAGGAGTATGTGAAGTCTACACCCTATCTGTTTAGTCGTTTTTGGGCAGATGCTTGGTGTGCAGCATTTGTGTGGAAGAAGCGGCAGTCAGAAGACGTGCTGTATCCAATCACCGATGAAGTGTTTCGGCAGATTGAGCGGAATCCATTTAATGCACCAGATTGGATGAAACGAGAAGTTGAGCGATTGCGCGATCAATACAAGTTCTTTCACTGGCACTTGACTTTTCCTGATGTTTTTCAGGTATCAGATTTTGCCGAAAATGCACAAGCAGGATGGAGTAGTGGCTTTGACACAATGTTGGGTAATCCGCCTTGGGAAAAGATTAACCTTGAGGATGAAGAATACTTTGCTCAATCGCATCCTCCAATCGCAAAAGCTTCTAACAAAGCCAAACGGAAGAAATTAATTGAAGATTTGAAAGAGTCTTTTCCTGAAGATTACCAGGGTTACAAGGAAACTCAGGAGTATCATGATCGTCTGAGCTTAATTTTTCGTCAGAGTGGTGTGTTCCCACTTACTGGTGTAAGCCGAATCAACCTATATTCAGTTTTTGCTGAGTTAGCTTTACGTAATCTTTCTTCTAAGGGAAGGGTAGGGCTTGTAATTGCTTCAGGTATCGCAACTGATGACAACAATAAGGAGCTTTTTGAGTATTTGGTTACAAGCAATCGGCTAATCAGTGTTTGGGATTTTGAAAACCGAGATGGAATTTTCGCTGCTGTTGATAGTAGATATAAGTTTTGCCTCTTCTGTGCTGCTGGGAACGGTGCTGAAATTCCTGCTGCTGATTTTGCCTTTTATTTATCACAAATCGAACACCTTAAAGAAGAAGATCGGCACTTTACTCTAAATGCTGCTGAATTTCTATCAATTAATCCAAATACAAAAACTTGTCCAACTTTCAGAAATCATCATGAAGCAGAATTAACAAAATCTATCTATACAAGAGTAAAAGCCTGGTGTTTGCACAAAGCAGCTAAAGATTTTCCTGGTATACCCAGAACTCCCTTCAACATGTCTAATGACTCTGGCTTATTCTTTAGTAAAAGTGATTTATTGAAATCAAGCCAGGAAATTGACTTACATGGATGTATAGAAATTGATAACAAAGTTTATTTACCCTTATATGAATCAAAATTGATTCACCAATTCAACCATAGATATAGCACCTTTTCTGGGCTTTCCGCAGGCGAGGTTCAAAAGGGAAATACTATTGAGTTGCTATCTAACAACTTAGAAAATCCTTGGATAACAGTTGAGTGTAGGTATTGGCTCGATAAAAATATTCAGTCAGAACGTTTTCCCGGAAGTTGGTTTTTAGTTTTTCGGGATATCGCGCGCGCTACAGATATACGAACTTCTATTGCAGCTATTATCCCAAATCGTCCATGCAGCAATTCACTTACCATTGTTGAAAGTCTAAGCCCTAACAATGCTATGTTGCTTTGTGCCACCATGAATTCGTATGTTTATGACTATGTGGCAAGGCAAAAAATACCTGGAGTACACCTTAATCAATGGATATGGAAGCAACTTCCAATTTTAGAAACAGCACAAGTAGAAACATTTAGAGAATGGGCTGATAAACCATTAATTGATTGGATAGTCGCTCGTGTTCTTGAACTCACCTACACTGCTTGGGATCTCCAAGCCTTCGCCCAAGACTGCGGCTACGACGGTGCCCCCTTCCGTTGGGATGAAGAACGCCGCTTCCTCCTGCGCTGCGAACTCGATGCTGCCTATTTCCACCTCTACGGCATCCAGCGCGACGACGTAGACTACATCATGGAAACCTTTCCTATTGTGAAGCGCAAAGACGAGCAGAAACACGAGCACTATCGCACCAAAGACAAGATTCTAGAAATCTACGATGCAATGGCAGAAGCAATGAAAACGGGGCAACCCTATCAAACCCTGCTCGATCCACCCCCTGCCGATCCGAGCGTTGCCCATTCCCCTCGACCAGAACAGTAAAATGAGGATGGTTCAACTAATTTGGAGGTGAAGCCAATGGAGATTGCAGCCCAACTGGATAGCGATCATGCTGAAAAACTCGCTTACATCCAAGCACAGACCCAGCAAGACGTTACCGAAATTTTGAATCAAGCGATCGATCTATACTACGAGCAACTTAAACCCACACAAAAATCTCCTCTAGAAGTTCTTCAAGAAGATGGACTGGTGGGATGCTTTGAAGGGAGTCCAGATTTATCGAGTAACTATAAAACAATCATTCATGAATACCTCGATCAAAAATATCCCCCTCAATAATCATGATTATTGTTGATACAGGTGCGTTTTTAGCTTTATTCAACAAACGCGATACTCATCATATAGCCGCACAACGAGCCTTCGGAAAAGTCTCAGAACCATTAATAACAACCTATCCAGTTATTACAGAAACCTGCTACCTGCTCGTTCAATTAACCAACCTGACCATACAGCGCAAATTTCTCAAAGCCCTATGCCAGGACGTATTTGAGATCTTCCAGTTAGAGCGTCATCATCTGGAACGCATGACCCAACTGATGGAGCAATATGAAAATCTACCAATGGATCTTGCTGATGCCTCTCTTATTGTTCTAGCAGAACATTTAGGGCACGGGCGGATCTTGACCGTTGATCGCAGAGACTTTAGTACCTACCGATGGGCAAACACCAATCCCTTTCAAAACCTTCTACTCGATCCTTAAAAGCAGTTCTTAATTGCGTAAACCACTGAAAAGCAAGAACTCAGGGGGAGTTTGGGAATACTAGTTCTAGCAATTGCGATCGCTCAATCATCAACGACTCTAGCAACATATGGATGCCCAGCCAAACCCAAACCTTTCAAGCGGTATCTGGATACTTTCACTTTTGCCTAGAGAATTACCTGGAAGAGTACGTACCAAGCGGGGCAATTCATTAATCATTTTACCCCTCATAGAAGGATTGCCTCTGACTGATGGCACAACTGCAAAACAATTCTTTGCTCCCAATGCTGCTGCTGAAGAAAATGACTACATAGCATTCCAATGGGAAAAGCCAGGTGAACGCGGATTCGATCGCACCAGAGAGCAAGAAGGAGATCCACGAGCAGTTCGGGTCAGAGCCATCTCTGAAAGTGAAGCTCATCAGCTAGTTGAAACAATCCAAGAAAAGCTTGCGACCAAATTACGCCAGCAATTGGAACAACAACGTGCTGAAGTTCAGCAACAGCAAGCCAAAGTTGATCAGTTAGTTGAAGAACGCACAAAAGCTAAACTTGATGAAATCAACGATTGGGCAAGAGCCTTAGAGCGTAGAGAAGCAAAAGCCCAGGAACAGGAAACAAAACTCAAGGCTGAATTAGCTGAACAAGAAGCGCAACTCTTAGCTGAACTAGAACGGAAGCAGGCATCACTGGCTCAGTGGGAGCGATCGATTCAATCTCTGTCAGAGTCATTAGCTGCTTCAAAAGCACAAGCAAAACAGTTCTTCGATGCTGTAGAACCCTATCGCCTCGCAGTCCCTTTGAGCGTTGAAGATCAACCTCTTCAAGTGTCTGAAGTTTCACCTTTGCCCCAAAACCTAGCCGAACATTGGGGTGCGATGTTGGAATCGGCAGGGCTGTTACTTCCTCAAAACATTGCAACCAGCTATTTGCTATCTCTGGTGAGTGCTTGTTATTCAGGCAGCATTGTTCTGCTCAACGGTCCTGTCGGGGTTGGCAAAACCAGTATCATCAAGAACTCAGCAAAATTGTTAGACGGAACCAGTAAAATCATACCCGTCCGTCCCGCGTGGCTCGATCCCTCCGACTTACTTGGCTTCTTTGACCCCCTGAGCGAAACATTTCGCCCCTCTCCCTTCCTGACTGCACTCAAAGATGCTAAAACCCAATGCGATCGCCTTTGCCTGGTCTGTCTTGATGAACTCAACCTTGCCAGAATTGAGAACTACGGTGCCGATCTGCTCTCTTCTTTAGAATATTCTCGGTCAAGACAGAAGGAGCAATCTTTCAGCAGCGACGATGGACGACAGGGGTTGCTGCTCTACTCCCCCAGCATCGAAACCCAGTTATGGGAGGAAGCCAGATTTTTACACGAACTGACCGATCGCACCCACGAACAAACCCAGAGATTGAAGCACATACAAACGCTTCTCAACGATTATCCTTCAACATTCACCCTTTCTCCCAATCTGGTTTTACTGGGTACATTGAACTCAGATGAAACGACCTATGACCTGAGTCCTAAAGTGATCGATCGCTCCTACGTCATTACCTATCCTCCTGCCAATCTAACCAAGACCAGTACAGCAGCAAACATTAGTACAGCTACAACAGCAATTTTGTCGATCACAGCACTGCAACAGGCGATCGCATCAGTAGGGGAATTTAATCAAAAGTCCAACGAGTGGCAATTGATTTTGAGGTGGAATCAGCAGTATCTCTCTGCGCTGGGGATTCCTCTAGGACATCGAGCCAGCCGAGAATACCAGGTGTTCCACACCGTTGCTACTATTTTGGGACTGCCTAGCCAAGATTGCTTGGGGCATTTTATTTTCACTAAATTACTTCCCAGAATCTCATTCTTCAAAAACGATATAACAAGCGAGCTTTTTAACCGATGGCTTCAGGAACTCGAACAAGCCTATAAATCTTACGATCCTGGAGACGTTCTACCCCAATTGTCCAAGCAAATGCAGGATAAGAGACGCGCAAACGTTCGCTACTGGACAAAAGCATGAGCTACCCAAGCATTCGCTTTGTTGACGTCAATGGCACGCCATTCAACCCAGATGAAGACGGCATTACGCACGTTCGGCAGTTTGGAGGTGCCTGGTATGTAGAACTCGATCGTGCTTGGCAGGGTAAGGTAGCACTCAATGGCACGCCACCCGTATTACTCATTCAAATCCCCAATACAAACCGTTGGGAGCTACCACGCGGAAGAGCAGGAGGCGGAATCATTCGGCGATCGGGCGAGGTCACTGTCGTTTTAATGGATAGCACTGGCAAGATTGTGCGAGATACGGCAGCAACCCTGCATATTTATCCTGCCAATATCAGTGAGTGGCAAATCGATCGCATGATCTCTGATATTGGAGTTCTGGCACTCTCGACCGTTTGCTGTGTACGTCGAGCAGTTCCGGTACCAATGGGCGAAGGTTTTGGCACAGAAGGATTAGGGCAACAGTGGCTTGCAGGGAATGGAATGATGGCAACTGCGACTGCACTGCTTGAATTAGCCGCCGTCGTACAAGACAACTGGACAGCCATCCAGAAAAGACCCCTTAAGAGCTTCGTCACAGAGGTAGGTCCAGTAGAAATCGGGAAAGCCAACCTTTCACCACAGCTTCTCATCAAATCCAAGGTAGAGCCTGGTAAACGAAGAGTCTTAGGAATGACTCGGATAGAATCAACCCAGTGCATGGAAAACGAATTTCTTTGCTACGTCCTTGATGTTTACCTACGAGATTTAGCAACCGGACTCGCTACTAGCCTTAAAGCACTCAACTTGATCAATGCTGAGGATGATCTGATTCCCGCCAAGCCCCGTAGAAAGGACGAGGAGTTTCAAGAGTTTATAGAAGAATCTAGACAAAGAATTCAAACGTTTCGGCTGCAACAAGAGAAATTACGAAAGCAAATCAATGACAAGGTTTCACAACTCGAATCCTGTGTTCAATGGGCTACTCAAGCAAGAAGCTCTGATTTTCTGACAGACGTAAAGACTCCAGATGAGGCAGCTTTTAATTCACTTCGTTTAATCGCATCTCCGAGCTACGGTCCAGTCTTTGAAAAGTATGCAAACTCTAAAGGAGGTATGCTTGAACCGATCCAAAAGGTTCTATATCTTCTTGAGCATATCTATCGAGGAGAAGTTCGACCCACTTGGGAGATTTATGAAATCTGGTGTGTCGTAAAGCTGTATAGTGCCTTCATTCTATACGCAAATATGCAACCATTAGACGAGGAAACAACTTTATTTGAAAGCATAGAAATTGAACCTAATGGGACATTGAGGCTACCTAGAAATACTCCCTTCGCATTAAGAGGAAAGCTAAACAACGGACAGTCTTACACCATTCGCTTAATTTACGAAGCTCAATTAACCACAGCAGATGGTCAATTAAGAACTCCAGACATCATTATTCAGTTCTCAATTCATGGAGGAACTAATAACTACTGTTTCGATGCTAAATACCGAAATTACGACCAACAAGGAGACGATCGCTTAATTGAAGATGTAATAGGGATTGCAAGAGACAAATATTTAGACGAGCTTTCTCTCGACTGCGCTTTCATTCTTCACACGGATTCTAAGAGGGATTATTGGGGAGAGATTCCCTTTCATCGATTTCTGCTAGAAGAATTTGATGTAGAGATGAATGAATTAGAATACCCCGGTCATCTATATGGAGCAATTGCCTTAGTACCGGGAAATGATAACGATCGCCAAGTTAGACGAATTCTGCGACTTCTGCTCCAATATCATAACAGCGAGCTTTGCACAGTGTGCTTACCTTGTGGACAACAACTGGATTGGGGGAATGACGTTCACTCAAGTTGGAAACCCGATCGCATTTCAGAAGAAGAGTTAATTGAAAGAGTCGTTTACCGCGAAGGACGAGCTGGTAACGGTACAGGATTATACTGTTCCTGCCCCCAATGCGGCAGCTTCTGGGTTGTTCAAAGTTGCTACGGCGCACATCACCACCTCCTCAAATTCAAAGACTGCTTCCACCGTAATTCCGATCATCCAGAGTTCAAAGGCAAGTGGATGTACATTTGCCCTGATTGTGGTAGCGATCCATCCTTGGCTGACTTGAGAGCGGCATCCCAACCAGCGGCAACCAATCTTGATTTTTGATATTAAAAGTTATAACTGGGTACTGAGGGTATCTATAAGATTCTGGGATTACTAAAACTGGGCAAATCTGTAAAACCCCAGAGCTATGCAACCTCAAACAAAATCAACTCCCCTACTGCGCCATATTTCTATTCGAGTCCCCTGGCATGACAGAGAATGGAATGGCACAGTTTGCAACGCTCCACGACTCAATGGAGCTTGTTTAAAGTTGCAAAACATAGCGACCAAAAGAGATGACCTGATTGAGGATTCTGTTGCAGGTCAATCCATCAAGGATTTAGCTTCATCTCAATACCCCTGTTGCATTTCCGAGCGGGGAACCTTCATGGCACCTTTCGAGTTCATTCGAGAGACACGTCATCCCTACGTCGAAACTTCATCAAAAACGCACGGTCACTTTGCCCCGACCCCAATGCGGTATCCCTCCTACGCAGTCGCAGCACTTCCCTTCCTCTGGATGCGTACCGATGCAGTAGAGCAGCACTTGAAGCAGTTTGATATTGATTACGACCCAAACCGAGAACCCAAACTTCCCTTTGAATCAGGTTGGGTACAGGAGCATCGTAACCAACGTGCTCTACTCGACTGTTTTTTCGAGCAGGTACGTCCAGAAGAATCGCTCTGCTTCTTCTACGCCAAACAAGTCCCTTTCATTGAAGATGCGGGAAGGGTTCGCATCCTTGTTGGGGTGGGACGAGTAAAACACATTGGCGAAGCGGTGGAGTACAAGTACAACCAACCGGGAGATCTGCGTTCTATTTTGTGGGAGCGTATGGTTCAACACTCCATTCGACCCGATTTCAAGGATGGCTTCCTACTTCCGTATCACCAAGCTCTCGAATTCGCCAAACAAAATCCAGATTTTGACCCAGCAGAAATTGCTGCCTTCGCACCAGGCGATCGCATCGACGAGTTTTCCTATGCTACAGAGCATGTCACCCATGATGGGGCGATCGCAGCCCTGCTTGCCTGTGCAGTCTCCTTGCAGAAATCCATCCAGTACCATATCCCAGGTCCTTGGGAGCAATGTCTTCAGTGGATTGATGCCCGTCTCGGTGAGCTGTGGAAAATGCGAGGACCTTGCCCTGGTTTAGGGGCAGTCTTAAGTGCTTTTGGCGTTGGATTGGGAACCTTCGTTGCCAGGGAAATTGCTGCCCGACTTGGAGATAACGAAGATCCTTGGGAACTTGTTGATCAAGTCTTCCAAAATCCTAAAGCTCATCTCTCATCTCAACTAGCACCAGAAATCAACGGGATGCTTCAGAGAACGTGGGCTACGCTCTCCTCTGAGCGGCGTTCTCTTCTCAAACTACTTAGCCGTTTTGAAATTACTCCTGAGCAAGCAGCAATGCTCTTCGTACCTCAAGTACGTCAACCACAAGGAGTGCATTGCTCAGACAAAGATTTTCTAGAGAATCCCTATCTGATTTATGAGGTAACTCTACACACTCAATACCCAATTAGTATGTGGACAGTAGATCGCGGGGTGTTCCCTGATTCAGCAATTCGCTCGAAACACCCTCTACCCAAACCTTCAGCAATTGAGGGTGGAACTGATCAGCGCCGAATCCGAGCACTAACAGTTGAGATCCTAGAACAAGCAGCACAGGATGGAAACACTCTGCTGCCTCAAGATGATGTCATTCTCAAAATCCGTGAGCTATTGCTACAACCGCCCTGTGAAGTTACCCCTGACATGATGGTTGTTGCAGAAGGGTACTTCCCAAAAACAATTGAACTGAAAGAATTACACAGTGGCGATCGCGCTTACCAGCTCACTCGTTTAGCGGAAATGGGAGACCTAATCCGCTCTCGCATTAATAAACGTATCAAAGGTAAGCGCCATCAAATCGATGCTGACTGGCGATCGCTTCTCGATCAGCACTTGAATCAATCCTTGGAAACTATTGCTGATTTAAAGGCAAGGCAGGAAGAAGAACAAGCAAGACAGGAAAAAGCAGCAGCATTAAAGGAGCTAGCCGAGTCGCGCTTTTCCGTCCTGATTGGACAGGCAGGAACCGGAAAAACCACGCTTCTTTCAGTTCTTTGCAATCAGAAAGACATTGCTGCGGGTGAAGTTCTACTCCTAGCACCCACTGGTAAAGCCAGCGTTCGTATGGAAACGTCAACTAGGATCAAGGCTTACACTTTGGCGCAGTTTCTTAATGGGTGCGATCGCTACGATCCTGGAACTTGCCGATATAAACTATCCGAACAACCACCCTTAGACACGGCTCGAACCGTCATTGTAGATGAAGCTTCCATGCTAACGGAGGAAATGTTAGCAGCGTTGCTTAGTGCTCTTAAGGCAGGGGTTGACCGACTAATTCTCGTGGGAGATCCTCGGCAACTTCCTCCGATTGGTCCCGGACGACCTTTTGTTGATATTGTTACTCGCCTTACGCCGGAAAATATAGAGACTATCTTTCCTCGTATCGGTTCCGGTTATGCAGAACTCACCGTATTCCGTCGCCAAATTGGAAAATTGAGGGAAGACTTACAACTAGCAGAATGGTTTAGTGGTCGTGCTTTGGCACCTGCTGAGGATGATGTTTTCGATATTATTGCTAAAGCAAATGCCTCAAAATATGTTCGCTTTGAGTCGTGGGAGAGTCCAGAAGAGTTCAGTGCAAAGTTGCTGGAGATTTTGAAGGATGAACTGAAGCTAGAAAGCCTTGAAGATGCCCAAGGTTTCGACATCTCCCTAGGTGGCAATGCCTCAAATGGTTTTGTTTACTTCAATAAAGGTAATGCTGAAGCTGTAGAAGCCTGGCAAATTCTTTCACCTGTTCGAGGTCAATCTCACGGTGTCACCACAATTAATCGTCTCATTCACAAAACTTTCAAAGCCAAGATGGTAGAAAAAGCCCAGCACCCGTTTCATCGGAAAACACCAAGACCAATGGGATCCGAGGAAATTGTCTACGGAGATAAGGTGATCAACCTATTTAACCATCGCCGAAATGGAAAAAAAGTTTATCCCTCTGAAGGTGCACGTGGCTATATTGCCAATGGTGAGATTGGTGTTGTCTGCGGACAGTTTAAAACTCGGAATAGTGCATATAAAGGCTTACCTTGGGAACTTGAAGTTGAATTTTCCTCCCAACCCAAGTTCCAATACAAATTCCGCAATCATGACTTTGGTGATGAATTTGAGGCAAGTCTGGAGCTAGCTTACGCTCTGACCGTCCACAAGTCACAGGGTAGCGAGTTCGGGTTGGTACTACTAATCTTGCCAAACCCATGTCGTCTCCTCTCAAGAGAACTTCTCTACACAGCCTTGACTCGTCAGCGAGATCGAGTCGTAATTTTGCATCAAGGTAATCGTTCTGACATCAAAAAGTATTCATCAGACGCATTATCTGACACCGCAAGACGGCTCACCAATTTATTTACCAATCCCCATCTAGTGGAAGTTTTTATTCCTGTTGCAGCTAGTTCAGGTAAAGCTCAACGAGTCGAGAAACGATTTCTTGAGAGGAATTTAATTCACCGAACACTTCGAGGAGAAGCTGTTCGCTCCAAATCAGAAGTCATCATTGCTGATCGACTAGCATCACACAATATCGATTACTCCTATGAAAAAGAGCTCACGATGGGAGGACTCACGAGATCTCCAGACTTCACAATAGAAGATGCAGATTCTGGAATCACATATTTTTGGGAGCACTGTGGTTTATTACATAAACCTGATTATGAAGCACGCTGGCAAGCCAAATTAGCATGGTATCGCAACAATGGTGTTCTTCCTCACAGTGAAGGAGGCGGTAGCCGAGGAACCTTAATTATCACTAGGGATCAGGAAAATGGAGGCATTTCATCCCAAGAAATTGAACAAATTGTTACTCAAATTATTTTATAGTATGACCTCTGGAAGACTATAAAATTTTTGCCTCCACCTCAAGCCACCCTGCCAGATCTGTTGAAGAACTAATTCATGTCCGAAATAATTGATTTTAGCTCCTCCAGCACCTTTTCTAGACGTTTTTGTTTTTTGGGGTCAGTCCAGACCTTAGATCGTTTAGCCAAACGCAGTACATCATCAATCTGCCCTTTCAGGGATGGGTGGTTTTCATCTTCTTCTGGTTTCTTAGCAGCCTTGAGAGTAGAAATCTGATCTTTAATCTGTGTTAGAGAGAGATCCTGTGAAATAGCTTTATTCAGTAATTCCTCGCGCTTCCCATCATCTTTAACACGGGCGATCGCCTGTGCCTTCGTGTAAGCGATTTTGCCTTGGCGTAAAGCCTCTAACACATCCTGCGGAAGATTGAGTAATGGAAGCCGATTATTTACGAAGGACTCCCAGGTCATCGTCCCTAGGGCAGCAAATACTGACTGAACTGCCTTATCCTCATCACTGCCCATAACGTTATGGGCAACATTTCCTTTAGCCTCATGCTGCATTCGATAGAGGAGCTTGGGCACGTCAGAGGTGGGCATTTGGAGCTTCAGAGATAGAAGTTGCAGAACTCCTTCCGTTTCTTCAACTGGGTTAAGATCTTCACGTTGCAGGTTTTCAATTAGAGCGATTTGGATCGCTTGCTCATCGGATAGCTCACGAATCACCACAGGTACTTCTGTCAAACCTGCTTCCTTCGCAGCGCGGTAGCGCCGCTCACCTGCCACCAATTCATACTTGTCTGAATCTTCAAGGCTGCGGACAAGAAGTGGTTCTAGAATTCCATGCTCTTTAATGGAGAGTACAAGCTGCTCCATCTTTTCGGGATCAAAATACCGCCGGGGTTGCTGCTTGGGGAAACTGATCTGGCTAATTGCCAGTCTCTCAGGCGATGTCGGGGTTTCCACATCGGCAAATAATGCTACTGGAGCTGTAATTTGTCCTCCAAAAACTCGCTCTCGCTTCCGGGTCATGCTAATTTCTCCAGGTCTTTCGCCAATCCATCCAATATTTTCTTAGCAGGGTGTTTGGGACTATACACTGCTAAGGGAACTCGTTCCATTGAAGCATCTGCAAACACAGTTGACTTAGGGATAAATGGAAAAACTTTACCGAGGGGGGCAAGTTGTTCCCGAATTGCCTCTAGGGTCAGTTCATCGTGAGAGTTGCGTCCGTCATACATTGTAGGGATGAACCCCGCAATTTGTAGCTTACGATTTGGCTTAGCTTTGACTTTTTGTAGGGTTTGCAAGAGCATATCTGTCCCTTGAAACGCCTTAAATTGGGTCTGAATGGGCACCAGAATATAGTCGGACGCAACCAATGAGATGTAGCTCAGCATCCCCAAACTTGGCGGACAATCAATCAAAATAAAATCGTACTGATCCCGAACTGGCTCCAAGGCATCTTTCAGCCTTGTATCCCGCATATAAGCAGTGACTAGCTCCTGCTCTGCGTCCGAAAGCTTCAATTGAGATGGAACTAGATCCATCCCATGAATTGCTTTGAGGATAGGCAGTTCCTCTTCAGGCACGATCGCGTGATAGACACTTCGGTCTACTTGCCTTGGATCGATCCCCACAAACGTCGTTAACGACGATTGCGGATCCATATCCACTAAAAGTACTCGGCGTTTTCTTTGGGCTAGGCTATAGCCGATGTTTGAAGCTAGAGTGGACTTTCCAACTCCACCGGCTTGGTTGAAGAGTGAAATAACTCGGCTCACTGGAATGTAGGTTTTAAGGGTAATTTTTTGCTTTATCAGTTTGCACCAGAAGAAGACACCTGGTCAGACTGAATACGTGATACTAAGAGTTTACGAGATAAGTGAGGAAGTAAATCTGAATTTTGACTAGATTTTGATGAGATGATGGCACTATAAACTGTTGAGTCACGAACGATAGAACCTTAACCGTGAGCGATCGCCTGTTTTCAATGCCCGAAAATTACGATGTTTTCCTGCGTCACCTCAAGGAACGCATCCGAAGTGCTCAGGTTAGAGCGGCTCTTGCCGTCAACCAAGAATTAATCCTCCTCTACTGGCAGATTGGACGCTCTATTCTGGAGCAGCAACAACGAGAAGGCTGGGGCACTAAAGTTATCGAGCGTTTGGCAAAGGATTTGAAAAAAGAATTTCCAGAAATCAAGGGATTCTCTCGCTCAAACCTGGGCTACATGAAGGCTTTCGCTGAGGCATACCCAGATGAGGAAATTCTCCAACGCAGCGTTGGTAAATTACCCTGGCGGCATAACATTGCCCTGATCGATAAGCTAAAAACGCAAGAACATCGGCTTTGGTACGCTCAAAAGGCGATCGAGAATGGCTGGAGTCGAGACATCTTGGTTTACCAGATCGAGAGTAACTTAATCCAACGACAGGGCGAAGCTGTCACGAATTTTGATCGAACTTTGCCCCAACCTCAATCCGATCTTGCCAAACAGTTAATTAAGGATCCTTACAGTTTTGAATTTTTATCGATTCAAGAAACAGCACAAGAACGGGAGCTAGAGCAAGCTCTGGTCACTCAGATCCGAGATTTTCTCCTAGAGTTAGGTGTTGGTTTCTCCTTTGTAGGAAGCCAGTACCATTTGGAAGTTGATGGCGATGACTATTATTTGGATCTGCTTTTCTACCACCTAAAACTTCGCTGCTTTATCGTCATTGATCTCAAAATGACTGAGTTCTTGCCAGAATATTCTGGAAAGATGAACTTTTATGTCTCTGCTGTCGATGACCAGATGCGGCATTCAACGGATAATCCAACGATTGGGCTTATCTTATGTAAATCCAAGAGTAAAACGAAGGCAGAGTATGCTTTACGGAATTTGAACACACCGATCGCCGTTGCTACTCACCGACTGCCCAAACAACTAAAAGAGAGCTTACCTTCAATTGAACAGCTTGAGATGCAATTGGAGGCAATTATCTCTGAATTAGAGAGTGACCAGGAACAGTAGCGTTTTGCAGGTTAATCGGTGGCTCAAAATTAGTGCCAAGTTTACTCTATTTGATTAAACTTTCACAGCATTAACCAGCCATACCCCTCGACCATCATCCTGGTCTGCTGTTTCAGTGCCAATCGGTAAAGACTCGGGATACCTGCCATAGCCTGCTTCAATGTCTTGCGGCTCAAACACTTCCGCGCCCCACCCATATCCTGCCAGCAATTGTTTTGGAGCATCGTGACCAAACTGCCAATGCCGTACGACTCTGCCACGATCGGCTTTTCTCGCTCGTTGCCCAGCCAAAACTGATCCCACCTTGACTCCATCTATCCCTAAAACACTACTATAGTAATTGAAGGGTTAATTAGGACGGGGTGCAGGGGTGGAACCCCTGGCTGGGGGCGCAGCCCCCACACCCCCACTGTCCTAACCATCTACTCAATTGCTATAGCAACGCTTAAGTGGGAGATGGTCTGGAGTAGCAGGTGTACTTCTTGCTTCTGCAAATACATCACCACTCCTTCTACTAACCAAATGGTTGGCACTGTAGTTTGATACCCAGCATTGAGGATGGCTGTCGCCCATTTCGCATCTGGAGCAGCCAAATCTCCAGAAACAGGTCGATAGATACAAGCTGGGATAACGTCTTGCAAAACTTGGGCTTTGTACTGCAACACTTCTGGACAATCCACTTCATACAGGATCGTGCCGGGTGCCCATGCCAGCCGATACGATCGTGTGTCGAGTCCCGCTCCCAGGACAACCACTTGCTTGTACTCAGCCAGCGTCGAGTTAAGGAGGTCATCCATAAATTTTGTGCGAACTGCAATGTAGCGAGTTCGTTTGGTAATCACTTGCTCTAACGGAACGGCTTGAGCTTGGGCAACCTTTTTCCATCGAGACAGCAAGGCATCGACTTCATCTCCTGCCAGAGCCGCTGCATAGGGATCTTGAAATAGGGGAGCAGAGTGGAGCTGCTCGATCGCCCGCTTAGCTGCAACAATTCGGGCAGTATAAGAAACTGGATCGGAGGAGTGAAGCAGAGCGGGTTCCATATCGTTCTTCAGGGCTGTGAGTCTCACCTCATCGTGCATCACATCAATACTTCATTGCAATTTCTAGGGGTAGTAATGAGGCGATCGCTTGGGTTCAGATGCCACAGCCCGTCCACTTCGGCTTTCATCACACCGAGATTGCCTTTTCACGTCGTCCTCAAATTAACCCTGCCAGACCCAACTCAGCAGAAACAGAGTACCCAGAAATGCTTCTGCTACCACCCCACCGATATTTTTGACTGTGATGCTGCGGTCAAAGATGCTCGATAACAATCGCACGATTAGCGCTTCGCGCAACCCTAGGGGAACGCCGCTCCCAAAGACGCCACGCCCAAGACCGTAAAAGCATCCGCAGACTGCAACCAGAGGCAGGTCGCTCCCAACCCCAGAAAGAAGCTACCCAGTGTTGAGCGAATCTCAGAAATGCCGACCGGGGCGATCGGACCAAGCCCCACAAAGGCAGCCATTGTTTTCGGAAAGAGTAAAGCGGCTCCGCCCAGCAGCATCAAAAGCACTGCCGCTACGTTGGGAGCAAACTGAATCAACGTTTCCACAGGCACAACAGAATGAGGGCTATTTCTATTGGATTGCTTGAAATTGAGGTAGGCTACTGTCCATTGGTAGAAGTTCTTATGCTTCCTGTGCCTCTCCTATGGTTCAATCTGCCCGGTTTCAATCCACTATCGGTATCATCGCCAGTATCCTGCTGCTGCTCATACCCTTTCAAAGAGTAATTCCGATCGAACTGAGTGTGCTGGAAACCGTTGCTGTTGTGACCTACGCCTGGAGTGTCTGGTTATTGGCAAGGAACAACCCCCTCGGATGGTGGATTGGGTTGGTCGGAACAGCACTCTACGGAGTTGTCTTCTACCAGGCAAAACTGTATGCAGAGGTTGGGTTGCAAGTGTTTTACTTCGTTACCAGTTTGCAAGCCATCTACATTTGGTTACGAGGTGGGCAGAACCATACTGAGAAACCAGTAGGTCATATTTCCAGGAAAGGGTTGATCCTGACAGCTATTTTGGCGATCGCCAGCATATTCGCGTTGCGATCGCTCCTGATTGCCATCCGAGGGGCTGCCCCTTTCTGGGATGCCCTCACGACAGTCATGAGTCTGGTTGCCCACCTCTATCTCATGGATCGTCTGGTGGAAAGCTGGTATTTGTGGATTACGGTGGACGTGATTTATGTGCCGCTCTACGCCTCCCGCCAGCTGTATTTAACCAGCATTCTCTATGCCGTTTTCGGGTTGATGGCTATTGGTGGGTTGAGAAATTTCCAAGGCATCGATCGCGAACAACAGTTGAAGGCAATTGAGCAGTAGGATGACATTGGGTATTACGATTGGGAAGTTTTATCCGTTCCACCTGGGGCATCACTATCTGCTTCAACAGGCAAAAGCACAGGTCGATCATCTCGTGGTGCTGGTTGGGTACAAACCGACCCAAGCGATCCCTGGTTCTGTTCGTGCCAATTGGATTCGCTTCCTGCACCCTGATGTCGAAGTGATCGAAGTGCTGGAAGATATTCCAGATGCACCAGAACCCTGGGCAAAGCGAGCATTAACTGTTCTGAAAGGACGACGACCAAATTTCGTCTTCACGTCTGAAGCATATGGCGAACCCTGGGCAGCGTTGATGAATGCAGAACATCACGCGGTTGATCTCGAACGTAAACACTTTCCGATCTCAGGAACTCAGCTACGGCAGGATCTCTCGGCGCACTGGCACATGCTAACCCCTCCTGCCAAAGCGTACTTCACAAAACGAATTTGTGTCATCGGCGTGGAGTCCAGCAGCACAACAACCTTAGCTCAATCCCTGGCACAGCATTACCAAACGGTGTGGGTGCCCGAATATGGGCGATGGTATTGGGAAGGGAGACGCTACACGCCTGGGGCAGAGCGGTGGGATACCTACGAGTTTGTTCAGATTGCGAAAGGGCAGGCGAACTGGGAAGATGACCTGGCGATGCGGGCAAATCGGTTGCTCATTTGTGATACCGATCCACTCGCAACCCATATCTGGCACAGGCGATACACCGAAACTTCTTCCAAAGTGGTGGAGCAAGTTGCCGACTCCCGTCACTACGACCTATATATTCTGACCGCTCCTGATTTTGCTTTTGTGCAGGATGGCACTCGTGAAGGTGAGCATATTCGCCTGGAGATGCACCAGTGGTTCGTTGAGGTACTCAAGCAGAAGGGCAAACGGTACATCACAGTGAAAGGTGCCCATGAGCAGCGGATGAGTGATGCGATCGCCGCCATCGATCCTCTCCTGGTATTCCCCATCCTGGATGCTTCGTAAAATAGTGGCATTCCAGTAGAGTGAACTTCTCATGTGCGATACCTTTGTTGCCCTGACAGATGCAACCCTCGATGGCTCCGTTATCTTTGGCAAGAATAGCGATCGCCCCGAAGGTGAAATCCAGGATGTGGTGACCTTCCCGCCTCAAACCTATTCTCAGAGGAAACACGTTCAATGCACGTACATCCAGATTTCCCAGGTTGAACGTACCTATGCCGTGATTCTTTCCAAACCCAGATGGATGTGGGGAGCCGAGATGGGAGCTAATGAATGTGGTGTTGTGATTGGCAATGAGGCGGTTTGGACAAATCAGCCTTACCAATCCATTGGGCTACTGGGAATGGATTTAGTCCGACTTGGACTGGAACGAGGAGGAACTGCCTTTGCTGCCCTACAAGTGATCGTTGATTTGTTGGAGCAGTATGGGCAGGGCGGCAATTGTGCAGAGCATTTTTCCTTCACCTACCACAACTCTTTCCTCATTGCCGATCGCAAAGAAGCCTGGGTTTTAGAAACTGCTGGCAAATACTGGATCGCTGAGCGAGTGACACAAGGAACACGATCGATTTCCAACAACCTCAGCATCCGAAGTGCCGGAGATTTGCGCCATCCCAATGTGGTTCGTGATGCAGTTGCTCAAGGACGATGCAAGGGTGAGTCCGATTTTGATTTTGCCAAACTCTTTTCGGACGGTGGAGTTGAAGATCCCTTATCTCCTTACTCCAGGGAAGGGCGGGTGCGATCGCTCTGCCAAACGAATCAAGGCAAGTTCACGATCGAGGCAGCAAAATCAATTCTGCGCGATCATCAGGGAGATATCTGTATGCACGGGCAGTTTGAAACGCGAGGGAGCCAAATTTCCCGATTAACCGCTCAACAGAACGAACACTGGCTGATTGACCGGCCTTTCCCCTGCCAGCAAGAATATCAACGGGTTGAATTACCAAGAATGGTGAGGCGTGAACATCACTCATCAAATGCCAGCCTACCGACTAAAGGCTAGCAATCGTTGCCCAGTAAGGGATTTCCCCCTACAAAATTAAACTCATCACTTTATTGGTTGCTCAAAGGAACAAAAGGATACTGCTACACGACGTTACCCCCAATCGAGGAGGAACCATGAACAACACGATGTATCGATTTGCCGCTGGTGTCGCGATCGCAGCCGCACTCATCTTGGTCTGGCTCAGTCTGGGCGTCGGCATTATTGGGCGAGATGGCGACCCTGCCAACCTAATGTACTTCGGGGTGCTCGCCATCGGGATCATTGGCTCCCTCATCGCACGCTTCCGACCCCGTGGAATGTCCCGTGCGCTGTTCGCCACGACACTCGCTCAGACCTCCGTTGCCACGATCGCGCTGACCGCCCAGTTGGGCTACCCTTGGAGTGGACCACTGGAGCTTACAGTTCTGAATGGATTCTTTATCGCTCTGTTTGCCGGATCAGCGTGGTTGTTCCGTCGTGCCGCGCATGGGTGGTCCGACTAAGGCAAGACATAGGACAACCGCTTACTGAGCGTTAACTTTTCTCATCTTCATCCTCGCCGATCGCCTTCAAATATGCCTCGGCTGCTGCCTGCTTAAACACCCCTTTGGTGTACCGCTGGAAGACGCGATCGCTCTTGATGCCCATCAACTCTTTCCCAAACAGTGGATCAACGCCTCGCCGCGTCACCTCCGTTCCAAAGGTATGCCGGAAGCGATGCGGGTTAATGTCCTCTACTCCGGCGACCGTCCCTAGTTTCTTTACCATCCGATGCAAGCCTTTGTAGCCCAACCGTTTCCCGGCACTCTTCGGGTCTTGGGCCAGAAACATCGGGCTTTCCGGCAGTGGCTCAAACATCCCGCCCTGCTGCCGTCGCCACTCCAGATAGGCTTCCAGGTACTGTCTCGCTTCTCGATTGAGCGGCACCTCACTCACGTTCTGCCCCTTGGAGCGATGCACCTTCAAAATCTTGCCGTTCCAGTGTTCCACGTTCAGGTTGGATGCCTCTGATGCACGTAGTCCATGACTGAGGACTGCAACAATGGCGCGGTCACGTACCCGTGTGCCGGAGGCATCGCGAACCGCCGTCTTCTCCT
Organism: Calyptranema fuscum S582; assembly: GCF_055793305.1. Classification (NCBI taxonomy): domain Bacteria; kingdom Bacillati; phylum Cyanobacteriota; class Cyanophyceae; order Oculatellales; family Oculatellaceae; genus Calyptranema; species Calyptranema fuscum. Next base: position 65,901 of record NZ_JBSLYH010000041.1, read on the forward strand.
CAAACTCCAGTACCTGCCAGATCTGGGCCAGTTCGTCTCCGTCAATATGGTCGGCTTCTGGCTCTGGCTGGCGTTCCAGGTCGATCGCATCCGTTGGCAAAGGTTTGTTCATGGGATAGCCATTGCTCCGCCGCAGCCACCCATAAAATGCCTTCAGCGTATTGAGCGCATGGTTGGCTGAGGTCGCCTTCAGCCCCTTCAGCTTCAACTCTCGCCGGTACTTGCCAATATCACTGGGCGTCACATCGAGCCAGGACTTATCACACCAGGCGACAAACCTCACCAACTGTCCCCGGTAAACCCGCTGGGTATTATCTGATTTTCCCGTTTGTCGTAGAAACTCCTCAATCTGCCAGTGACGGAGATCCGGTGGTTCTGGTTGTCGGGGTTCCTCCTGCTTGCCGCCCTCGATAGGGACAATCACGATCGGCAAAACAGGATCAGAAGGGGATGAAGTCATCGTCGAGGAAAAAGTTGGATGGATTTCAGATAGAGATAACTTCACTTATCTCTATCTGAATATTGTAAGAATATTAACTCAAAGGTAGCAGTTATGCCCACAAAACCGCTTTATGATAAAAGGAATTCCTGATTGAGTGGGTGAGAGCGAACGATGCCATCCCCGTTTCCCGGTATGGATCCGTATCTAGAGGGTTACCTGTGGGCAGATGTCCACAATGCCCTTGCGAGTAAGATTCGCCAACTCCTAGTCCCCCTCCTGCGCCCTCGCTATACGGCTCGGTTGGAGGTTTATCTGGTTGAGGATACGGCACCCGAAGGAGAAATTGGAATTTTGTACCCAGATGTAGAAGTTCTTCAAAGGCAGCCTGTTGAGGCTCCTGCTTCCTCCTCTCCCTCTGAATCAGCCATCGCCACTACCCCTGCGCCCCTAACATTACCCTTCATGCAACCTGTCAAAGTTCGGATTCCGAGCATCGAAATTCGGGATACAGCGGGTAATACCCTAGTGACGTCGATCGAAATTTTGTCTCCAGTCAACAAGCGAGAACCTGGACTAACCGCATATCGGCGGAAGCGGCTGCGGCTCCACAATGCAGGGGTGCATTTGCTGGAACTAGATTTACTGCGTCGGGGAACCCGTTCGTTTAATCATCCCCGGATTCCGGATGTTCCTTATCTGATCACCCTGACGCGATCGCAATCAAGTCTAGTCGAGGTTTGGCCGATTGCCCTTCGGGATCAATTGCCGGTGCTTCCGATTCCCCTGCGACCCTCTGATGCGGATGTCGCATTAGATTTGGGGCTGGCACTGACAGCCGTGTATGACGAAGCAGCCTACGATTTGTCGATTGACTACGAACAGGTGCCTCCGCCCCCGACGCTATCGGAAGCAGAATTAGCCTGGGTTCAAACAGTGGTATCTCAACCAAGCTGAACCAGAACGGAGACAAAATGGGACGTCGAACCAATGAAAAATGTTGGGCATGCTCTTTACTAACTCCAGAAGAGGCACGGAAACTACATGATGCTGAGATAGGTGGGGACGGCTGCTGGCGAGAGGAGACTTGCCGGAGCCGCCGTTCCTATTACCGGAAGGGGCGTAGTCGTTTGGCCCAACGAAAGACCGCGAACGACTGTCGTCGCGCTTGCGCTATCGCAGAAATTACCGTACCACTCCCCCAAATCCCCTATGTGGTGCTGCACACCTATGTAGACCAACCTCGACAACCGAATGATGAAGTCGTCATTCATGCCATGTGCGCTGAGTTATGGCTGGGAGAAAAACCCGTGGCGATGACCCAACCCCAACACACCTTTGGGCTACCGCCCCGTTTGGTGAAGGAGTATGCCCGACAATTATTGGATGCCCTCTACCAGCACTATGGAAATGGGCGGCGGAGTGGGTTTGAACGGTTTGCCCGCGAAGAACAGCACTCCGTTTCTCAATGCCCGATCCGTCCCTGCTCTTACCATGCTGAGCATCTCCACTATGTACAGGGAGAAGGGCGTTCATGAAGGGAGAACAACTGGAACTGAATCTGTGGGAGGAATTGCGACGGGCACAGCAGATGCCGGAAACGGTTGAGGTGGTACAAATCCTGAATACGATGGAGGTCACAGCGGCTCAACTCCCGGAGGCTGCACGACTTCAGTTTGCTGGGGAAGCGCTACTTCAGATTGCCGAACTGTGTGCGGCACGGGCAACTGTATTGATGACAGAGTGGGAAGAAGCCTACCGCGATCCAATCGTGCAGCAGGGCTTTTTTACGGATCTCGTGCGGCAGACGATGGCGGTGGATCTGAGTGACTTGATGGAGCCAACTTCCCCGCGCAAGTCCCGTACAAAACGAGTCAAGTCAGCCGAAACAGAAGAGGGGTCAGTTGTCGCGACAGTTGACAAAGCAGCTTTGCTGGCAATGGTAGACCAGTTGGAGTCGGAGGCAGCCCTTGAGGAGGCAAGGAAACAGCAGGTATTACAGATCGCCCACGATGAAGATGTGTCCCGATGGATTGAGGCGATCGCCCAATGGCTAAGGGCAGTGCCAGCTCATCAAACGTCTTTTGCTCACTTGTGCCAAAGTTTAAGAATGCCACAAGTCGAGATTTGGCTGGGTGTACTGCTCGGTGAGTTTGAGCTAGAACAGGGCGAGGAGTTTTATAGTAATACGTTTTGGATTAAAGGAACTCCAGCAGATTCATAATTGTTTTGCCATGTAAATATCTGGTTTGCCCAATCCATTTGCATCCGGCATCACCCCGACAATGACAAATCCACATTTCTGGTAAAACTCATAGGGATGCTGTCGCAGGTTCTGAATCGTTGCAATATGCTTCCATACATTGGGGTAGAGGTTGATTCCTGAAAGCGTCGTTTTTCCTTCTTCATCATCCGTTCCCAGCCAAAGCGTCACGCCGCCTCGCTGTCTTGCCTGTACTTCGAGATCAGCAACCAATAATCGCCCAATTCCTTGTCCGCGACAATCGGACTTTACGATCAATGGATGTAGTTCCCAAACATTGCCATCGTACTGTTGAATGCCGCCAATCCAACCCAACACCGTTCCTGAATCATCAACGGCAATACGACTAATGCGATCGCTCGCAAAGGACTTATGAACTTCCTCAAGTGCCTCTTTGAGTGTTGGGTAACCACTGGGCAAGTGTCCAAAACAATCCAGCAGGATCAATGCAACCTGCTCAATGGTGGTAGTATCCTCAGGAGTCAAATCAGTAATTTGCATCAGCCTTAGAATCGGGAGGGATATTTGCTGTAGCAGACCTTAACGGGTTAAGCAAAATTTCTCACTATTATGGCAGTAGAAAATCTCAGTCCAGCCTACCGCATCCACACGCAACGACTGGTCGTACGCTGTTGGAACCCAGGTGATGCACCGTTGCTATCTGCGGCGATCGCCCACAGTCTAGAGCATCTCAAAGCCTGGATGCCGTGGGCACATGGGGAACCCAAAGATTTGCAACAGCGAATGAATGGGCTCCGGCAAGCCCGTGGCAAGTTCGATCTGGGGCAAGATTTTACCTATGGCATTTTCAATCTCGACGAGACGCAGGTGTTAGGAGGAACCGGGCTACATACAAGAATTGGCGACGCCGCACTGGAGATCGGCTACTGGATTCATGCTCATCACTTGAATCAGGGCTTGGCAACCGAAGCAGCGGCAGCTCTAACCAAAGTGGCGTTTACCGTAAATCAGGTAGCACGAGTCGAAATTCATTGCGATCCAGCCAACCTCAGAAGTGCAGCGGTTCCACGCAAACTGGGCTTTACTCATGAGGCGATTTTGCGGCAACGAGTAGAGAATTATGAAGGATGCAAACGAGATTCTATGATTTGGTCGCTATTTGCAGAAGATTACCCAACCAGTAAAGCGGCAGCAGCCGTCATTGAAGCGTTTGACGCGATCGGGCAGAGAATTCTCTAATCCTTGAAATTCTCCAGGCTGTCTTTTATCTAGGCTAAGTTATCATCGCAGTTAGAGCAAGTCGTGCTACGGCAGGTTCGACCACCCTATAACGTTTGCGCAGCGCCTTCAACGGAGAATCGCATCGCTCAGGAGGATTAATCTATGCTGACCTCCAACTTTAATACCCAATCTCAGATTTTTGCCTCTCTCCCTGAGCGAGTGCAGGAGGCGATCGCTGCCTATGCAGATGCAGCAGACCTATTACCTGATGCGGTGATCCAGTTTGCGATCGCTCATTTTCTAGAATTAGAGTATATTTCTCCTGACACTAAGCAAAACCCTCCTAAGACTGGCAATGTCTTAGATGACCTCCCAGGCTCACTCCGGCATGAGATCAGAAACTATGCTGTGGAGCAAGAGATGCCACCAGAATTTGTGGTTGAGCTGGCGATCGCCCACTTCCTTGACCCTGATTCTGTCACCTTTGATGACTGCCAGGTTGGGCTGCAACGCGATCGCATAGAACTGTTGCGCCATCAAAAGCAAGTTCAGCAACAAGCTGCTTGAATAACGAGGCAAGCGATCGGTAACTGATGAACTCACTCAATTTCCAATACCTGGTAAAGCACTGAAGGAACTGATTCGTAATCTCGCTGATTCAGTTGGCCCAATCCAATTGCTGTATGATGCTCAAGCAAACCGTGCAAGTTTTGCATGGCAGCATATTATCTTGAGCTGCCAGTGCATTGAAGGACAATATCCAGATTGTGAGCAGTTGTTGTCCCGATACAGCTTTGACAGAGAAGTGGTGCTAGAGAAATCAGGATTGATCAAAGCGTTGGAGCGGTTGTCAGTGCTGACTGACAAAAAGGAGAGAGGGATCCAGTTTCGATTTAATGGAACGACACAACAAATTCACCTTTCGATCGATCGAGAGTTTGGCAAGGGTGATGAAACAATTAGTGCTCATATCCCTACAGATATGACATTAGATATTCAATTTAACCTCAAGTACCTGGGAGAAGCGGTTAAAGCTATTCCTAGTTCTGGCATCAAGATGCATTTGAAGCAGCCAGACTATCCAGCCATGCTGGTTCCTGCGGGGGATTTCAACAACCCAGAATTAGAGATGGAAATGCGTCACTTTCTCTTTCCTCTCTATAAGCAGCCGGAATAATTAATTGTTCGCATCCTGGAAGCTTTTTCAGGGTGCAGACTTATGAAAAACTGTAGTAAAATATAATCTAATTAGCGCAAGGTTTTTCGCTTCTGCTAATTCAGTTCTAATCTAGTTTCTCTTACGAGGAAATGGATCTTGAATTGATTCCAACTCCAGTTGTTCTAGGTTATCAAAGTTAACCCCTATACCAATCCGGTTGCCTGCTAGAAAAAATGCTGAATTATGGAGTAAATCAACTAGACCCGCCTTTTCATCAATATATTCATCAAGCAGTTGACCTTGAAAAATAGCAGAAATCCTAGTATCTTTAGACACTTCATCGTTCTCCTCAACTAGAAACGTATCATACATATTACTAAATATTGAACGAGCTAATATAGCATATCGAGGTATCTCAGCACATCTCGATATTAACTTCTCGTCATTATTTACATCAATAGGATCCACTGGAATACCTAATATAATTGCTTTTTGAGAGTTATTAAAGCCAATCTGTTTTATTTCCATATCTCGTATTCCACAGTTATAAAATAGAAGCTTAGAAAGCACGTTAAGCTTCTCCTCTTCACTGATCTCATTACTATTTCTGAGTTTATTAAATATCTCATACTGATGCAGCCTTATCTCAGATCTTTGATCACCTGACAAGACATGAAGTATGAACTTGAACATTGTTTCACTATCTTGAGCCACTAGATCTGAGATATCTAGCCCAAATATTTCAACAGCGATATCTATAGATAAAATACACTCTAGTAATGAAAGGCTATGCTGATTAAACTCTGTTGTACTCCAACGAACTGCTTGTACCTTAGGGGTAGAACCTCTTTGAATATTCCGAAAAGTAATCACTCCATTTTCGTACAACAACCCATGTGAACCCAAGTGAGAGATCGCATTCCTTACTAAGGGGTTATAACCATAAAGAAGGTGAAGCTCATTATTTTTTGGTTTTATTCTTGATATGATAAATTCATATTTATTGCGCTCTGCCTGACCAAGGTTAGCATTATTGATATCGGTAAAGCTTCCCTCAATCAATTGATAACAAGATACGATTAAGGTTAAATAGGGATCAAGCAAATCAGATACAATATTTCTATAGATATTTGCAATATGAATAACATCGTCAAGGCTATCTTGAGTAAATTCATCTAATCTTGAAAGCTCATTAAAAATTCGAGATTTATTTTTCTTTGTTTTATTCTGTATTTCAACCCAAGGAAAAAATATATCTTCGAGAAAAACCTTCTTGTTCTTTTGATATGCATCATGCATAAGAACTAGGACAAAATGAACATTTGCAACCCGTTGCTGCAAATCTCCAGGAGAGTATACTTTTTCTAG
>NZ_JBSLYH010000042.1:0-72050 GCF_055793305.1 Calyptranema fuscum S582
GGAGATGGGGGAGGTGAGGGTGATGGGGGTGATGGGGGTGATGGGCTTTGCCGTGAGCGTAGCCGAACGGGTGATGGGGGAGGTGATGGTGATGGGCTTTGCCGTGAGCGTAGCCGAACGGGAGATGGGGAGAGGCTAGGGGAACAAAATGTGTCTTGGGGTTCTATTGTTGATGTGCAGTCGTTTGGCGATCGCCTCGATGTTCTCGTTCCGTCTCACGCGGCTGGGGAGGTCGCGGTTCGCGATATTTTTGCGCACCATCAACTCCCGCTCAACGATATTCAACGGGCAGAAGCGACGTTAGAAAATGTTTTTGTTACACGGTTGCGGCAACAGGGTGCAGACCCGCCGTTTATTCCGTTCCCTCTGGGGTCTACGACGCAACGGGCTAAGCGGAATGAACGTAAGTTGGCGATCGAAACGCGCAAGCTGAGTAAGGTGTTTGGTGATTTTCAAGCCGTCAAAGAGGTGACGCTAGAGGTTCGCTATGGGGAGATTTATGGGCTGTTAGGTGCCAATGGGGCAGGTAAAACGACCACGATTAAAATGTTGTGTGGGTTACTTACGCCCAGTGGCGGTGCGATCGCGTTGGCAGGAGAAACGCAAGACTTGCGTAGCCCTGATCTGCGCCGTCGGATCGGCTATATGAGCCAGAAATTTACGCTGTATGATGACCTATCGATCGTGCAAAATCTAGAATTCTATTGCGGGGTCTATGGCATTCCGCGCCATGTCCGACGTGACAAAATTGCCTGGGTGCTGAAGATCTGTGGTCTGGAAGGTCAAGAACATATGCTAACGGGGCGCTTGCCGGGGGGCTGGAAACAGCGGGTTGCTTTTGGTGCCTCGGTGATGCACGAACCCGAAATTTTGTTTTTGGATGAACCGACGTCTGGCGTTGATCCCCTGGCGCGACGTCAGTTTTGGCGCTTGATTGAAGATTTTGCGCGTCGGGGAACGGCAGTGTTAGTGACGACCCATTATTTAGAAGAGGCAGAGCATTGTAATTACATGGGATTTCTGGTAGCCGGAACGGTGGTTGCCCAGGGTTCTCCCAGTGAGGTCAAGGCAGCACAACCCGGACAATTGATTGAACTGGTGACAAATCATAACCAGACGGCGTCTGACTTTCTTAAAACGCAAATTGAACCCTGGCGAGTTTCTATTTTTGGCGATCGCCTGCATCTGGTTCTCGATCATCCCGATCGCGACATTCCCCAGATTGAAACGTGGTTGGGCGACTATAAACGAGCGAATGGACAGTTTCTCGAAATTCAGTCTATGCGTCCGGTTCCTTTCTCGTTAGAAGATGCTTTTATTGGCATTGTGCAAAGAGCTAAACCGTCTTGAGGACGCAAATCCCATAGTACTTGCGAGAGCCGCGCGGAGCGCGGCTCTCGCAAAAATAACTCTGTATTCAGCAACGCCGGTCGGAAAACGTGAACTCACAGTTTTTTTAAGCTTTGTCTCAATCTTTTATAGCAATTTCAACTACTTTTACCCATATTTGGTTAAGATGCCTAGCAGCCTAGCTAGCAAATATCTGGGCATTGCCGAATCGTAGTCTTACAAATTCACACCAAATTTGAAACACTACGATTGGATTTGCCGCTGAGATGCCAGGGTAAACTTTTGATGCAAGGGATGCAGCCCCACTTACTCTTGCTCAGGCGATCGCCTGAGATCGTACAGCGACTAAGCATTGGCTCAAAATTTTAGTGGGTTCCATGGTGAGTGTGAGTTCCAACGAGACGGATCGATTAGAAGCTCTGCGGCGTTACCGAATTCTTGATACCCCTCCCGAGGAGGTATTGGACGACCTGACAACGCTGGCTGCTTATATTTGCGGAACTCCGTTTGCACTGATCTGCCTGATCGATGCAGATCGGTTGTGGTTTAAGTCCAAAGTGGGCTGGGACATTTCTGAGCTGCCGAGAGATTTTGGGTTTTGTGCCCATGCCATTCTCCAACCCGAACAGGTGTTGGTCGTGCCGGACACGACGGCAGATGAGCGCTTTGTCAGCAATCCTATTGTTACGGCTGAGCCATTTATTCGGTTTTATGCCGGTACGCCGCTGGTGAATCCCGATGGATTTGCGATTGGAACCCTGTGTATTTGCGATCGCATTCCTCGACAGATCAGCCCCGATCAGATTGATGCTCTGCGGGTTTTGGGACGTCAGGTGATTATGCATCTGGAATTGCAGGCAAATGTGTCCCATCTTGAACGCACGATTACTCGACAAAAGCGAGTCGAAAAAGCATTGCATGATAGCAATCAACGGTTTCGTCAAACCCTGCGCGAACTGCAACAAACCCAGTCACAACTGATCCAAACAGAAAAGATGTCGAGTTTGGGGCAAATGGTGGCAGGGGTTGCCCATGAGATCAACAATCCGGTCAGCTTTGTCTATGGCAACCTCACCTATGTCAACCGCTACATTCAAGATTTGTTTGAACTAGTTGTTTTATATCAGCGGCACTATCCTCAGCCTGCGCCTGAAATTCAGAGATATGCCGAAGCGATCGACCTCAATTTTCTCTGCGAAGATCTGCCTAAAATTCTGGCGTCTATGAAAATGGGAGCCGATCGGATTCGTCAGATCGTTCTCTCTCTGCGTAATTTTTCTCGAATTGATGAAACCGAACGAAAAGCCGTTGATATCCATCAAGGGATTGAAAGTACTCTATTGATTTTGCAGCATCGATTGAAGCCTGCCGCTCATCGTCCTGGGATTGACGTGATCAAACAGTATGGTACTTTACCCGACGTTGAGTGCTATGCCGGACAGATGAATCAGGTGTTTATGAACATTTTGAGCAATGCTATTGATGCATTAGATCAAACAAATGTAGATCATCCGTTGCCAGACGCAACGGCACCAGCCGCACAGATTGTGATTCGTACAGATGTGACTAGCTTGCAGGGTACGATTCCTGCCATTCTGATTGCGATCGCAGATAATGGTCCCGGCATTCCCTTAGATGTAAAAGAACGCATTTTTGACCCCTTCTTTACGACCAAACCGATTGGTAAAGGCACAGGGTTGGGGTTGTCGATTAGCTATCAGATTGTTGTAGAGAGGCACGGAGGTCTATTGCGCTGTCTTTCAAAACCAGGTCAGGGCACCGAATTTCAGCTGACCATTCCCATCAAAGCCTCTGCCGAAGCCTCTGATCAATGGGCTCAGGACATCAGTGTTTCCTCGTCTCATCTCAAATCCAGTTGATTTGTATATAGCGATATAGCGCTGTGCGGGTTGATTCAGTACAGTGTTGTGGGGCGCTCCGCGCCCCACAACACTGTTGCTCTTGCACATTGCTTCAGCACTGGAAGATTTACTTGACACCCAGAACTTGCTTCGCTTTCTTCATATATCTCTCTCGATCGGCAAGTCCGTTTGTGCCACCATTGACTAGCCGGGTCACTTTCATCAGATCATCTTTATCTGCCCAGGCATTAATCTTGCGAGTGCTCCAATACCAGCCTGCCGCAGTGACGGCATACTGCGGCGACTCAACCAGTTCAGGTTTGGCAACAAAATCTACACCCATTGCCTTGGAAAACTGAGCATAGTTAGACCGACCCGTCAGCTGAATTACCCCTCTACCCATATAGCGTGCGCCATCGCCCTTCTGCGTGTTACCCAGCGTTGTTGCCAATCGAGACGGAGGCTCATACCGCTTTTGGGCATCTGTGGGACCCCAGATCTCTCGCAGGTAGCGAAATCCACCACTTTCGTGCAACACTTGACCCAAAAAATGAGCAATTCGCAACGGTGTATTAATCTCAAATTTTTCTAGCGTCAGGTTAATACCGGGCATCATCATCGTTACCCGATCTTTTAGCTTGGTTGAGCCAATAATGCTCAGCATCTGGTCGAGCGTAATGAATTGTTTTTGCGATGAAAGATTGACCTTGGCATCCACTACATCGGCATCGGGTTGGTCTTCTCGTAAGACAAATAAGCGTGTGTAGGGTTCTGTGCCCGCAGGGCAGGCAGGCAACTCAGACAACACCCGAATATACTTGTCAACCTCTTCATCCAAAGGGTCGAGTTTGGGTAGCTTTTGCTGCATCAATTCCAGCAGACGGCTCGTACCGCCATTGCGATACTGCTCCATGGTAAACGCACTGCTGTAGATTCCTTGATAAGGCGGGGCACCGGCTGGAGTGGGCGGTAAGCCCGTTAGCTTACGAATGGATCGGTCAATAAAATAATCAGCTTCATGGGGTGGGTCGGGTAATTCTAGAAGCAGTTGTTCTAACCGTGCTAAACCTAGATTTCGGTAAGCATTTACCTTTGCGTCTTCCATATATGTCACCCTAAATTTGGATTAAAGAGTACGTCAAGATGCCCCACTGATGACAGATTGCATTGAAAACCGCTGGTGCTGTTGGGGGACAGCTTAACATCCACTTTAGAGTTCCCCAACTTATTGATGAGTATGACACGAATTTTCTTTGTTTCTATAAAATCATGTCGTCTCTACCTGAATGGCTGGTCAATCCTTGTATAAGCTACGCCCTCAAACCCAACTGGTGATGTTCAAAAGCGCGGCTCTCTCTCAACACCTTGTCCTGTGTGCAATTGGGAATGGCTGTAATCATGTTTCGGATAGGTTTTTGCTGCGAACGCGATCGCCACTAGCCGATTTCAAATGAATCACCGAGTGTAAGCAATCCAGTAGTTCTTTTGCTGTATAGGGTTTGGATAGAAATGCTTTGACATTAGAGCCGATTTCTTGTGCCAGATGACTATTTGAAATGAGACCGCTGGTGGCAATCACCTTGACGTGAGGATTGAGGGTTTGTAAGTTGCGAATGGCAGTTAACCCATCCATAGATGGCATCATAATATCCATCAGCACCACATGAATCTGATGGGCATATTCGGCATAGCGTGCGATCGCCTCAATCCCTTCGCTGGCAACGATGACGCGGTAATTGTAGTCTTCTAAAGTCGTTTGCGTAACTTGCCGAATCAACGGTTCATCATCGACCACTAAAACAAGCTCTTGGTTGCCCTGCAAAAGCCTTAATTCATCAACTCTGGGCATGATAACGTCGGCGATCGCAGGTAAATACACCTTAAATTGAGTTCCCTTACCGACTTCGCTATAGACTTTTACAAACCCGCCGTGGTTTTTCACAATGCCCAAAACCGTTGAGAGTCCCAGCCCCGTTCCTTTACCCACCTCCTTCGTTGTAAAAAAGGGATCAAAAATTCGATCCATCAATTCCGGCAAAATTCCCGTTCCGGTGTCTGCCACCGTAACCACCACGTAAGAACCAATATGGGCTTCCAGGTTCATGCGGGTATACGCCGTATCAATCACTTGATTTTCGACCGACAGGCTGAGAATGCCACCCTCAGGCATGGCATCGCGAGCATTGACACAGAGATTCATCAATACTTGATGCAATTGGGTCGCATCGGCAGAAACCGTCCACAGATCGATGCTGGGGATATTTCGATGAATTTCAATCGTTTTGGGGAACGTTTCCCGAGCCACTTGCAATACTTCGGATAACAAGTGTCTGATCTGTAACGATACGCGTTTTCCTTCTGCCCCTCGTGCAAAAGCCAAAATCTGCTTGACCAGCTCTGCTCCGCGTCTGGCGCTGTCTTCTACCATTTTGAGCATTTGTTGATTGCGCTCATCCAGGTCAGGAAACTTCAAGGGCAGCAATTGGGTGACCGCTAAGATGGGCGTGAGAATGTTATTAAAATCATGGGCAATGCCGCTGGCAAGAGTGCCCAGACTCTCCATGCGTTGAACCCGTAAGAATTGGGCTTCTAGTTGTTTTTTCTCGGTGATATCGGTGCCGACCACCAGAATAGATTTGGGATATCCTGCTTCGTCACGAACTAAGGTGCATCGACTTTCAACGACGATTGGCTTACCGCTTTTGGTAATTTTCTGAAGCTCTCCTTGCCATTGCCCCGTTTTTAGCAGAGTAGCCTCGATCGACTTAATGTTCGGTGATGTGGCACCGGGTTGATACAGCAGATCAATCGCGTTTTTGCCAATGGCTTCGGTGGTTGACCAACCATACAGACGTTCTGCACCTTTATTCCAAAAAAGAATGTGATGATTGAGATCGCGGACACAAATGGCATCAGTTGCCACATCAAGCAAAGCCGCTTGTTCTCGAATAATTTGTTCGATCTGTTTGCGTTCTGTAATATCTTTGGCAAAACAGTAGTGCCCGATCCATTGCTGCTGTTTGTCGTATGTGGTCACCATGACCAATTGTTTGTAGAAACTAGTACCATCTTTGCGAACGCCTCTAGCTTCTACCTCTACTTTGCCATTGCGTAACATTTGTTGATAAGCGATCGCCATCTTCTCTTGATCATCGGGATGAACCGTTTGCTGCCAGGTCATGCCAATCATTTCATCGGGCTGATAACCCACAAGTGCCGCATAAGCCGCATTGACTGAGATATAACGCCCCTGTGGGTCGATTTGTGAGATGCCTTCGACGGCACTTTCGAGGGCATTGCCTAAAATGTGCAGTTCATCTTCTGCTTGCAAGCGATCGGTAATGTCGTTGATCAAAACCAAACTGGCGGGCTTATCTGCAAATGAAAAGGAGTTAATTCTCAACTCCACGTCAATCAAGCTGCCATTTTTTTTGCGGTGTTTCCAAACCCCAACATAGGTGCCTCCGAGCTTTAAAGCGTCTCGGTCTTGGTATAGGGCAGGGATATCTTTATCAGGACGAATATCGGCAATCGTCATGCTCAAAAATTCGTCTTTGCTATAGCCATAGTGGGCGATCGCCGCTTGATTCACCGCCAAAAAAGCCAGTGTTTCCAGGTCAAAGACCCACATCGGGTTGGGGTTACTTTCAAATAGCAGACGATAGCGCTCTTCACTTTCCCGCAGAGCTTGTTCGGCATTGTGCCGTTTTTGCCGTTCTTCTGCTTCCCGCAACTCCCGCTCGACGGCAGGCACTAAACGAGCTAAATTGCCTTTAATTAAGTAATCATGTGCCCCCGCTTTCATTGCTGCAACGGCAATCTCTTCGCCAATTGTGCCAGAGACAATGATAAAGGGAATATCTTGATTATAGTTTTGCAATAGTTTTAGCGCTTCGGGGGCACTGAAGGCAGGGAGAGTATAATCTGCAATGACTACATCCCATTGAGATTGGTCAAGCGCCGCTTGCATAGCGGTTGACGTATCTACCTGGACATAGTCCAGCGTGTAGCCACCCCGACGCAACTCCCGTAAGGTCAGGAGCATGTCATCTTCCGAATCTTCAACAATTAGAACACGCAGGTGAGAGTCCATGTTTGCAATCTCCCGAATCTGCTTTCCTACGACGGTGGGGGTTCGTTCATCAACAGCCAGTACATTCCTAATTGTCGAATTGCCTCGGAAAACTGGACAAAATCTACGGGTTTGCGAATATAACTATTGCAACCCAAACTGTAGCTATTGAGCATATCTTGCTCCTCGCTGGACGTCGTCAAGACGACCACGGGTAATAATCTAGTGAGTTCATCTTCCCGTAAACGGCGCAAAACCTCAAGTCCATCGACGCGAGGAAGCTTGAGATCCAGTAAAATTACGGTTGGCTTAAAGCTCAGATCGCGCCCCTCGTATATTCCTGTGCCAAATAAATAATCGAGAGCTTCGACCCCATCGCGGGCAACAACAATTTGATTGGTAACGTGATGGCGCTTAAGAGCACGAATAGCTAGGGCTTCATCATCTGGATTATCTTCTACTAAAAGAATTGTCTTGTCACCCAGCCTCATGCCTTACTTTCCTCCTCTTGCAATGTAAAGTAAAATGTTGCTCCTTGGTTCATACTCCCTTCTGCCCACACCCGCCCACCAAATCGATGAACAATCCGTTGCACCGTTGCTAACCCGATGCCATTGCCCGGAAAATCATGGACTCCGTGCAGTCGTTGGAAGGGACTAAATAGTTTTTCCCGATAAGCCATATCAAACCCTACACCGTCATCTCGCACAAAGTAAACGGGGTTAGCATCTTGCTGAGGTAACACACCAAATTCAATCGTTGCAACTGGACATTTAGACGTAAATTTCCAGGCATTATTCAGGAGATTTTCTAATACTACCTGTAGCAGATGTGTATCTCCCTGGGCGATTAATCCCGGTTGAATCAAAAATTCTACCTGTCGATTGGGTTGGCTTTGCTGTAACTCGTGGCAAATGCGACTAGCCAGGCGACTTAAGTCTACGGACACAATATGGATGTCACTTCGAGTGACACGGGATAAGGTCAGCAGGTCATCGATCAAGTTTCCCATGCGTTGGGAGGCAGCTCGAATCCGTCGTAAATAGCCCTGCCCGGTTTCGTCTAACTGTTCGAGGCAATCTTCTAAGAGTGCCTGACTGAACCCGTCGATACTGCGTAAAGGGGCACGCAAATCATGGGAAACGGAGTAACTAAACGCTTCTAGCTCTTTGTTGACGGCCTTAAGTTCTAAGATGGCTTGCCGCAACCCCTGGTTCAAGGTCTGGGCTCGTTGTTCAGCTTGCTGGCGTTCGATAATTTCTGCTCGCAGATTTGCCAGGAGTTCGGCGTGTTGCAGGGCGACACCGAGATGGTTGGCAATTTGTCGGACAAATTCAATCTCGATCGCCTGCCACTGACGAGGAGCGCGGCATTGATGGATACAAAGCAATCCCCAAAGATTTTGACCCTGGAGGAGAGGCACAATCAGATTTGCCTTGACCTGAAACTGAGATAAAACGGCAATATGGCAATCGCTCAGCCCTTCATTATATATATCTGAAACCGCTTGAACTCGCCCGTGTTGATAATGAATGGCAAACTGTTCGCCAAAGCAATGGTCATGGATTTTTTGTGCCATGGCAGAGGAAAATTCAGGATCGACATCCTCCGACACAAATTCTCCATCGTCCCAACCTGTGTCGGGATAAAACCGAAACATGCCAACCCGATCGGCGGATAAAAGTTGGCGAATTTCGATGGCAGTAGCCTGAAAAATGGTTTCTAGATCGATTGGCTCTCGCAGACGAGTAATGACACGAAATAGTGTTTTTTGTTGCTCGATCTGGAAATGGGCTTGATTAATTTCTTGTTTTAAGGGGCGTAGTTCGTCCGCCAGGGTTTGCTGGAGTTGCTCAAATGCTACCTCGTCTCGACAAAAGTGTTGTAATTTTGCCAGGGTTTCTGGAGTCATACGTTTCTGTTAGCTAATGGCTTAAAAAATAAAAGGTTAAAGAAGGTTTGGAGTTTTATCTTCAAGATTTGGGCTGAGTGGTAGTGCTTTGGGCTGAAGTCAATTCTGGATGCTATTTAAGATCAATGGAGAGTGGGGCTCGGCAGATCATTGAGGCTGAGACAATGAAAAATTGTGGTAAATATAGGTTGTTTTAGAAATTGGATTGATGCTTAATGCTCATAACTAAAGAGCACAAATTAAATAAAACCCGGACGTTTGTTTGGGTAAGCACGGTGTTGCCATGCTTGCAGAGATAAATGTTTGATCTGAATTAAATCCATGAGCTCAATGCAAAAAGCAAAAACGATAGATGAAATTATGGGGAACTTACCCTGCGTCTTGCGTTTTGTGCTTAGCGCTAGTACACCAACTTAAAAGTTTTAGAGGGGGTGGAGGGGGTAAAACCCCCTCTTGAGGGCGCAGCCCCCAAACCCCGATGTTGCAAAATTTTGTGTTTGCAACACTAGTACACCAACTTAAAAGTTTTAGAGGGGGTGGAGGGGGTAAAACCCCCTCTTGGGGGCGCAGCCCCCAAACCCCGATGTTGCAAAATTTCGTGTTTGCAACACTAAGATGATGGATTGAGTGGCTGCACGGAGCGCAGATTTTGACCTAGTCCCTGTCACAACTCGATGGTGTAAGGCGATATCCCCTTTATCTGTCGTCAGTTCTGCTTAAATCGAGATCAAGCGCATGGCAATTGTGGTTCTATAAAACCGTAATATACCCTGGATTCAGCAACCGTGAGAATAGAACGCGATCGCTTGCACTCTTGCGGTTGCAAATTGCTATATACATTGATGGAGTGATATGAGTTGGTCTGGATTATCTAAGTTTTTCATTGGTGTGGTGTTGGCGATCGCCATCTTATTTTTTGCGGGAGCCAGCGTTGCCCGTTATTTGATGACGCGTCTGGCAGCCCCGCCGCCTCGACCTGTTTTCCCCAACGATTCTCCTTCTCCAACTCCTGTTGCAGCCCAATCTTCGGCGTCACCGCAAGCAAGTGTCTCACCCAGCGAAACCGTATCTCCCAGCGACGAAGCCAGCCCTGAAGCAACACCGGCTGAACCGTCCCCTTCTCCTTCTCTAGCCGCAGGTACCTATAGAGCACGGGTGACCCAACCCATTGGATTGATCTTGCGCCAGGAACCTAGCCGCGACTCTAATGAACTGGGCGGAGTTGATTACAACGAAGAGGTAACGGTTTTAGAAACCAGCTCTGATGGCGAGTGGTTGAGAGTTCGGCTGGGAGACAGTGGGATTGAAGGGTGGGTAAAAGCCGGAAATACAACGCAAATTGACTAATCTGGCACTCAGGGCTTATAGGGCTACGCAGATAAAACCAGGCGGATGATGTGTGAAAAGCGGCACGCGGCACCGCTTTTCAATCTATTAATGGCATCAGGCTATAGTTCAGCGCACAGCGTTATTACAGCAAAATTGACGAGAAACCGGAAATCAGTTCCTTAATTAGGAGCATTCAATCAAGATTGTGAAGTGTCAGACAATCATGCTTTAGATGAGCAAACGTACTGCTACCTTGTAGATTAAGATTGTTATATTAATAAATATGTAGGGTGATCCGCAACGTGACATTCATACTGGACAGATGACTCTGGGCTGCTGATCGAACCGGATACTTTGCCTGAGGGTGCAGTTCCTCAGCAGACATTCTTTTTGGCATACCTGATTTTCAACCTTGGTGGCTGACGAAGAGTCTTCAGTTTAATCAGTCCTCCATCTAGGGCAGTTTTGAAAATGCTGACGAGCTGACCCGTCTGGTTGAGAGTACAGCTTTTAAATCTCGTGGATTAAATCAGATCGACTATTGAAGTGTTTGCAGGGGCAAACGACCGTTTGTCCGTACAACACATCCTCGATGTTATTTAATTCCCATTCCTAAATCTCTTTATTCATAAAGTTTAGTATTGACGCTCCAGTAATTCAATGGCGATATTTAAAATGCTATGGATAGGTATTCTCAAAAAACACATCGAGCTGATATTTTACTGGTAGATGATACGCCAGAAAATATTAGGTTTTTGTCGATTATGCTCCTTGATCAAGGGTATCAAGTTCGCAAAGCTTTAAATGGACACATGGCTTTAGTTGCGGCTCAAACCCTGCCTCCTGACTTGATATTACTAGATATTAATATGCCGGGAATGAGTGGTTATGACGTTTGCAGGCAGCTAAAAGACGATGAAAGAACCCGTTCTATTCCTATCATTTTTCTAAGCGCGTTGAGCGATCTAAATGATAAAGTGCAAGCGTTTCAATCTGGAGGGATTGACTTTATTACTAAGCCATTTCAATTTGAAGAAGTTTTAGTTCGAATTGAGACACAACTCACTATTCGCGATTTGCAAACTCAACTTCAAACTCAAAATTTACAGTTAAAACAAGCATTAGCTGAATTAAAAAATACACAAGCTAACTTAATCCAAAAAGAAAAAATGGTTGGGTTAGGGCAGTTGGTGGCTGGGGTGGCACACGAAATTAATAATCCGATTAGTTTTATATCGGGAAATCTAAAACCTGCCCATCAATATATTCAAAAGTTACTTGATTTATTAAAAATTTATCAGCAAGAATATCCTGAACCTACGGATACCATTAAACAGGCGATCGCAGATATAGATTTAGACTTTACGATTTTAGATCTAAAGAAATTAATGGGCTCTATGCAAGCCGGAGTCGATCGCATTCGTTCAATTATTCTGGCTTTGCGTATATTTTCTCGCCTGGGTGAATCAGATATCAAAGCGATCGATATTCATGAAGGAATTGACAGCACATTAGTTCTCTTGCAACATCGCCTCAATCGAACCAGTTCGTCTCCAGAAATTAGGATTTTAAAAAATTACGATCATTTACCGTTAATCACGTGTTATGCCAGCCAGATGAACCAGGTATTCTTGCATTTATTAAATAATGCGATCGATGCATTGGAGCTTAAATTTGATGAGAATAATCATGCTGATGAGATTCCAACGATTTGGATTCGTACAGAAATCACAAGTTCTTCAACTATTTCAATTCGGATCAAAGACAACGGGGTAGGTATTGCAGACGAAGGGCGATCGCGTTTGTTTAATCCCTTTTTTACGACTAAACCTGTAGGACAGGGATCGGGCCTGGGGTTAGCTACGAGTTATCAAATTATTGTTGAGAAACACAATGGTAATTTGACCTGTGAATCTGTGTTAGGCGAAGGCACAGAGTTTATTATTAGCATTCCCCAGATCCTTAAAAATTAGGATTCAGCAATATAGCGATCCTATTTGATTTGTGAATCTGATCAGTTGTGAAAGCGCCCGCCCTTCGGGCGGGCGCTTTCACAACTGATTCAGGATTGCTATGTATAGGGTTCATATTTTTCAGGGGCGCGGCTCAGCCGCGCCCCTGAAAAATATGAACTTGATTAAACCGCGATCAAACTAACCATTACTTAGGGCATTCTAACGATTCACGTGTATTAACCCCTGTGACAGGATTTGTTCCACTGGCAGATTGACATAATAAAGCAATTTGATCGCGATCGAGGAGTGCAAAACTAAAGTCAGCCCCCGTTACTATTGCATCCCGAAATCTAGATTTGAGCAGCATCGCAGAGGTCAAAATTGCATCACTCAGATCGGCACCCGATAGGTCACTTAAATAAGCAATACCGTTGCTAAAATTGGCACCTTTTAACTTTGCGCGGGTTAGGTTAGAGCCATTAAAAACAGCACCTCGTAGATCAGCATTGCTAAAGTCAGCCGCAATCAGTCTGGCATTATTAAATTCTGCTTCTACCAAATTTTGACCTGAATAGTCTTGGGTCGTTGCTTCGACATCGTCATAGGCTCGAATTGCTGCGGAACTGGCAGCTTGAGCAGGTAGTGGAAGCGTTGTTAATCCGATAGATACGCTTAAGAAAAATCCAAGAAAAAACTGAAATACACGCATAGTTACCAAAATCGCTCAATTGCTCGTTTCCATTACAGTTTCATTATTTCATCCCTACCCCTTTACGCGAAAGACAAATGCTAAAGGTTGCTTATCCGGGCGCTGAACCTGGCTTGATCGTGCCGCTACTTAAATAACTCGCCCAGCGAATTCGCAGCGAAGACAGCAGAGATTGCTACAATGAACTCCTTATTAAAGAGGAAAGAAAAAACACCGGAAATCCGGTTTGCATCGTTTTTCTCCTCGATTTTGTGTAAGGTTGGCTCTCCCCATGTCGCAGCATTTCTTTGATTCTGACAACAACGGCTACAAATCCTTTGAACTTCCCGGCGCACGCCCCCATTACAACCCCGATCGCCCCGGTCAGGTGCAACACATTGCGCTTGATTTAGCGTTAGATATTCCTAACCAACGCTATCAGGGGACTTGTAAAATCCAGATCAATCCCGTTCGCAGTGGCATTGATCGGCTGATCTTAGATGCGGTCAACCTTACGATTGAATCGGTCAAAATTGGCAAAACAGCCCAGACATTTGACTATGATGGCGAGCAACTCCAGATTCATTTGAAACAACCCAGCACAGCCGGGAAAGTAATTGAACTGGCGATCGCCTATGCCAACGACCATCCCCAACGCGGCATTTACTTTATTGCTCCCGATCAGCACTATCCCCACAAACCGATTCAGGTGTGGACACAAGGCGAAGATGAAGACTCCCGCTTTTGGTTCCCTTGTTTCGACTATCCCGGACAACTGGCAACCTCTGAAATTCGTGTACGGGTTCCCAAACATCTAATTGCCATTTCTAACGGAGACCTGATCGACACTCAAGCAGACGGAACCGACAAAATCTACCACTGGTCACAAAAAGAAGTCCACCCTACTTACCTGATGACGCTGGCAGTCGGAGACTTTGCCGAACTGCGTGACGAATGGCAAGGCAAACCCGTGACCTATTATGTCGAAAAGGGACGCGAAGACGATGCCCGTCGCAGTATGGGCAAAACGCCTGAGATGATCGAGTTTTTTAGCGAAACCTTTGGCTATCCTTATCCCTATCCCAAATACGCACAAGTTTGCGTAGACGATTTCATTTTTGGGGGCATGGAAAATACCTCCACCACGCTTCTGACCGATCGCTGTTTGTTAGACGAACGGGCAGCCCTGGATAACCGAGGCACGGAATCCCTGGTTGCCCACGAACTGGCGCATCAATGGTTTGGCGATCTGGTGGTGATTAAACACTGGTCTCATGCCTGGATTAAAGAAGGCATGGCGTCTTATTCAGAAGTATTGTGGACAGATCACGAATACGGCAAAGATGCTGCTGCCTACTATCTATTGGGCGAAGCACGAAGCTACATTTCGGAAGACAGCAACCGCTACCGTCGCCCCATTGTCACCCATATTTATCGAGAAGCGATCGAACTGTACGATCGCCATTTGTATGAAAAAGGGGCGTGCGTCTATCACATGATTCGGGCAGAACTGGGTGACGAGTTGTTTTTTAGCGCCATCCATACGTTCGTCAACGACAACGCCCACCGCACGGTAGAAACAATTGATCTCTTAAGGGCGATCGAAAAAGCTACCGGACGCAACTTGCAGTTTTTGTTTGATCAATACGTTTTTCGCGGCGGCCATCCCGATTATAAAGTTGCCTATAGCTGGGATAACGACAGCAAACTGGCAAAACTAACCATCACCCAAACCCAAGCCAAGGAAGGTGAAACCGGGTTGAGTAGCGGGTTGTTTGACCTGAAAATTCCCCTGGCGTTTGGCTTTGTCAACGATACCAACGGAGACGCGAAAAAGGATAAGGGCAAAAAGTCCAAGGACAAACATGCCGAGAAATCCGCACCCGCTGACATTGCGGCTACATCGTTCCAAACCTTTACCGTTCGGGTGCATGAGCGAGAGCAAAGTTTCTATTTTCCCCTGGAAAACAAGCCCCAGTTCATTTGTTTTGATGCTGGCAACGCGATCTTAAAAACCGTGTCGCTCGAATATCCTGTGGCAGAACTGCAAGCCCAGTTGAAGTATGCGCCTGACCCCGTTGCCCGGATTCAGGCGGCTGAGGCGTTAGCCAAGAAAGCAGGGTTAGAAGCGGTCAAAGCCCTGGCTGAAGCGCTCGAAACCGATAGGTTTTGGGGTGTGCGGGCAGAAGTGGCTGAGCATCTGGCATCGATCAAACTTGACCAGGCATTGCAGGAATTGGTAAAAGGTCTCAAAGACGACGAAGCCAGAGTGCGTCGGGCAGTGGTCGAGGCGATCGCCAGCGTTAAAGCACCCGATAGTTACAAAGCATTGAAAGCGATCGCTGAAAAAGGTGATCCCAGCTACTACGTCGAAGCGTCTGCATTACGCAGTTTGGGTGGCTTTGCTGCCAGCCCACTCAACGGCAAATCGAAAGAAGAGAAAATTCTTAAATTGCTGAAAGAGGTGCTGGAACATCGGGCAGGTTGGAATGAAACGGTACGCAGTGGGGCGATCGCCGGACTCAGCCAACTCAAAACGTCGGAAGCAGCCCTTGATCTGATTCTGGACTATACGACCCCAGGCATTCCCCAACCGCTGCGGCTGGCAGCAATCCGGGCACTGGGTACTATCTCTACGGGGCAGAGCAAACCTAATTTAGAACGCATCCTCAATCGCTTATCGGAGCTAGCCGATGACGCTTTCTTTTTGACTCAGGTAGCCGTTGTGATTGCTCTGGGACAAATGGAAACGACTAAAGCGATCGGCATTTTGCACTCCCTGACCGAACGTACCCCAGATGGTCGCGTGCGCCGGATTGCCGAAGAAGCCGTCCAACGGGTTCAAAAAGCTGCCGGACAAGACCAGGCTGTGAAAAAGCTGCAAGAAGAACTGGATCAGCTGAAGAAAGACAACCAGGATCTAAAGAGTCGGCTAGAAAATCTGGAGGCAAAAGTGAAGTAGGAATTTGAGAAGACATCCACCTGTTGCGTGAAAGCCTCGCTCCGCGAGGCTTTCACGCAACAAACATAATCGACGCACTTGAGAATTGAATTTAAGCCCGAGGTTTGTTGTACCAAACTAGAACCCCCTGTAGTCCCCCTTGGCAAGGGGGACGGCGACAGCCAGGGGTTAAATAAAACGCAGCTTCACATTAAATCGGTATAGGTGCATACGGTTATAGCCGTCGAGGGGTTGATTAGGACAAAGGTTATGTGAGAACCCGCGCTCTGCGCGGGTTCTCACATAACCTCCTGATTTAACCGTCTCGACGGTTGCTATATAACAAAGTTTTGTAAAGTTCAGGTCTGTGTCCCCAAAAAAATAGGTCTAAACCAAGAGAGAAAAGTGTCCCCTCATAGCGTTCAGGACACCACTGATGAATCACTTTTCCCTCTTGATGAGTTTTCTGCGCGATCGCCAAGCTTTCCTCGAAGACATCTGCAAAGGCAAGCGCATCGAAAGTAAAATCGTCTCGTTGATGATTTGTAGCTCTACTTTTTTAGCCTTGTATGGTGCAATTCTTGGGTTTTCCAGTGGGTGGCTGCAAGTATTGGCGTCTGCGATTAAACTCCCTGCTTTATATCTCATCACCCTGATTATTTGTTTGCCTGCACTCTACTTTTTTGAAGTAATTTCTGGCTCATCTCGCACGTTTGCCCAATACCTGGCATTGCTTTTGGCTTCCACCTCTGCCATTAGCATCATGCTGTTTGCCTTTGCACCAATTGCACTATTTTTTCGTCTTTCTTTAAATGACTATGCATTCTTTAAATTTCTCAATGTTGCTATCTTTGCCTTTACTGGATTCATTGGGGTGAATTTTTTCTATCGCGGTATGGTGTATATCACCGAGTATGATGCCCGAGACCGTACGTCACGCGAGCCAGTATTGGGGGATGAACCGTCGATCAAAGCAAATCCTCAACGCTTGAATATTGTCAGAACCTGGTTGATTCTCTACGGTTTCGTCGGCAGTCAATTGGGCTGGACATTACGCCCCTTCTTCGGCGCGCCTGGTCAAGAGTTTGAAATCTTTCGTCCCCTGGAAAGTAACTTCTATGCCCACATCTTCTTCACGATCACACGAGCCTTAGGGTTCGGGCATTAGTAGCGTTGCTTCAATCAATCATCCCATGGAGAAATGAACGGTGGATGTAGATCCAAATCTAAATCAATTGCACATTGCGCCCGAAGAGGTCGATGAACTGGGTGGCTTAGATATTGCTGATCGAATGGCGATCGCCATGTATAGAGTGATCCAGTATAAACACTTCAAGCAATGGTTTTCGTTGCTATTTATGGAAGGGTTTGTCTTGATTCTCGGTCTGATTTTTATCATGCCGATTAACCTGATTGCCCTACGGAATACTGGGTTAATTCCACATGACCAAAGCGAAATAAGACAACTCTTGCTGGGGTTGTTGTTAGAGACTGTGCTGATTGTGGTGCTGTGGAATGTATATCTTTGGCAACAGGCTCAAAAAAATCAGGCGATCGCTAAATTGATTTATGAAATTGAGAAGTTTAACGAAATTGTAAACGTCATTCAGTTTCTGGATCAGTTAGAGTCGATTGAACCCTCTAAAATGCACAGCGATCGCTTACAAAATCGTCATGAAGTTTTACGAGCGTTGCAAATCACAAAAGATACCTTAGTTAACGCTTTAAAAGCACAAAAAATGATGCGTAGTCAGCAAGGATTAATCAATCGCCGCTATGACCTCGTTGCAGATCTTGAAACCAACCTGACTGCATTAATGGCTCTCAGTTTGAATAGCCAGGTAGACGACTATAGCAATCTTTTGAATCAGGCTTTGCAAATCAATCTGAGTGTGCATCGAGAAATACAAAAGCTATAACCCCATTACCCACCTTACGCCCACTCGCCATGAAAACATTTGTCCATGTTCTATGCAGTGCTATTTTTTGGATCTGGAATCTGATTTTTTTGCTGTTCATTTACGTTGGCTTTGTCCAAGCGTTTGGGTTAGAACTCTTACAAGATGCCCTAGCCGGAGAAATTCCTGCCACGATTCTCTTGAGCATTGCCGGACTGATTGGGGTGCCCACCCTTTGCACCTTCGTCGGTTGGTGGCGCTTACGCAAACATCCTGTTTTGCTAATGCGCTTGTTTTATGGGGTTGAAGCACCCATTGTTGCTCTCTGCTTACTGCGGTTGTTCATCATCCGGGATCTGACTCCTGCCAGTAGCCAGATTCTGGGAACGCTTGCCTTTTGTATTTTGACATTTACCGTAGAACTGCTGTGTGGCTATGCAGCACAGCGACAAGGGCTTGCCTGGTTGCAGATGTTGAGCCATACGCTGTTGTTGATTACGGGTGTTTATGTCGGCACGTTGCTGGCATTTTACACGGTGCCAGCGCTCTGCGTTTTTGTCTATGCTTTCTTCCAATTTCATTGGCTAACGGTCATTTGGGATGCGCTCAGCCTGGAGACATTGTATTGGATCTGGTGGGCGATCACCTTTATGTTTTTATTTGGCTTGAGCTGCACCCTATTTTTCGCCATGCCTTTCGCCCTGGTGAATATGTATACACGTTCCTGGTGGCGAATTTTCTCAGCATTTGAGAAGCAGTACGGCACGCTTAAGGCAAAATTAGCTACGTTTTCCGTTGCGATCGCCTGGTTCCTTATCTTTGCTCTGTTGCAACAACAACCCCAAGTGCAAGCATTTCAACTCTTGGACAAACCTGCTGTAACTAATAGCGATCGCCAGGAGTTAATCACTCAATCTCGTTCTATTCGCGAGGGCTTGCTGAACGCCTATCTTTCTTCCTACCGCTACCTCAGTCCCTGGAAAGAAAGCAACCAACTGGGAAAAATGTACCGGGATGTGTTCGACCTTTCAGAGCCGCAAGCGCAGTCCTGGCAAGAGTTTCACAATCATTGGCTATCCCCGTTTTTGTATCAGGGCGATCGCTCCGATGCTGACAAAGCCGCGAACCTCTATGCCGAATTTTTCGATGCCCCGATTCAACGAGCAGAACGACCTGCCATCAAACATGCGCTGGAATCAACCATTAACCGCGATGAAGTCCAAGCGGGTTTGCTCAACATCGATCAAAAAGTTGTCCAACTTGTCCAACAGCAGGTCCATGTCCAAGAGCATGGGGACTGGGCAGAGGTAGAACTGTATGAGCACTACCAAAATCCTACATTTCTCGATCAAGAAATTTTCTATTCCTTTTCCTTGCCCGAAAGTGCCGTGATTACGGGAGTGTGGCTGGGTGATAATCCGAATCTCGATCAGCGCTTTCGCTTTACCGTTTCACCACGGGGTGCCGCACAACAGGTTTACAACGGCGAAGTCGAACGCAGCAACTTTACCATTGCAGACGATCCAGCCTTGCTCGAACAGGTTGGACCGCAGCAATATCGCTTACGCGTATTTCCCATTCCCGCTCAAGAAACGGAGACGCTGCCTGGACAATTACACCTGTGGATGACCTATGACGTTATGCGTCAAGCCCAGGGGTGGGCGCTACCTCATCTCGCTGAAAAGCGTAATGTATTCTGGACTAAGGATCTGGCGCGTCATCGTAATAATAACCCGGTAACCGTTGCAGACGATACCTGGTTAGAAGACTACTTGCCTGTGCAAAATTCGCACGTCTCCGATACGCTTGAAGCGACCTTCCCAGACGGACATCGTGTCTTTGCGAAAGCGTTAGCCGCACCCGACTATCACCTACCTCACGCAAAACAGATGGCGTTAGTGTTGGATAGTTCGCGGAGTATGAAAACCCATACACAAGCATTATCAGATACGTTTCGCTGGCTACAACAAAACAGCATGGACGACGACGCTGATGTCTATCTAACAGCATCAGCTGGGGGCAGTCCAACTCGGATTGATGATCTCACGTCATTTAAGCCAGAAACCGTAACGTTCTATGGCTCGTTAGATATCTCTGAGATGTTGCAGCAGTTTGTTCAACTTCAGGGAGACACACCCTATGACGCTATTGTTTTAGTGACCGATGAAGGCAGTTATGAACTGGCTCAGGATCAAACAGACCTATCTGCGATCGCCAGTCCCCTCTGGGTTGTTCATCTGGGGGATAAGCTACCCATTGCCTATAGCGATGATGTTTTGCAAACCATTCAACGGACTCAAGGGGGTGTATCGACGGATGTGTCGGCGGTGTTACAGCGATTAGCCACAGAATCGGCGCTGGGGCAATCTGTAGTCAGTGTTATCGATGGCTATGCCTGGTTTGCTGAATCAACAGATGCGGCATTAACGGATGTTCCGTCAACAGATTCACAATCGACAGATTCACAAGCAGCAGATTCACAATCAACAGATTCACAAGCGGCTGAACCCTTACCCTCCTCAGGGATGGTGGGACTGCCAAACCATGCAAACAATGGGTTTGCACCATTAGCTGCTCGTCAGCTGATCTTGAAACTCAGCCGCGAAAAAGATATGACTCAGATCGCTGCATTAGATGCTGTTCATGCGATCGCCAAACAAACGGAAATCGTGACACCCTACTCATCTATGCTCGTCTTAGTGAACGATCGCCAGCGAGAGTTACTCCAACAAGCTGAAGCAAATAGCGATCGCTTCGATCGTGAACTAGAAGATGGTCAGGAAACATTAACTCAACCCAACAATCCTCTTAATGTCACCTCTGTGCCAGAGCCTGGAACGGTGATTGGTATGGGTGTAGTGGCGATC
Source organism: Calyptranema fuscum S582 (assembly GCF_055793305.1). Taxonomy (NCBI): domain Bacteria; kingdom Bacillati; phylum Cyanobacteriota; class Cyanophyceae; order Oculatellales; family Oculatellaceae; genus Calyptranema; species Calyptranema fuscum. The sequence continues at coordinate 20,875 of NZ_JBSLYH010000042.1, forward strand.
GCTCTAATCTTGACTCGCCGCCGCTCTCGATCTGGAACGCTAGTTCCCCTGAGCCGCCGCAGCTCTCTCAAAAGCGGTGCAATAAGGAATTAGATCTTGTAAGAGAGCCACGCTTCGCGTGGCTCTCTTACAATAATCCTGGACTTCACCCCATTGAGGCTTGCTACAGGCTCTAATGTGACTTAAAATACCACTCCTTCCCTGATTCCATCCGAGAATGTGCCCTATCAAAATAGATGTAGGACTTTTTAATAGGGGCATGTACGAATGGTAGATGTTCGGACGGATCGGACTGGAGCGGAGGCGATTGACCAATCACAGGCAGGAGAAGACTATCCCCTGACAGCCGTGCCTATGGATGCACGCAAACCCATTTGGTCTTTGGCTCCTCTGCTAATTGGTTTTGCTTTAGTTTCCACAACTCTCTTTGCCGGTGGCACGATTGGACCCGCCTTTCGCTTTTCAGATATGTTGGCGATTGTTCTAATTGGCAATCTCGTACTGGGAGCCTATTGTGCGGCACTCAGTTACATTGCTTATAAAAGTGGTCTGACGACGGTATTAATGTCGCGGTTTAGCTTCGGTAACGTCGGTTCGCGGTGGGTCGATTTTATCTTGGGGTTTACCCAGGTGGGTTGGTACGCCGTCACCAATGCCTTCGTCGTTGATGCCCTGGCTCAAATTGTTGGCATCCCTGATTCGCTCAAGTGGCTGGCAATTGTCTTTTTTACCTACGCCTTTTGTGTCACGGCTTACATTGGCTACACCGCGATGGATTGGCTCAGCCGTCTAGCCGTACCTGCCATGCTAATTCTAATAGTAGTTAGCTTGCTGATTGGCTTTAGAGATGCCGGAGGTTTAGCGGCGCTTCAAGCGATTCAGCCCACCGAACCGATGCCATTTGGGGCAGCATTAGCCGTCGTCATTGGTACATTTATTTCAGGTGGAACTCAAGCCACTAACTGGAGTCGTTTTGCAGACTCTGCCAAAAATGCCATCGGCAGTACCCTGCTGGCTTTCTTTTTTACGAATGGTTTACTCGTGTTCACAGGTGCGTTCTGTACCCTGGTATATGGCAGTGAAGATTTGATTCAAGCCATGGCAAAACAGGGCATCTTGGTGGCAGGTGTGATTCTTTTGATTCTCAATGTGTGGACCACGCAAGACAACACCATCTATGCCTTTGCGGTGGCTGGAAATAACTTTTTCCGTACCACCAAACGTCATGCCTTTGTTTTGGGTGGAGCTACGTTCGCCCTGTGTCTGGCGCTCAGCGGCATTTATGAGGGCATGATTAATTGGCTGATTTTACTCGGCACGGTCATTCCTCCGGTGGGTGGTATTGTCATGGTCGATTTTTGGCTGCGTCATCGGGGTCAGTTTCCTTCGTTAGAAACCCGCTTGCCTGCCTTCAATTGGGCAGGGGTCATTGCTTACATTGCAGCCGCCTTAGTCGCCCATTTCTCTAACCAGTTTAGTTTCGGTGTCGCTCCTTTGAATGGCGTTATTTCTGCTGCTATTTTTTATGCCATTTTGATCAAAGTCATTCCTCAACCCATTCAAGACTGATCCAGCGATCGCGGGTTGTATAGCGGTGTGCAAGTTCGTTAAGTACAGAAACGGTGTTGTGGGGCGCGGAGCGCCCCACAACACCGTACTGAATCAACCTGCACAACGCTATATGTGGGTAGATTGTGAGTGATATGTGGGAGCTGCGCTCTGCGCGGCTCCCACATATCACTATCGTGGACATCGCGCCATTAAAACTTGCTCTCCCAAAACATTATTCACGTTATGTTTATGAGGATACCGACCTGAATCAGGCTACTTTTTTGCGGGTGGGGTGTAGAGCTTTCTTAACTAATTCTGGGATTTGAGAGGGACGTTCTGCCAAAGGCACTTTAGCCCGTTTGAAAGCTGAAACTTTACTTTCCGGTGTACCGACTTCAACCCCCGAATCGGATATTTTTGCTGCCACGATCGCCCCGGCATGTCCCATCAGCCGACCTTTTGGCGCAGTTCTCCCAGCGATGTAAGCTATAACGGGTTTATCAATAGCTTCGGCAATGTATTGAGCGGCAACTTCTTCACTATCGCCACCAATTTCACCGACTAACACGATCACGTCTGTATGCTCATCTTCTTCGAGAATTTGCAACCATTGCTGGAACGACGACCCGACAATGCGATCGCCACCAATGCCCACTACAATGGATTGTCCAAAGCCTGCCTGGTTTAGCTCATGGGCAATTTCATAGGTTAATGTGCCACTGCGGCTGATAATGCCAACTTGACCGGGTGTATAAACGTCTGGTGGATGGGTACCCAGTAGAATTTTTCCGGGTACGATAATGCCGGGAGAATCGGGACCGACCACTAATGTATCAGTGGCTTCGGCTTTGCGGATCAGGCGCACCATATCCAGCGGCGGAACCCCTTCTGTAATTAAAATAATTTGCGGAATTCCAGCGGCGATCGCTTCTAACGCGGCATCTAAAACCAGATACGGTTCTACAAAAATCACGGTGGTATCGACCATGCCCACAGTGGCGATCGCCTGTTCTACCATGTCAAATACAGGCACCCCTTGCCAATCGGTGCCGCCGTTCCCTGGACACACCCCTGCCACAACCGGGGTGCCATAGGTCAGCATCAACGGGACATATGCCCGTCCGAGTGGTTCAGTAATACCCTGCACCAAAACTTTGCTATTTGCAGTAAAGTTCATGTCCTTTCCCCTCAGCATTAAACCGTTTTGGCATGGCTAATCACAACGACTTTAGCGATCGCCTCATCTAAGCTGTCTACTAATGGCAATTCTAGCTGCATCAGCAGATCCCTGGCTTGCTCTAACTGACGCCCAACCAGGCGAATCACCAACGGTGGCAAGGTCACATTCGGACGCGATCGCCGTTGCAGATAGGTCACCAGAGTCTCTGCCATTTGTTCGCAGGAGGTAACGTTGCCAAAGAGATTAACCAGAATGACGCGAACATTGCGATTTTGCGACACCAGTTCTAACCCTTGCCGTAGCCGTTCTTGCAACGTATCGGGGGGGATGTCATGGCGAAACTCACCCCCCAAATTCAGAAAATTTGCGGGTTTTCCACCTGCTTTATACACCATATCGAGGGTCGCCATCGTCAGCCCTGCGCCATTACAGACAATGCCAATATTGCCACCCAATTCCACCAAATCTAGACCTAAATTTAACTCTGCCCCATTCACCGGGATTTTGGCTTTCAGTGCTAGTAGGTCAGGATGCCGTCCCAATGCGCCATCATTCACCGACACTTTGCCATCCAGAGCCATCAGTTTTCCCATGGGGTCAACGGCTAACGGGTTGATTTCGATCAGGTCTAAATCTTTGTGAATAAATAGCCAATACATTTTTTCCAGGATAGAACTGACCGAGGTAATCAGCTCGCCCTGCAAATTCATCAAAATCGCTAACCGACGCGCATAGAAGGGTGAAAATTCTTGATCGACAATCACCTGCTGCATCTGCTGAGCAAACGATTCGACTTCTACGCCACCCTGACGGGAACCTAACAGCACCGGACGGCGCGAAGACTGATCAATCACAATTGCCAGGTAGAGTTCTTGATCGGGGTCGTATTTTGCTTCTGCTAATACAACCTGTGGATATTGCTCCATGATGGGCAAATGGAAAATTGCCTGAGCAGCGGCAACCGCATCGATCGTATTTTCAACAAACCGGATGCCCCCGGCTTTTGCTCTGCCTCCACTATAGACCTGAGACTTGAGCACAACCGGATAAGGGATTTTTAAGCCTTTTAAGTCTCTCGGATGGTCAATGCACTGGGATGGCAAAATCGGAATGCCAACCTGCTGAAATAGCTCTTTTGCTTGATATTCGAGGAGATTCATAGAAATTTAGAAATTGAGCAGCACCCCTGCAACGGGAAATAGTTGTACCCAGCTTAAACAGAGCAGCTGATTCCGCCATTCGAGGCTGGAGATTAAATCTATCAATTTAAGAATGCCCATTATGAACAATCTACTCGATTTAATCAACCATCTAACCGTGTATGAGTCGATCAATTCCGTTGTCAAAGTTACTTCTGTACCTTTTGGCAACGATAAAAATAAGGGTCTGAGTCAGTCAGGGAACCGTCTGGTCAATTCAACGGAGAGGGTGGGATTCGAACCCACGGTCCCTTTCGGGACACTCGATTTCAAGTCGAGCGCATTCGACCACTCTGCCACCTCTCCAGGCATATAAATTGGCGGGTTGCGTCTTTACCCAACCTTAACCAATTGTAGGCAAGTAAGGGCATTTTACACCAAACTCAGGCAAACTATCCGCTGCAATGGCACGGATGATACCGATTGTAGAAATAACTTCACTCCGCGCGGCGCTCATACCCAATTTCATAGCCCAATTTAGCAACGCCCGAAATCTTCCATTTTTGCCTGTAGTACAATGTAGCATGGGTTGTATTTAGGATGACGGCGATCGCTCACTCCCCCAAGGGCATTGCTGAATCCCGCTCTTACAGCAATTTTCAATTGCTTAAGCCACAGATTTTTTGTCGTGTGCCGCGCTCTGCGCGGCACACGACAAAAAATCTAAACATATCCAAGCGCAAAGCGCTGTAAGCAATAGCACGTTATCACTGGTAGGGGAGATAAGCAGAGAGCATGGAAAAAACTCGACAGGTCAAAATTAGCAAATATCTCAGTAAGCATCTGCGACATACGCCCGATCGCCTGGGTCTAACCTTAGCTCCGGGAGGGTGGGTGACGGTGGATGAGTTGTTATCGGCGTGTGCAGCACAGCGGTTTCCTATTACTCGCGCAGAATTAGAGGACGTGGTAGCAGCTAACGACAAACAACGGTTTTCATTTGATTCAACAAAAACACGGATTCGTGCTAATCAAGGGCATAGTGTTGATGTTGATTTACAGCTGGAACCGCAAACCCCTCCAGATGTTCTGTATCACGGGACGGGCGAAAAATCAGTCTCCGTAATTCAGCAATCTGGTTTGGTCAAAATGGCACGGCATCATGTGCATTTGTCGAAAGATGTCGAAACTGCTCGCAAAGTTGGCATGCGGCATGGTCGCCCCGTGATTTTTGCCATCGATACAATAGCAATGCAACACGCCGGGTTTATTTTCTATTGCTCAGAAAACGGAGTTTGGTTAGTGAATGAAGTTCCACCGGAGTATTTAGCCGTGCTGAAGGCTGAAGATTGAGAGTCGTGGGTTGAAAAAACTACTTCTTTTAAAGGAGTGATAGCAGAGCCGTTGCTCTCTTAAAAAGAAGTACATTATGAATTGCAAAGGAGCAAGTATGACTATTTACTTTTATGTTGAACGCGAAAAGCCTTACGGTTGTTTTTCAAATTTTTCAGCGCATGGGTTCATGTTAGATGACTTATATTGGGCAACCAGCGAACATTATTTTCAAGCCCAAAAGTTTGTCGGCACACCGTACCTGGAGCAAGTGCAACAGGCTAAAACACCGAAAGATGCGGCTAATTTAGGTCGCGATCGCACCTTGCCTTTACGATCGGATTGGAACCAGGTGAAGGATGATGTCATGCGCCGTGCGGTACTGCAAAAGTTTAAAACTCATGCAGATATCCAAGACATTTTGCTGGCAACAGCGGATGAAGTATTGGTAGAAAACTCCCCGATTGATTATTACTGGGGATGTGGCAAAGATGGCAGTGGTGAAAATAAATTAGGCCTGATTTTGATGGAAGTACGAGGCATGTTACGCGATGGCAATTTGTTTCAAGCCCGTTGAATTGTCTGATAGTGAACATCTGCTGGTGCTGATGCAAGAGTATTACGACTACGATCGCCATCCATTTGATGGGGATTGGGCGCGTACGGCTGTGACAAAACTGGTGGATCATCCAGAATGGGGACGTGTATGGTTTATTTGCCGTGATCAACAGATCATTGGCTATGTCGTTCTGACGCTGGGCTATAGCCTGGAGTATGGGGGACGAGATGCCTTTGTGGATGAGGTGTATATCCGTGAGGGCGATCGCGGACAGGGCATTGGTCGCACCACCTTTCAATTTCTAGAAGATGTGTGTCGATCTTTAGAGGTGAATGCTCTGCATTTAGAAGTAGAACACAGCAATCTCAATGCCCAGGCGGTCTATCGCAAATTAGGCTTTATCGATCAAGACCGTTATTTGATGACACACTGGCTGGTTTAGGCTATGAAATTTGGATAGGGGTATGCATGTAATGATTTCTTGTAGCGCGGGCAACGCCCGCGCCACAAATTACATTTCTAGGACAACCGAAATTGGGTGGGAGTGCCGCGCGGAGCGCGGCACTCCCACCCAATTTCATAGCTGGATTATGTTAAGGCGCATCTGAGGAATGATATGGTTCTACAGAGATAGAGAAAATGTCTGCGATCGCTTTTATCAATTCCCTGTGAATCAACCCCTCTTCCATCAACCATCTACTCCAACCGCCTGGCAAGGCAAACTAGAACTCGCCTTTACCCAAACTCAAAGCGGCACTCAATTGGCACGGAGTTTTATGCAGGCTCCGCTAAAAGTGCAACGACCGTTTTATCCTGAAGGTGCTGCCATTTGCCATGTGGTGACGTTGCATACGGCTGGCGGAATTGTTGGGGGCGATCGCCTTTCGAGTACCATTGAGCTGCATCCCCAATCCCAAGCCCTGATCACCACAGCGGCAGCGGCAAAAGTCTATCGCAGTAATGGATGCGAAGCCTCTCAACAGACACAGATTCGCCTGGACACGGGTGCCTGTCTGGAATGGTTGCCTCAGGAAACCATTGTGTTTGATGGAGCCATCTATCAGCAAGATTTGCGGGTTGAGCTAGGCACTGATGCTGTTTGGCTGGGGTGGGATCTGGTGCGATTTGGGCGCAGTGCCCGCCAAGAACGCTTTGCATCGGGCACCTGGCGATCGCGGACTGAAGTTTGGCAGGGCGATCGCCTGATATGGGTCGATCCTCAATATCTGCAAGGAGGATCCGAGATGCTCGATAGTCCTCACGGGTTAGCAGGGTATCCCGTTGTCGGCAGTTTTGCGTTGATTGGGCGATCGGTTTCGGCAGCATTGGTCGAACGGATTCGCCATGAAGTCTGGAGAATTCAAGCGTCGCCATCCACCCCAACCTCGGATCATGAGGCAGGAATCAACGCCCACACAGCCAAACCTACTTCATCCTTTATTCCAGCTGGCGAGAATCCACGACCTTTGCCGCATCCTTCATCGTCTGCGTGTTTCGGTGTAACGCGGTTGATGACGGGTGTGCTCTGCCGTTACCGGGGGGATTCAACCGCCGAGGCGCGGCGTGGATTTATGGCAATGTGGGATCTGTTGCGAATGGACGTGTTAGATCGTCCCGTGTGCAAACCCCGGATCTGGCAGCTTTAGGGTCGCCAAACCTCTTTCAATAAATCCAGAAATGCAAACACCGATCGCGGCAAAATCGTCTCTGGCAAAATGGCTACCCCAATGACTCGTTCCAGGGGAATCGGTAGGCTATGCAATTGAATGCCATCGAGAATGGGTTCTGCTGCCAATCGTGCCATGATTGTCATCCCCAAACCTTGCTTGACCATTCCCATGACTGTAGAATCTTCTCGCACTTCATAGCCTACGTTTAGCGTGTAGCCCTGCCGGGTAATGTGATCTTGAATTAACTTGTTGTGTAGGGCACTGCGCTGATTCAAAATGGCAGGAAAACACGTCAATGTCTCCCAGCTCAGGGGGGCTTGATCGGTCAATGTGTTGGGTGGCAAGAGGGCAACAAATTCATCACGCAATAATTCCCACGTTTCAAAGTCGCCTATCGTAGGTAGCATCGTAAACCCTACCTCGGCACGACCATCCTGGAGTGCTTGCTCAACATCGGCATAGCGATCGTAGTCACTAATGGCAATGCTAATGGTTGGAAACTTAGCCCGAAATTGTTCGATTACCGGCGGCAAGATGTTGCTGGCAATGCTGCGGACTGTTGCGATCCGTACTTGCCCATTCTCTAAACCCTGTGCCAGACGGGCTTTGTGCTGCATGACATCGAGTAATTGCAACACTTGCTCTGCATCTTGAATGAGTTGCTGCCCTTCTGGAGTCAATACCGCTCCATGTCGTCCCCGAAGAAACAACATGATGCCCAACTCTTCTTCTAGACTGGCGATCGCATGACTGACACTCGACTGCGACAAGCCGATTTCTAAAGCCGCAGAACTAAAATTACCCTGGTGGGCAACCGCCACAAATGCTTGGATTTGAGAGATTTTCAATGCACTATTATCGATAACATCGATGGAAGCCATCTAAATTATATTTTGATTTTCGACCCAACGATTCATACAGTAGAGTGATTGGCATGGCTGAATCCAACTGAGAAATAGCGTAGTCTTAAGGATCATAGATTTAATAAAACCGAAGATTTATTTTTGGAAGCGCGGCGGAGCCGCGCTTCCAAAAATAAACGTCCGGGTTTTAATGAATTTGTGATCCTAAGTAAAAAATCTTTGATTGACTTCAAATATCCTTGTCGAAATCCTACGTCTTACAAGATTGGATGGCTCCAATACAAGATCCGTCAAAATCAGATTTATTCTGCTTCAGGAGTCCAGTAACCCATGATCTCTAGCGCCGTATCGATTCGAGCCGCAACCGTGAATGATATAAATACAATTCTTACATTAATTGACTTGAAAGCAGAGTTTGATGGCTGTCCTGATTCTGTAGAAGCCACCCATGACCAATTAAAAGCCGATTTATTTGGAACGCATCCCTTAGCCTGTATCGTATTAGCGGAAGTTGATGGCAATCCGATTGGGTTTGCCAGCTACCATCGAATTTATTCTACCTTCCTGGCTAAACCCGGACTCTGGTTAGATGATTTATATCTCAAACCAGACTTTCGTCATCAAGGTATTGGTACAGCTTTAATCCATCATCTTTGTCAAATTGCCCAGGAGATGGGCTGCGGCAGAGTGGATTGGACGGTCGCAATTGCCAACGAGATAGGGATTCGGTTCTATGAAAAAATGGGCGCAACCCTGCTGCCATCCGTACGATTATGCCGATTGAATCAAGTGGCGATCGCCAAGGTTGAATCATTATATCAGGATTAAAACTGACCCGTTTTTATAGGGCTTTGTGCTTGCATAGAGGACGGGTATTGTGTGAGAGACGCGCTCCGCGCGTCTCTCACACAATACCTTGTACTTCACACTATTGAGCATTGCTACCGATGCCAATGCTTTACAGAAGTGGCAAGAGCCACCATGCCAAACCGACGCTGGCACCATTAGTTAACAGGCTGAGAATACTTGCCCGTCGCCATGAAACTGTTCTTCGACTCAGCAGCGTTATGACACCTGCTTCATAAAGCAGCACAACACCTAATCCTATCAACCGGGGACTCGAAACCCAGTGATAATAATTGAAGATCACGATCGCAACCCAGCCACATAACCCCAGGATATATAAACCGGGTAGGAGCAACGAAGACCCCATTATGCGCCATCCTTTGGGGCGCGATCGATGGCGGGATAGCATCAAAGGATAAATCATCGCGATGCCCAGATAAATAAGACCAAGGGCTAAATTCCAGGTAGTTTGCAACGAAAACAGAGTCCATTCCCAGATAAACGGAGCACTTAATACATTGGCTAAGCCAATGGCTGCAAGGGTTTCATGAATAACGTGCCGACGAACCTGCGATCGCCACAAATAGACAAACGCAACCAGTCCTTCAGTCAACAGCATTAGCATCAACCCCAGCCAAAATGAGGGGCAGAGCCACAGGATCGGATCATATGTTTTACAGGGCAGTTGGGCTGAACGCTGGCGATCGGGCGCAAGAGATAATGTAGACGCCTCAACGGTGACCAACCAAAATCCTTCAACAGCACCAGAGCGATCGCTAGCCACCTTAATTTGCATAGCATTGCTAGTTCGCAGTCGGTCAGAAAATTGCCCGATCATCTGAAACCAATCCTGATCCCCATAGCTACCTAAAGCGATCTCCTTGTCAGATGAAGAGATATCATCATCTGGTTGCGCCTCCGGTGTAGCCAACGTATGGCGGACAAATAGAAATGTCTGACTCGAACATGTATCGCGAGTCCATGAAATAGTTTTGCTAAGACAGCTTAAATCACCCGTAACGGCAGCTTGACTCAAGCAGCCTGCCTGATCACATTGTCCATACTCTGCTAAGAGAACAGGTTGTTGACACTCAGCTGTTTTGCACCAGACCAGTTGCAATCCTTCCAGTGGCGTCTGAGCCGAGGCTTGAGCAACGCTAAACCATTGATGCTCATAGGGAAAGTCGGAATTTGCTTGAGCGATCCCCGGAGATACGCCAAGCGCCAATACAGCACAAAAAAGTGCGATCGCCCAGCGAACGCGTCGAAACCCAACCCGAATTTGCCTGAACAACGGCTGCATGAGAACTACCAGGTGAAAGAATGAGAGAAATCCTGCATCCTGACTGTCCCCCTTAGATTAGTTCTAGTTTAGTCTCGATGCGATCGCCCTATCTCTCTTTCGCAGGTATTATCTTTTTTTTGGGTGGTTTTGATCTCTAACTGGTTAGACCCGTTTCACTAAGCTAGTTCATGCTTTTAGCAGAAACCAACGAACCAAACTTATTCCACCCAAAGCTATCGGTGACAGTCCCACAGCCGTGAACCAAGGCGCATCTTGTGCTGCTCCTAATAGCATGGTCTTGTAATGGTAATTCAACCAACTTCCAAGCAAAACAGACGATAAGCCAGCAACCCAAATCCAGCGATGGCGTCGGCGACTCATAAATGCCCCTACGCAGGCTAGAAGACCTGCACCAAGCGAGAACAGTAACACCCCGTAGAATATGAATATTGGGAGAAGAAACTCCATATATTTAAAGGTAAGCCTTCTGATTAACTACATCTTTGTAGACTACATGTAAATCAATAGTTCAATTTAGAGAGATCCCTCGGTTGACTGGGTGAAGTAGAGGGCGATCGCTGCCAAGTATCTTATGAATCGGAGTTGAGTAGAGGCAACTACAAATTGTCTGAGAGCATTGCAAAGCAATGCTCTCAGACAATTTCTGCGCCATTTGGATTTTTTATCGGCAGGGTATGGGTTTCAGGGCATTGTTTAGGAGTGGGATGAATTTGAACGTGAACCCTTTGGGTTCACGTTCAAATTCATCCCTCAAATCAGCAACGGCGGTTTCAGTTATCAAGAAGGGGGCGGTACCGGGCGTGGCTCAAACGCACAAATTGAGGCAGGTTGGACGGGGCACACCTGGATCAGACTAGGATTACCCAGCACCTCTAACGACTCCAAATTTGATAGAGAAGACAGCCCATTTAATCGGGTGAGGTTGTTATAGCTGAGGGAAAGGTGGGTCAGTTGGGTTAATTGAGCTAGCGGACTCGGATCAGTGATTTGATTATTACCCAGGTCGATCGCTGTTAGCCGATTCAGCACTGCCAAATCATCTACCGTTCTGATGCGGTTATTCGCCAGATTAAGTTGATTCAGTTGGCTGAGATTTTCCAGAGGCGTGACATCACTAATGTGATTGCCCAAAACATTCAATAAGGTCAGGTTAGTCAATCGGGAAAGAGGTTTGAGATCCTCAATCTGATTGCCGTCTAGCTCTAACTGCGTTAACTGAGTCAGTCGTCTTAGCGGACGTAGATCGTGGATCTGATTTCTTGAAAGGTGTAACCGTGTCAGCTGTCTCAGACGCGATAGCGGACGAATAGACGTGAGTTGGGCATCCGATAAATTTAACTCAGTCAGCTGCGTCAGCTGAGACAATGGACGCAGATCCATAAAGACGTTGCCCTGGAGAGAAAGCGATCGCAATTCAGTCTGGTAACTTAAAGGGGTCAGATCGAGGATTTGTCCCGACCAATCGACTTCTCCGGTCCAGGCAAGGCTGAGATTGTGCAGCTTTGGAAAATTTGCCAGTGGGCTGAGATCCTCAATTGGATTGAAACTGAGATTTAATTCAGTTAGCTGGGGCAGAAAAGCTAGCGGAGAAATATCTCTAATTTGATTGTTCATCAATTCGAGACGGGTCAAGTTGGGCAGGCTGGTCAAGGGACGCAGGTCAGAAATGGGTTCATACGCCCTACCAAACCAGTTGGAATAACGGTATAGATCCTCGGCAGAACCGACCATCGACAGATCTAACTCCGTCAGGCGATTCAAATAGATCTCTGCCTGGTTGCAATCGGTAGTGCCTGCCCGGAGCAACAAGAGATTGATAGTCCGTTGGGTTGCTTCAGGTAAGCCAGCTTGAGTACACCATTGAGCAAACGAAAGACGATTGAAGCTAGATTGAGTTGTTGTTGGAGTTGGGGGTTCTACTGCGATCGCCCTAGCTGGGTTGAAGATAGGTAGCAAAAGTGCGATCGCTGCCAAGTACCCCACGAATCGGAGTTGAGTAGAGTCAACAGAGGTCATAGCCATGAATCAGATTTAAAGAATCACAGTAGGTGCTAAGGGGACAATTCCGGGTACTTCACCGCCAATCATGGCAGATTGATAGTCCACCATTGTGCCACCATAGTTACGTAAAACATTGAGCAATTCCCGCTCGGCACGACGGGGCAACATCGTTTTCCAGGCTTTCAACCCTTCCATAACCGTGTCTAACCCCATGCGATCGCGCTTCTGAGCTGCAATTTCGCTAATTTCACCACGCCAGCTTGGCGGCACATACCCTAACGGCATCAAGACATCTTGCTTAACTTGATTGAGTAATGCTTCTAATCGCAAAAAGCGTTTGGCATGAAAGTCATTGACGTTTTGCTCAATCCAGGTAGCAACAGTCGGATCGCGTCGAACCCGATCGCGAAATTTTTGGATTGCCCCAAACAACGCTTGATTGGAATCTTTCACACAAGAAGCTGCCGGTGTCACGATGGTTGCACCATTACCATCGCCTGTGCGATAACGGGCTGTCATCAATGCCAATTCTTGTTTGATCAAATCCAGTGGATTGAAGATCTGTTTGTTGATGTTGTAAGGAACGGTTAATTCTGGCATCCGGATCATGACATCTGACACGGGCAGGGTATACATCCAGCCCCGCTTCAAACATCCCATATAAGAGTGCCAGCGATGTGCCCCTGCAATTGTTCCCAAACCGTTGTGGGTGTAGACTTGACGGTAAACCAGATTAAACCGCAACGTGCCGACAAACTTATCGCGCACCAATTTGGCAAACCCAAAGGCAAAGTGCCCTGGTGTAATACCCAAAGGTGGGCGATCGCCCCGTTTTCCACCACGCCATCCAAACGTATGAATCACAAGGGCTTCATCTTCCCGGATCCACAGTTCTTTAGCACGTTGTTGACGCTGAGCAAGGGTTCTTTCTTCCGGGTCATTGGGTTTGCCATTGGTATCTACCAATGTTGTTTCAACTCGATGCAGGGGCATCTCTTTCCACTTACCTCTATTGATGTAAGCTTGTGCTTCAGCCCGACCCATCACCATCTGAGAAGGTGTTAAGCGCTGCGCTTCTGCGGGTTCTAAAGCCTGGACTACAAATAAATTAGGGAAAGAATTCACTGCGACTTGACGGGCAGATGCCGTTGTCAAATAGTGCCCATAAATATACCAACCCGATACGTTTAGCGGTGATTGCTCAATATGTTTGATAGAACTTTGTTCGATCTGAAATTGCGGATGAATCGACCCTGCATCGGGCAGATTCACTACTTCTTCTGCCCCATCAAACCGCTGACTCTCAGGGTTGTAATGTCTGACACGATAGCCTTTTTCACCCACAGGTGCAATAAACTGCACCAGTCCATGCAAGATACCCCTAATTTGAATTGGTTCATCATTAATTTGAATCACCCATTCTTCACCGTTTTGCTGGATCGATAGAACGTCTAGTTCTACCTGAACATCATCGTCGGCTCTGGCTCCCGCCAATGATTCTAACGGACTGACCCGTTGCCATCCATCTAGGCGAGTCGGATGAATCAAACCTTTTGACTGACTTTTACGAGTCATTTCGTCAAACCGAATATCAATCGTCGCTTTTGCCACCCAGGATTGATGGATAGATTGCGGATGCCAACACAGCCAAACCCGCTGTCCTTCTAAATGAGAATAAGGCTCTGGTGCATTTTCGACCTGAAGATAAACACCCCCATCAGGACGACGCTCTTGAGGCAAAGGAAGAATCAAACGTCCAGTCCAGTCAGCAATCGGATGGTAGAAACGCGCGTTTGAATACATAGTCATACAAAATCCTAGTTCTGGCAGATGTGATGGTCTATCACCGTTAAACGGGCAAATCATCTCCACTCATCTTGTGAGAGCGATCGCTCCGTTGCTAAGGATCACAGATTAATTAACCTGTGATTCTTTTTGAGAGAGCGGCGGCTCCGCCGCCGCTCTCTCAAAAAGAATCGGATTTTATTAAATCCATGATCTTGAGGATAGAGCTGCGATGGATTTGAAACCGTTGCAACACATCGCAGTGGTTTTACCTACAACCCAGACTAGGTAGAAATCGAGAAGATCTGGAGAAGAATGGGCAAAAATGACCGATCGGGTGAGAAAAGATATCGCATCCTCAACCACCTGGGTGATCGCTTGGGTGAATACAGACTCCGTCACTTGGGTGAGCGATCGCCCTATCTCTCTTTCGTCAGAATGACTTGTTTTTTGGGCACTGCTCCAAAAAATAACGGTTTGGGGAGGTGCGGACAACGTCTGTGCCTCCCCAAACCATTCTTTGAATATCAAACTAAAAAAACTTTGGCTTCGTGGTGAGTGATGCAGAGCAAGACATACCACAAAGCCAAAGCTATAGGTTTATGAGTGATTGCAATTGAGTAAAATCAATCAAGCATTGCTTTTTAAGTTACGGATTGATGATGTTGAAATACATCGCCGCCACTAAGAAATTGATGGTTAAGAAAATGATCAAGCCGGGCACAACATGAGCGGCACTGGGGGTGATCCGATTTTGACCAGCACTTGCCATAAGGTTTAGCTCCTTTCTACACTGCAACTATGAATTACTCTGATTGTGGCAGCCAGATGATGTTGCTACATCAATCCAGGGAAACATATTGCTTCAGCCGAACGAAATACATCAGGTAAGCATCATCAGCCGCATGGTAGACCCGACTTGAATGGTCAAGCTAACGGTCGGTCAATCCCTCTAGCTTCTGTAATGCGATCGCCGCTGCTTGAGAAACCTGGGGATGGTTATCTTTTTCCAGATACTTGAGAGCAGGAATACTTTTCTCGGTAGGCAAGTTGCCTAACGCTTCTGCCAATCGTTGGCGAACTAACCAATCAGACGACTGGGCAAAACGAAGTAGCAGCTCGACCGTATCAACGGCTCCAATTTCACCCAGCGCCCCGATCGCCCCTTGTTGTAACACAACTTCTTCACTATCAAGGGCACTGACTAAGGCATCACGGGCGCGCGGATCTTTCAAATTTCCTAAGGAAACGGCTGCGCTAAACCGAACTAACCAGTCGGTGTCTTCGTAAAACGTGCGAATCAGGGGTTCAACCGCTCTGTTGTCTTCCAAATACCCCAGTGCGCCTGCGGCATCGGCGCGAATACCATAGTCGGGGTCGCTTTCCAGCAGATTCACTAGAATGGGATAGCAATCTTCGGTTGGCTTTAAACCCAATGCAAATATAGCCATCGACCGTACTTGCAAGCTGTCGTCATCTAATACTTTTTTAATCAAGGGAACGGCGTCAGTCGGCTCAACATCTCTGAGAGCAGCTAGGGCTAACATCCGATCTTTGGAATTTTCGCTGTCGAGTTGACTCGCAATCTGCTCTAAGGAAAATTGACTCATATTAAAAATGGTTCACATAAGTTTACATATCCCATAACAATTATATAGCAATCCCCTGGTTTCTGTGGTTAGACAGCAGATGCTGGGGGTATAAGGGGCGCTAACGTCTGCTGGCGAGGCACAATTGTCACAGGATTGACATAATCTTGCTAAGGGGATGACAAACCGATTGGGGTCTGCTATTGTAATAGCAGTGTGAGGAGCGAACCAGTCAGAGCACCGAGACGAAACACGGTCAGTCGTCGGTGCTCTTTCTGATTTTAAAAGCTTTGCAGGTTGAAAGACTGGGTTTGAACGACGCAAGAATACCATGCCATTCAACCCCAAGGCTCAGTTTGAATGATTCAGCACGGTGTTGTGGGGCGCGGAGCGCCCCACAACACCGTTTCTGTACTTAACGTTGCACACCGCTATAGAACCTGTGAGCTTAAGATTCGCTGGTCATAACCAAAACTTTTTGACTCGGTTCCGATGAGGCGGCGATCGCTTCTCGTGATACCCGCATGTATTGCACAGGTTTGTCGTATTCTGCAACTGGAACTTCGAATACGCCAACAATTTGCCCGGAAGCACCTGTATTAAATTCGCCGCAGAGAATTCGCTTATCTTCTGTGAATGCCCACATTCGGTAGGTTTCACCGGGAGGCAAAGGCGGCAGATTTTCCAGTGCAACTAAGGCTCGCCCGGTTTCTAAATCGAGTACTACTTTTCCTGTGGCAGCGGCGGTTGGATCGGTGCCCCTTAGAGCAAACGGCATGGCTGGGGTCGGGACATGGTGTTCGAGGTCATCCAATTGATGCCGCAGTTGGTAGTTATTGACGCCCAGGGCAATCACCAGCACAGCTGCCGCAAGCGAGGCAAACGATTGCCAACGGCGGATAGGACGACCCTGTTGTAAACCTGTCTGACGCCGTGAGGCAGCGCTGTGGATGGGGATGGCAGGTTGGGGCTGGGGTGGCGTAGCGGTCTCGGTGGTGGCTGAAGGGGGGTGAGTTTGGGGAATTGCCAACACTTTTGAACGCAGATGGCTGGGGGCAGCGATCGCAGGCGACGCATAGGCAAGCAGACCCATCACCTCTTGCAGTCGGTCTATCTCGGATACGAGATTGGGGTGTTGTGCCAGATATTGCTCAAATTCTAAGGTTTCTTCTGGAGAGAGCGCATTGAGAACATAGCCTGTGATTAACTCCTCCAGGTGGTCAGATAGTGGGTGTGGGGAAGAGGATGCGGGCATAGTTATCTAGCTCATCAGATCAGTTAACGATTGCCGGAGTTTAGAAAACCCCAGGCGAAACCAACTTTTTACGGTGCCCAGCGGCACGTTAAGAGATTGGGAAATCTCTGCTTGGCTCAGTCCGCCAAAATATGCCATTTCTAAGGCATGACGCTGTTTTTCAGGAAGTTCTGCCAGGGCAGCTGCAACACGCTTAGCAATTTCATCAGAGACGGCTTGATCGAGGGGCATGGTTTCTGAATTTTCTGCATATCCACCTTTACCCCAGCGTTCTAGAACGTTGAGAGTGGTTTGGTGCGATCGCACTCGGTCGATCGCCCGCGATCGCACCATCATCAGCAAAAAAGTTTTAAAGGAACCTCGCTCAGGATTATATGTACAGTTGCGCCACAGGGTATAAAACACTTCCTGAATCACATCTTCAGCTTCTTGATGATTTTTCAGAATGCGAAACGCTAAGGCGTACATGATATCTCCATAGCCATCATAAAGTTGCTCTAGGGCAGTTGTTTGCCCAGTTTTCAGCAATTGCAGCAGTTCTAGATCAGAAGTGATGATCGCCACAGAAAAAATAAACCCAATTCCATGTATCCGTCTGACAATCGCCATTGAGAGCTGATCTAGACGGTTGATGTCGTTTGCCCGCAGGGGTGTGTACGATCAACCCGTCTGATTACGTTTGAGATAGGCTCTAAGCCTATGCTAAAAGGGGGGTTAGAGGCTGCGCCTCTACATCGAGGGTTGACCTTTGCATCCCGCCCTGTCTCATACTGGCGACTGCTATATCATACGGAATCATGACAGGAATAATGCACTTTGTGCAAAAAAGCGAACATCTAGATGGGGGTGCGGGTGAGTTATCCCCGCACCCCTGATTCACCCAATCGGCTCAAGGAATAGACCTCACTGCCGTGTTGTTGCTTACGCAAGGGTTGCTTAAGAGAGAGTAGCCAACGGCTCTATAGGAGTGCATCACAACCTGCTTTCCGGAGTCTGATGCGATGGGCGATCGCAACGATCGATCGGCTCCATATTCTAGATACGGACGAGCCGACCGATTGGATCACTCTGACTCATAAATTTGATTAACCCCGACTTTTTTGAGTGGGTTCCGCCATCTCTTTACTAATCGCTGAACAGGTCACCTGTATAGCGCTATGCATCGGGATAGACTACGGCTGTTGTGAGAGAGCCGTGCGGAGAGCAGCTCTCTCACAACCGCTTGTACTTCACGGAATCGAGAACGGCTACAAAGCCATTTCCTCTTGCTCGAATACAATTAAGGATGTAGTTTCCTGAATTCTGCCGGATGTTGAGCTTTGCCGATTAGATGGCAGGGCAATGCAACACGGATGGTAAACCAAGCAGGAATCGCTGATCTATTGGGGAGCAAGATGTTTATGGGCAGATCTAACGTAGGTAAAACCCTCGCTTGGGTTCTGATCTTGGCATCTGCGACCAGCCCTGCGATCGCCCATACGGTCGAAATAACAGAAGATGTTGCTGGCACCTGGCATGTGGAACCTAACCATACGCCTAAGGCTGGAGAGCCTACCGAAGTCTGGATTGCGCTGACCCGTAAAGGGGGTGCAACGTTGCCATTAGCAGAGGCAGAGTGCCAACTGGCAGTTTATAGCCAACCCCGGCAACCGGGCGACGTGCCGATTTTACAGCCGACGTTACAGGCGATCGATAGTGAACAGCATCAGGGGATTCCGGGGGCAAATCTGGTGTTTCCCAAGACGGGGCTGTATCAACTCGATTTAAGTTGCACACCCAAGACCGCAGAAGACTTTCACCCGTTTGAGATGACCTATGATGTGACGGTAGCAGAGGGTACTGCCACCCCCATTGCCAGTCCCACACCGGCGGCTAGTGAACCGACAACGCCCAATCCTACGCTAACAGAACCAACGGCGCTACCAGACCCCCCTTCAGATCCGTCGCCTCCATCGCCCCTTCCCTGGATCGGCGGTATCGCATTGGTGGCGATCGCTGCGATCGGCGGATACGTTTGGTGGCAACGAAAATAAGTAGTTCTGTTGTTAAATGTGTGGAAAGGCTCGCGAAGCGAGCCTTTCCACACATTTAACAGCCAGTTTGAAACACGACTTAATCACGATAAGACGGATCGTCTCGGTCGAGCATTCGAGTCAGCGCAATCCATTCCAATTCGCCTGTGTTATTCCAACCAAACTGTTTGGCAGTGCGATCGCAGACTGCTTCAGAAGGATGGACTAACGGGCTTCCGGTAGATTGTGCCAAAATCTGTACTTCACATGCTTTTTCGAGATAGTACAGTAGATAAAAGGCTTCAGGAATCGTCTTTCCAGCCGTCAGGATGCCATGATTCCGCAATATCATCACTGAGCGATCGCCCAGGTCTGCAATCAGCCGTTCCCGTTCTGCTAACTCCAACGCCAAGCCTTCATAGTCGTGATACGCAACCTGATCATAAAATTGCAGCGAAAATTGGGTAATGGGTAACAGCCCACATTCCAGCGTCGAAACCGCCATGCCATAGCGACTGTGTGTATGCATGACACACACAACATCTTCTCTAGCCGCATGAACAGCGCTGTGAATCACAAAACCAGCCGGATTAATGGGGTAACCATTATCTTGCAGAATATTGCCATTAATATCAACTTTGACCAGGCTAGACGCAGTAATCTCGTTGAACATCAGCCCAAAGGGATTGATCAGAAAAACCGGATCATCTCCCGGTAAGCGGACTGAGATATGCGTATAAATCAGGTCAGACATGCCATATCGATCGACTAACCGATAGGCAGCTGCAAGTTGGATTCTAAGTTCAGCTTCGCTCAGATCGGGTTTAGCTTGTGCCGTATAGGTCTGAAACGACAAATCAACTTTAGCTTGAACGGGAGATTGCACAGGCAGCTTCCTCTTAGACACTCCGTTAGGATGACAAATTCACCAAAACCTAGACGCTCAGCTTGAGCTGCAAACATTCCCTCGCGGTTCAAACTAAACTTTTGATTTTATTTAATTTGCCAGCCCTATCCATATTCTGCGTTGCGCCAGCAGATTTGTGGGCGTAATGCACAGGTTTTTTAATTTTGCAGTGTTTCAGAATAGCTTCAACTTCAACTCTGCCGGTTTTAAATCTGTTGATATTTTTTGAAACGCTCACGCTGTGAGCGTTTCAAAAAATATCAACAGATTGAGATCACCACCCTTGATGGCTATCGCACCGTACGTAAGCTATCGACTTTTCCTCTAAACAAATCAGTGAAGATACTCATTACTGTGCGATCGCGAGTAATGATATTAGCAGTCACAGACATACCTGATTGCAGGGGAATTTCTCGCCCATGCACATTAATCACTTGAGAGTCGAGTTGAATGGTCGTTGGGAAGCGATAAAATTGGTAGATTTCATTGGGAGGCAATGCATCCGAGCCAATCCGTACGACCGTGCCTTTGACATCGCCAAACTCACTAAATGGGAACGAGTCGATGCGGACATCAACCGACATCCCTTCTTTGACAAATCCAATATCTTTATTGGTGATGAAGACTTGTGCGGTTAACCCTTCGTTCGGCACAATCTTTAAAATGGGTTCACTCGTGTTGGCAACAAACCCTGTTCCCTTGGCTTGTAGGTCAAACACAACACCATCAATCGGGGCGCGGAGTTCTTGGTATTGCAACGTTACGGTTGCTTGCTCTATCTGTCCATCGATCTCAGAAATCCGTTTTTGGTTTTCGACGATCGCTTTATTGAGTTGGCTATCAATCTCTGTCAGGCGCTTTTCATTGTCTGCAATGCGGTTGAGTAAATCATTACCTGTGACCGCAATGGTATTTTGAAACTGTTGCTGTGCCTGGGCGATCGCATATTGCAACCGTTGTTCTTCTTGTTGCAACCGTTCTACTTCAGAACTACTATTTAGCACCTTTTGTTCTTGTTGACGCAATTGAATTCGCGCAATGCCACCTTCCTCTGCCAATGGACGAATATCCGCCAGAATCCCCTGGTCGATGTCCAAGCTTTGTCGTGCTGCTTGCAACTGACTGCGTGCCTGATTGTATTGTTGTTGCAGTTGTTCAACTTCAAACTGAGCAGCCGCTGCCCGAGAGTTAGACTCGATCAACCCGACTCGCAAACGAGTTTGCTGTTCGGGGCTGAGGTTACCGGCAGAGCCACCCCGTAATTGGGCTTGATAAAGTTGATTTTCTTGCAATAAGGCAGAGCGGTTGATCGTGAGTTGCAACACTTCGGGACGCAAATTGAGCTTCGTCGCTTCTTCCGGAGTTGGTTCTGCGACTCCCAGCATTTGAGCCCGATAAAACTGATTTTCTTGCACCAGTGAATCCCGAATTTGTCGGAGCGATTGCAACTGTGCGGTGGTAGTTCTGGGGTCAAAGCGAATCAACACATCTCCTCTGTTGACCCGTTGCCCATCTTCCACCAAGATTTCTTCGACAACCCCACCCACCGGAGCCTGGATTTCTTGTACCTGTTCTTGTGGTTCTAACTTTCCGGTCGCCGGAACGGCTTCGTCAATATGAGCCAGTGATGCCCAAATAATCGTAAACGACGTGACGCCAATAATGCCCCACAAAATGCCCCGCGACCAAAAGGAACTTTGCTGCAAAATTACAGGTTTGTCAAATGCATCTGTGCGGGTCAATTTATTAATCGGTTGAGGGGCATCTTGCTCTTGACCCTCGTCTCCGACGGGAACCAGATCTGACGATTCCTCTGGTTTTGCTTTACCGTTTTGTCCGTTTCGTGCCAGGAAGCTTTTCATAGAGATCCGGGATTAGGGGTTGGGGGGTTAGGGGGGCTGTTAGCTGTTAGCTATTAGCTGTTAGCTCTTGGCTATTAGCTGTTGGCTGTTAGCTGTTAGCTGTTAGCTGTTAGCTATTAGCTATGGACTACATTTGGGCTTCTTGCTGTTGATAGAGACAGTAGTAGCGTCCTCGGAGTGCCATGAGTTCGTCGTGGGTGCCTTGTTCGACGACAGAGCCTTTATCCATCATGACGATCATATCGGCGTTGCGAATGGTGCTGAGGCGGTGGGTGATGAAGAAGACGGTGCGTCCGGCAAATTCGTCTGCCAGATTGAGGCAAACCCGTCGTTCGGAGTCGTAGTCGAGGGCACTGGTGGCTTCATCCATGATTAACATGCGAGGATTTTGCAACACCGTACGGGCGATCGCAATCCGTTGACGTTGTCCACCAGAGAGGGCTGAACCTCGTTCCCCAACCCTGGTGTTATAGCCGTTGGGCAATTGCATGATAAAGTCGTGCGCTGCCGCCGCTTGAGCTGCCCGAATAATTTCTTCTGCCGGAGCATCAGGCACATTCAGGGCAATGTTTTCTTGCACACTCCCGTCAAACAACAACGTGTCTTGGGGCACAATACCGATCTGCTGGCGTAGAGAGTACAGCTCGACCTTACTAATATCATAGCCATCAATCAAAATCCGGCCTGATTCCAGATTATATAACCGGGGCAACAGTTTCATTAATGTACTTTTGCCAGAACCACTCTGCCCAACAATGCCAATAAATACGCCAGGTGGAAATTCGATGTTGACATTATTCAATTGCAGAGGACCTGTTGTGCCAAAGCGGAAGGAGACATCTTCAAACTTCACGGCTCCTTCAACGGCAGGCATGGGAATATTGAGGCGATCGTTTTCGTCTGCTTCAGGTGCAGCGTCTACAATATCGCTCAACCGTTCCATCGACAGCCCCACTTCCTGGAAGTTTTGCCACAGCTGTGCTAGACGCAAGAGTGGACTGGTGACATAGCCCGCAATAATCCGGAAGGCAATGAGCTGTCCTAAGGTTAACTGTCCTTTTAACACCAGGTAGGCACCGACCCACAATACCAACAGTCCAGACAACTGGTTGAGGAAATTACTGGTTGATCCGGCAGTGGTAGAGGTCAGCACTGTTTTGAAACCGGCACTGACATATTTGGCATACCGTTCTTGCCATTGCCAGCGCGATCGCAGTTCCATATTTTGTGCTTTCACCGTCTGAATGCCCGAAACCACCTCGACTAAATAGGATTGGGTTTCCGCATTTCGTTCTGCCTTAACCCGCAGTTGGTGGCGAATTAGCGGTGAGGCAATAAATGCCAATGCCACAAAGGCAGGAATCGTTGCTAACGAAACCAGCGTCAGCAACCAACTATAAATAAACATAACAACGATGTAGATGACCGAAAAAACGGCATCTAACACTACGGTGAGGGCAGTGCCGGTGAGAAACTGACGAATATTTTCCAGCTCATTAATTCGGGTTGCCAGTTCCCCCACCGGGCGCTTTTCGTAATAGCGCAAAGGCAATCGCAAGAGGTGGTCGATAATTTCTGACCCCAGCGACATGTCAATGCGGTTTGTGGTATCGACAAATAAATAGGTTCGCAGACTGGTGAGAATCGCCTCAAACACTGCCAGTACCAGCAAGAAAAACCCTAAAATTTGCAGGGTATCGACGCTGTTTTGCACAATCACCTTATCGATGATTACCTGGATCATTAACGGATTTGCCAGGGCAAACAATTGCACAAAGAAAGAGGCAACGAACACCTCAATTAAGACGCGGCGGTGCTTTTGAATAGCAGGTAAAAACCAGCGTAAGCTAAAGTTTTGCCGGGGGGTTTGGCTGGTTGGTTTGAGTAATAACACTTCGCCTTGTTCGCCCCAGGTTTCGGCAAACTCGGCGGGTTTGCGATGAATGATGCCGCGATCGGGAACGGCAATCGTCAGGTCTCGCTCGCTCACTTCGTAGAGCAAAACAGTCATGCCTTGCCATTTGATCAGGGCAGGAGCTTCTAAACGACCCAGAGCAGTTGCCGGAACCAGGACAAGTTGCGCGTTTAAGCCAACAAATTCACCCACCGCACCGCAAAGTTCTAAACTTAGCCCGCCGATGCGATCCATCTGGTTCGTCAGCACCCGTTTGATCACATCGCGGCGGAAAGGCATATTGAGATGCTGGCAGAGCATCTGGAAACATGCCATGGTCGAGCCAAGTTCCCCAGTTCCTCGAACAAAGGGATATTTCTGGCTTTGCCCTTTGCCTAAATAAGGCAGCAATGCAGGATCAGGTTCTTGCGGGCGATCGGGGGCGTAGGGAATATCGATGGGTTCCGAAGCGATCGCCGCTTCTCCCATCTCACCGGCGATCGCGGCATTCGTTATGACAGCATCCTGCACCAGTTTAGGAGGGGCTGCCACAATCGCTTCGGGAAAGCCGATCACGCGGGCAGGTAGTGTCCCGGTTACTTCCAACTCAGACTCTGCCAGGGTATTGAAATTTAACCGACTCAGGACAGGGTGATTGGCGATCGCACCGCCACCGCTGACCAACCACAGCCGATCTTTTTCTAATTGGGCTGTGGGCGTTGTTCCGGGAGGCAAGTTACAGACTACGGCATTGGTATGCAGCTCCATTGCCAGTTCTTTGATATCAGCATCGCCATTGGCTCGACGATGAATTTCTTCGCCCAACAACTCAAAGGCTTCGATTAAAGAGCAATGGTTACGGTAATAGCCTGAGAGCTGCGATTCTGCTTCTAACAGCGTCAGGAAATCCAGCGCCGGAATCACCAGGCACAGGGTTTCACTAGAAGCGATCGCCGTTTCACAGGGTAAACCCCGAATTAACCCCACCCACCCCAATACATCTCCAGGTTCACACAGCCTCAACGTGACCGGGCGTTGCGTCCGGGGATCATAGCCCAACAGCCGTACTCGCCCTTCATAAATTACGTTGATCTGGGCAGGCATCTTATCGCGCACCAGCAGAGCTTGCCCCATGCGATAGCGCAGCAATTGACACCGTTCTGCTAACTTAGCCAATGCCCCGGATGAGAGTTTGTCAAACGGAGTCAGGGTCGAAAGAAATTCTTGGATGGTTGATTTAGTGTAGGTCATGATGCATTGGGGGTAGCAGGGGAACCATTAGGGGCAATGGAACTGAACTGGCTGAGTTGCTCTTGCAACCAGGTGTTAAAAAACTCATTCAGCAAGCGGCGGCGCATTGAGTCATCCATTTGTGCCGGAACAAAGCGTTCTAATCGAACCACAACGATCCATTCACCAATCCGAGTCGGAGGCAACAGTTGCCCTGGCTGACTGATCGATAGCATTTTTCCCAGGTTTGGGTGAGGCACGCTCAGCTCTACCGGCCCAATTAACCCATCTGTTTGGGCTTCTGGTCCTTGAGAATAAATCCGAGCCAACTCAGAAAATGGTTGTTCTCCTTCTAAAATTCGAAAATATATCTCTTGAGCCAGCCCTAAATCTTTGACCCGGATCAGGGAATAAATGACTTTATCGAGTAAGGTTTTGCGGCTAAGGAAATAGGATTCTAATTTATTGCCCCAGGTTTCCTGCTTAAATTTTTCGATTTTTAGATCTCGCGTTGCCAAATTTTCGAGCTGCTCTGGCGTCATGCCATATTGTTGCAACCATGCTTGGCGCGTTTCATCAGACGTAATATCGTGTTCAGCAAAAAAGCTTGATCGGGCAGCCTCAATATCTTCTGGCGTACACTCGATGTGAGCGATCGCCTGGTCGATCAAAATTTCCCGATATAGCTGAGGCAACATTTGGTAACCTGCCAGCAGCGAAATCAGTTCCTCTGAGGCGATTTGACGGTTCCCAATTTGCAATATTGCGCCCATGTGTTCCGCTCTCTCGTAGAGTCTCCTAACTTAATCTAGTACACCAAATTAAAAGTTTTAGAAGAGGTGGAGGGAGTGACCCTCCGCATGGGGACTGCGCCCCCACCCCCCATGCTGCAAATTTAGTGTTTGCACTACTGGAATCTATGCCTGAACATGCATTTACGTGTTCATGCACACCTCAATCTATGTAAGCCTTCACAAGCTTACCTATTTTTTATCAATAGAGCTTTGCTTTTTTAGCTTCTTTCCCGGATTAACCATAGTTGATTTTTCTCTGCCAGTTTTTATAATGCTTAGGTGTTGGAGAGAGCAACGGCGAAGCCGTTGCTCTCTCAACTAAGATTGGGAGGTATTTCAGTTCATGATCCTTACACCAATTTTTATAAAGATGCGCCAAACCTATGACCCCCGGTAGTCCCTTTTGCCAAGGGGGACGGCGACAGTCGGGGGTAAATCAGACGCAGCCTCATCTAAAAACGGTATTAGTCCTCACTCTTTAAGTCTGAACGTTATTATTCCCTGTTTTTGCGTTATCTCTCAGAACCAGATGCCTACAAGCAAATTACCTGTGGGATTGCTAGTCATCAGGGTAACGGCAAAATTTGGGGTTGTCGGGAGTTTGCCTGATTCAGTAATGCATCGTTACATCGCCCAACCCGGACATTACCCAGATTCGCTCAAACTCACGCAAGTTGATATTCAAATTCATCCCCAACATCAGCAGCGCCGAAAATTGCGATCACTGAGTGCGAAGCGCTATATACTGAGTCAGCCGATGGATAGATGGCAACGAAACTAGAGATTTACCCTTTATTTATGGCTCAAATTGGCATCATTATGGGCAGCGACTCTGACCTACCTACCATGGAAGGGGCGATCGCCACTTGCGAAGAATTTGGCGTACCGTGCGAAGTCGCCATCATTTCTGCCCACCGTACTCCCGAACGGATGGTGGAATATGCAAAACAAGCCCATCTCCGTGGCTTAAAGGTGATTATTGCCGGAGCTGGTGGAGCGGCTCACTTACCCGGAATGGTCGCATCTCTTACCCCGTTACCCGTTATTGGCGTTCCGGTGCCCAGCCGACATTTGCAGGGGGTCGATTCGCTGTATTCCATTGTCCAGATGCCTGCCGGAATTCCAGTCGCAACCGTGGCGATCGGAAATTCTAAAAATGCTGGGTTAATGGCTGTTCAGATTTTGGCATGCCAGCAATCAGACCTCCTAGAAAAAGTGCAACTCTATCGCCAAAGTTTGAAAGATATGGTGATGTCAAAGCAAGTTAAGTTAAATGAGCTGGGCTATCAACAGTACTTACAAGAAATGTAACGGTGTCAGGCAGCATCCTGCGCTTGTTGTTGGACAGGAATGCGAATCATAAACTTCGTGCCTTCGCCCAATTTGGAGTAACACTCTAACTTGCCTCCATGTTTTTCAGAGACAATTTGATAACTAATTGGCATTCCCATCCCGGTGCCTTTGCCCACCGATTTTGTGGTGAAAAATGGGTCAAAGATGCGTTTGTGGACGCCTTCTGGCATACCAATGCCGTTATCTGAAATGGTGATTTCAACCCAGTCTGCATTGAGTGATGTCGTTCGCACTGTAATACAACCGGGGTGGCTCTGATTTTCTGGATGCTCGGACGGGTTATTGAGTTCATCCAGGGCATCAATGGCGTTGACCAGAATGTTCATAAACACCTGATTGAGTTGACCGGGATAACATTCAATCAGGGGTAAATCGCCATAGTCGCGGATCACTTCTATTTCTGCACATCCTGGTCTTGCTTTCAGCCGATGCTGCAAAATTAGCAATGTACTGTCCAGCCCTTCATGGATGTTGACTGTTTTGAACTCTGATTCATCCATGCGTGAAAAGTTACGCAGCGATAGCACAATCTGACGAATGCGATCGGTGCCTATTTTCATAGAATTGAGGAGTTTGGGTAAATCTCGCTGTAAAAACTCAAGATCGATCGCTTCGGCTTCTGCGACGATTTCATCAATGGCCTCGGGATAGTGCTTTTGGTAGAGTTGGATGAGATATAGAAGGCTGTCAGCGTAGTTTTGGATATGCGGCAAGTTGCCATGAATAAAGTTAACTGGATTATTGATTTCGTGGGCGACCCCTGCTACTAATTGCCCTAAAGACGAAATTTTTTCAGTCTGAATTAATTGCGCTTGTGTCTGTTTTAAATTTTCAATCGTCTGCTCAAGTTGATGAGATTTATTACGTTCTCGGGCCTCACTTTCGCGTAGGGTGGTTTCGATTTGTTGCCGTTGAGCAATTTCGGCTTTGAGTTGTTCGTGGATTTCTAATTGCCGAAAGACACCATCAAATGTACTGGCTAAGAATTGAATCTCGTTGGTCGGTAGGGTTTTTGGCATCGGAAAGATGCCTGTCTTTTTACTTTGAATGACGGCTTCACTTAATGCTTGCAAGGGGCTTAGCACATTGTGCTGAAGCAATATACCCATGAGCAACAAAATGGTGACGATGCCAACAAATAAGGTCAGAGTTGAGGTGATAAATGTTTTGTTGGCAGCTTGTTGCATTTGATTGAAATCAATCAAGGCGATGGTCACACCCTGCCGTTGGGATACACCAAATAATGTGCTGCTAAAGGGTAGAATCTGCACCACAACAGGTTTGTTATCCAACATCATGGTCTGGCTAACTTCAACCCCTGTGGTAGCGGCTTGATCGAGCGCTTCTTTCAGTTGCGGATAGAGAGAATTGTAGGGCTGACGGGTGGCATCTTGCGGGCTGCGAGCGATCGCTATACCATCGGGGTCAACAATGGCAATTTCAATTACACCGGGGATCGTGGCAAAATTTTGCACCACCCGACGCAGAATACTCTTATTTTCTAACTCCAGTAATCCTTCCGTAGAAAACTCAAGCGATTGCGTAATCGATTGTGCTTGTTTATAAACTTGCGTTTCTAAGTCAGTCTGCATCAGTCGGTAGTTGAGGC
Organism: Calyptranema fuscum S582; assembly: GCF_055793305.1. Classification (NCBI taxonomy): domain Bacteria; kingdom Bacillati; phylum Cyanobacteriota; class Cyanophyceae; order Oculatellales; family Oculatellaceae; genus Calyptranema; species Calyptranema fuscum. The sequence continues at coordinate 49,612 of NZ_JBSLYH010000042.1, forward strand.
CGAGGGTTGCCAAACCGATGGTGGTAATAGACAAGCCAATGCTCACTAACAATCGTCGCGACAAACTATGGGAACGCAACCATTGGGTCATGATTGCCATACCTCGATCGCTGCTTTCACTAGTTCTTTGTTAATCTTTACATCCTGACGGGGCAACCGTCCGGCACGCGGATCAGATTTCAATAGTTCAGACAGTTGAGCGATCGCTTCAGGCAAACGACCCGACTCAAACATCTGCTGCTGCATGGTAATGTCACCCTTTTTCAGACCGGCATAGTCACTGGCAAATGCCTCTGGAGTCTGCTCCAGTTTTAGGGCAACGTGTTGAAACACCTCATCGGGATTCGTTTCCACAGCATCCATAATGTCGAACCAGGTGGCAATAAATTGAGTCAGTTCGGCTTTTTTGGTGCGGGTAATGGTTGAGCGGGAAACCAACATATCAATGACTAAGCTATCAATTTCTTGGGTTGTAAAAATGATATTTCCCTTAATTGTGGCAGCCGTTTCACCGAGCAGAGGTTGCCAAATGACCGCAGCATCCAGCGCTCCCGTTTCCATTAGTTCAACCGCAACCTCATTAGAAATATCTTCAACCTTGACCTCTTCGGGTTTGACCTGATGTAGCTTGAGGGCTTCTAGCAAAATTAAATGGTTGACGGTGCCGAGTTTAGCCCCAACTCGTTTGCCACGGAGATCGTCTACAGATTTGATGTCAGGCTGTGCAACAATGCCATCGGCACCATGGGAAATATTTGTGATCAGCACCACTTCAGGCTGATCGCTGCCCGAAGCCGATTGCACCACATCCCACAGCGATGCAAAATTAGCATCTAACGTGCCGCGCAGCATTGCCCGCGTGGAATCTTGCTGATTTTCAAACCGGATCAGTTCTACGTCCAATCCTCGTTGTTTAAATAAGCCTGCTTCTTGGGCATAAAGCACAACATCAAAGCCTGCCCAGCTGCTGATCCCCACTTTCAACGGTTCCAGTTGATGCGGTAGCAGGTTGCAAGCATGGATCAAGAGACTGGTGACCAGTGTCAAGGCAAAGAAAACACTCAGCGATCGCCATCTGTTAAGAGGTAAAAAATCCTTACGCCAGGGGGGGGATTGAATTTGAGTTTTTCTACCCATGTGTCACAGCCTCAAGGTGCTTATTCAGCTAATGTGCCCACATGAGACGGGGGGCTAACGATATGGCTACCGGATGGACTGGTGCAACTCCCGAAACCATGAGTCTGGCGTAGAGTTTGTGTAGAGTCTGGCGTCGGTTAGGTCAGCGTCAGCACAACCCAACAAAATCTTGCTGTTGCTGGGTTTCAAGTTATGGTTCGGATGACGAGTAAACCTCTGGATTGACACAGAAGGGTAACCGATCGCCTTGTAGACCTGCTATTAAATTGGCGATCGCCATAGATGCCATCTTGGCGCGGGTTTGTTGACTAGCACTGCCGATATGGGGCGTAATGATCAGGTTATCCAGCGTTAAGAGAGGACTCTCCATCGCAATCGGCTCGGGTTCTGTCACATCCAAGGCTGCGGCTGCGATGGTCTGGTGGCTCAGTGCCCGGTATAGAGCGTCTGGATCAACGATGCTCCCGCGTGCTGTATTGATCAAAATCGCAGACGATTTCATTTGAGCAAATTGGCGATCGCCGAATAGATGATGGGTGTCTGCCGATAGAGGCGTATGAATCGTGACAATATCGGATGTCTGCAATAACTCTGCAAACGGCACAAATGTGATGTTAAGCGATCGCTCTAACGCTTCATCACAGCGATGTCGGCTGGTATACAACACCTGCATCTCAAACCCTTGCGCCCGTCGGGCAACCGCTTGACCAATGCGCCCGAACCCGACAATGCCCAAAGTTGCCCCCGTCACATTTGGTCCCAGCAACCAGTCTGGTTCCCAGGTTTTCCACTGACCTAACCGGGTCAGGCGATCGCCTTCTACCACACGCCGCGCCGCTGCCATAATCAATGCCCAGGTTAGGTCGGCAGTGGCATCGGTCAATACGCCGGGTGTATGTCCGACTGGGATGCGTCGTGCCGTTGCTGCGGCTATATCAATGTTGTCGTACCCTACTGCCATCTGGCTGATCACCTTGAGTGCCGCACCCGCTTCGATCAAACTGTGATCAATCGGATCGGTCAGTAGACAGAGCAAGCCATCCAGGGTTTTGACCTTGTCTAGCAGCAGCTCAGCTGGTGGTGGAGAGCGTTCTGCCCAAACTTCAACATCAGCAATCTGGTGCAGCGGAGACAGATCGCCCGGTAGACGACGAGTGACAAAAACCAGCGGTCGAGCCATAACAGTAACCCGAATAGCATCGGTTGAGGTGTGTCTCTATTAAAGATCGCTTTCGCTTGATTTGCTAATTTATTGTGAATGCCTTGCTCTGCGTAGCACTCACGCCAAATTTCGTAACCCAAATTAGCAACGCGTCAACAGACAGTACTTATAATTACGATAAGTGTTCAGGAGAGGCAATCCGCATGTCGCCTGCTGATTTGGAGACTAGACTAGCTGTTTTGGAGGCTGAAGTTGCAAAACTTAAGCATTTCCTTCCGCCTGCAATTGAAACGCCTTGGTGGGCAAAAATCGCAAATACGTTTGCTGATGATCCCGTCTACGAAGAAGCGATGCAACACGGGCATCAATATCGACAATCTTTAAAGCAGTTATCTGACGTGGAATCTGAATCTTAAGATGTACCTCTTGGACACCGATCACCTCAGTGTATTGGAACGCGGAGGCACGTCTGCACGACTGTTATTAAGCAAACTTGCAAGTGTTCCAGCTAATGAAGTTGCAACAACAATCATTACATATGAAGAACAAATGCGTGGCTGGATCAGTTACATAGCCAAGACAAATTCGATTGAAGCTCAGGTTATAGCCTATAGCAAGCTAGAAAATCATCTTGTTAACTACCGTACTATTCCTATCGTTAGCTTTGATAACGAAGCAGGACAGATCTTTCAAAGCCTTCGCAAAACCTATTCACGTTTGGGTTCGATGGATTTGAAAATTGCTGCGATCGCTATTTTCAACAATGCTACGCTGCTGACAAGAAACCTCGCCGATTTTAAGCAGATTGCAGGTTTACGGGGAGAAGATTGGACAATCTAAACCAAAGATTCACTTGTCGCAGTTCAGCTCTATCTATTGAGGACGTGTTTGAAATCAGTATGGATGAACGGGATGCGTACCTGCGTCGCTTAATTGAAACAGTTCAGCAGCAACCCACGGGTAGCGTGCAGTGGCGCAAAGCCATGAACCAATTACTCCGCGAAATTCAACATCTTCCAGGGTTAGCGAAGTCGAGCCATCCGGACTATGCCGCTGTGTTAAATGATACATGGATGGCGTTAGGAGACTCTATTCGAGAGTTTGAACCTCGGCAAGCGTCGTTGGAAAGTAGTTTGACCGCCTGGATCAATCTGAAACTTCGGCTGAAATTTAAAGTGCGGGAATTGCACGCCCCTCCAACATCTACCCCTTCCAGTTCTAGTAAAACTCGCAGTGCGATCGCAGATTTTAAGGCACAAGCCCGAAAACCGCCCCTATCATTGGATGCACCCATGGGAACGGAGTCGGGGGCACGCTTTGGTGATCAGTTGCCGACACCCGGAGCCTATACGTTATGGGAACTGGAGGACGAAATTCGGCAGGCACAAGCGCAGCACCAGCGCAGTCGGATTGGGCTTCAGTTGCAGCAGTATATTGAAGCCGATCCCGATGAGAAATTACGGCAGTGCCATCCCCAAGCCTATCCCGATTGTCATTGTCAGATGCTGAGTTTACGGTTGCTGCTCAAGCATCCGCCCGATCGCCTTGCCAGTCTTGCTCGCGAATACGCGATCAACTATCACACTCTCAACTGGCATTGGAAAAATAGAGGTATTCCCCTGTTGCGAGCGATCGCCCAAAATTTTGGCTATCAGCCTGATAGAGAAATAGAGTAATTGATTCACCTGGTTTAGGGCAGATTGTCCAGCACCAGACTCTCCCTGATCACCCTCCTCACCCTTGCTTATGACCTCTTTTATGGCTTCGTCTCTCACCGTCCCCATCAGCGCTGATGCCCATGAATGGGCACACCAATTTGCCATTGAGCAAATAGATGCGGCTAAGGGCAAACAGGTTTACTTAAATACGCTGGCAGTCTGGGCGGTACAGCAATATTTGCGCTGGCTCCAGATTGATAGTGATTTGCACCAGAGTGATAGTTGGAATCCTGCGGCTAGAGCATTATTTGATGCAGCAGATCTGGTTTTACCGGGATTAGGACGGTTAGAGTGTCGTCCGCTGTTACCCCAGGAGGATGCGATCGCCTTACCCGTGCCGATTCACCCGGATGCCCTGGGTTGCATAGCTGTACAGTTTGCTGAAACTCTTGACCAGGTTGAACTTCTGGGGTTTGCCACGGCTGCACAATTACCAGACACGGAAGGAATGCTGGCGATCGCCCGTCTGCAATCGCTAGATGCCCTGCTCGACTACCTGAGTGACGTGGAAGCCCAGGCCCATCAAGCCCCCGTACCGATGCCGCTCACCCACCTCAGCCAATGGTTGCAGCGCACCTTCGAAAAAGGGTGGGTAGTGGCAGAAGAAATTTTGGGCGAACCGCAATTTGCTCTGGCATTTCGGAAAGCCACGGTGCGGCGTGCCAAATTAATCCATCTATCCCCCTGGCAAGACCCTTTGGGCATGATGGTCAGCCTCATTCCAGACGATCCGCAGCACATCAATATTCAAGTGCAGATTTGTACGGTAGCCGAAGCCACCCATTTACCCCCGCATTTGCAACTGCAAATTTTGACGGACACGGGAGACGTGTTTAGAGAAGTGGTTGCGGGCGAGGCAGATAACTTTTTGCAATACGAATTCACCGGGCAACCGGGCGAGCAATTTAGCATTGCGTTGGATTTTGGGCAGACTCGTGTTGTAGAAGGGTTTAGAGTCTAAGGCAAGCTAAACGCAGGTGGGAATCAATGGGGAAAGTAGTCATCTTGGATATTGACGGTACGCTGCATCTGGGCGGTGCAGTGGTGCTGGAAATTCGAGAGGATCAGGACTTTGCCCAGCACCCGGCTGTGCCGCACACGATCGCCCGAGTTAAAGGTAGACTCCCACCTGCGCCCGACCTGGCAGCGTGTTATCACCATTGGCGATCGCTCTATCGTAATTTGACCCTGGTGTTTCGCCTGGGCGATCGCCCCAATCCGATTACTCGGGGATCGAGGGCGACGATGATCAGCGACTGTCAACAGGCTGCCCGAAGTCTGGTTGAACAACTGCATCAATGGCTAACGGCAACCTCGTTTCGAACCATCCGAGAACAATTTTTAGAAAAACTTTCTCCTCAAGATTCGATTCAGCTCATCTTACAAACCGAAGACCCAGATTTACGCCATCTCCCATGGCATTTGTGGGATATCTTACAGCGCTATCCTGCCGCAGAACTGTCGTTAAGTGCACCAACGTATGAACGTATCCAATTCCCAATGGGGTTGCGCCAGCAACCGAGAATTTTAGCCATCTTAGGCAACCGAGACGGCATCGATATTGACGCAGATCAGGCTTTATTACAAACCTTATTAGGAAAAACAGAACTCGTCTTTTTAGTCGAACCCAAACGCGATGTGTTACAGCAGCACCTCTGGGATGAAGTGGGCTGGGATATTTTATTTTTTGCCGGACACAGCACCAGTTTTAGCAATGGCGAAGCGGGACAGATTGAACTGAGTGATTGCGATCGCCTGTCTTTAGATGAACTGACCTATGGGCTCAAAAAAGCGATTGGACGAGGGCTAAAGCTGGCAATTTTTAACTCCTGCGATGGTCTGGGCTTAGCCCATCAACTGGAGCAACTCCATATTCCCCACATGATTGTGATGCGCGAACCCGTTCCTGATGCGATCGCGCAAACTTTTCTCAACCATTTCCTGACTCGATTTTGCCACGGATATCCCCTGCACCTGGCGATCCGAGAAGCCCGCGAACAACTGCAAGCCCTCGAAGCCCAAAGCCCTTGCGCCACCTGGCTACCCATTCTTTGCCAAAATCCTACTGCCCCTACCCTCACCTGGCAAACCCTGCTCGCGTCCGGACAGTCCCAAACTGAGCCATCCCAGGGAATCTCTTTACCGCTTCATCTCCCTACCGCTTCATCCCCCCACCGCTTCATCCCTGCTTGCCCCTATCAGGGACTTTCCGCCTTCCAGGAAGCAGATGCTGCTTTATTTTTTGGACGAGAAGCATTAGCCGATCATCTGGTTACTGCGGTTCAAACCCGTCCCCTCGTTGCTGTCATCGGTTCGTCGGGCAGTGGCAAATCCTCACTCGTCCTGGCAGGTCTGGTGCCCCGGTTACGGCAGACTGGGACGTGGGCGATCGCTCATTTTCGCTCTGGCGATCGCCCCTTCTATCGTCTGGCAGAAGCGTTAATTCCGTTATTAGAGCCTGATCGAAGTGAAACGGATCAATTGGTCGAAGTGAATAAGCTGGCGATCGCCCTGCAATCGCGATCGCTACCCTTAACCCAGGTGGTGGATCGGATCTTGCAAAAAACGCAAACCCAACGCTTTTTACTCGTTGCCGATCAGTTTGAAGAATTCTATTCGCTGTGTTCTGAAAGCGATCGCCAGGAGTGTTTAGATACGTTACTTACGTCGATCCAGGCACCGACACCGTTGACGCTCGTATTAACGTTGCGAGCAGACTTTTGCGAATATGCATTGGCGTACCGTCCCCTGGCTGAAGCCTTGCGCCGCTACCCACCCGAATTATTGGGACCGATGACCCGAGAGGAATTGCGGGCAGCCACCGAAAAACCTGCAAATGTGCGGGGCGTCCAATTAGCAGACGGGCTAACAGAGCGAATTTTAGATGCCATCGAAGCATCTCCTGGACATTTACCCTTGCTAGAATTTGCCCTCACCTTACTCTGGGAGCAACAACACCAGGGCTATCTGACCCACGCCGCCTATGATGCCATTGGTGGTGTCGAACACGTTCTGGCCAGCTATGCTGAGCAATTTTATGCGGCTTTAGACGTGTCCGCCCAGCGACAAGCCCAGCAGATTTTTACCCAGTTGGTTCATCCGGGTGCCGGTACGGCAGATACGCGGCGCTTGGCAACCCGTTCGGAAATTGGAGAACACGCCTGGTGTTTAGTCTCTGCGCTGGTCAATGCTCGTTTAGTCGTTAGCCATCGAGATGATGCGGCAGCAGAGGAAGTAGTTGAGTTAGCCCATGAAGCTTTAATTCAAGAGTGGCAACGGTTGCAGCAGTGGCTTCAAGACGATCGCAACTTTCGCACCTGGCAAGAGCAACTGCGGAATACGTTACGACAATGGCAAAGTCATCAACACGACGATGATGGGTTATTGCGAGGGGCTTCTCTATCGCACGCCGAACACTGGTTTGCTACCCGTCAAGAAGACTTGAGTTTGGCGGAACAGCAGTTTATTCAACAGAGTTTGCAGTTGCGATCGCATGAACAAAAAAAACGCGATCGCCAACGACGATTTAAGATCATTAGCATTGCCAGTAATATTGCCATTGCTTTGAGTCTAACGACGTTTGGCTTATTGCAATGGTATCGCGCAGAAACAGTACAAACTAGCGCTCAAACCGAATCCTTAAGTACGTCGTCGGTTGAATTATTTAACTCTGGTAAACAGTTAGAAGCACTGTTGCAAATTTTGCGCGCCGGGCAACAACTGTCGGCTTCTCGCGATCTGGACTCAGAGACACAAACGAAGTTGATGGTGTCACTGCATCAAATTATTTACGGCATTCGAGAATACAATCGCTTAGACGGGCATACGCGCACCGTTATTAGTGTCAGCTTTAGTCCAGACGGTCAACTGCTCGCGTCTGCCAGTGATGATAATACGATCAAACTTTGGCAACCCGATGGGAGTTTGATTGCGACCTTAGAAGGGCATAGCGATCGCGTTCGTAGCGTCAGCTTCAGTCCCGATAGTCAACAGCTTGTGTCTGCGGGTTACGATGGCACGATTCGGCTGTGGCAACGAGATGGTAGTTTGCTCACCGTTCTCCAAGCCCACGACCAAGAGATTAATAGCATTAGCTTTAGCCCCGATGGACACATGATTGCCTCTGCCAGTGCCGATGGCACTATCAAACTCTGGCAATATCAGGGAACGGGTTTAGCATCCACCCCCTCTGCAATTTTGTCAGGGCATCAGGGGTGGGTTTCATCGGTCAGCTTTGCACCCGATGGACAAACACTAGCATCCAGTGCAACCGATGGTACCGTTAAAGTATGGCGACGAGATGGCAGCTTAATTGCCACCCTGGAACAGCAGCATACCCCTGTCAACGGCATTGCCTTTAGCCCTGATGGGCAACTCCTGATCTCCGCCAATAATGACGGCAACATATGGGTATGGCGACGGCACAATCACACCTTTCCCGTTGAGCCAGACCGCATGATTCAAGCCCATGCAACTCGGGTTTGGGGAATCGGGTTTAGTCCCGATGGTGAAACATTTGTCTCTGCCAGTGCCGACAATACGATACGAATCTGGCATCCTGACGGCACCTTGATTGAAACTTTAGAGGGACATACCTCTCCGGTTTATAGTGTCAGTTTCAATCCCAAAGGCGATGTTTTGGCGTCTGCCAGTGCCGACCAAACCGTGCGTTTGTGGCATCCTAATGGTCTACCTCTGAATCATTTACCCCAACAACAAGCACCGATTACCGACGTCAGCTTTAGTCCGAATGGTCAATTATTGGCAACTGCAAATGCAGCGGGCACTGTCGCGTTATGGCAACCCAACGGCACTACCGTTGCCCTTTTACCCAGGCAGGCTGAACAGGTGAATGCAGTTAACTTTAGCCCATCCGGTCAACTGCTAGCGAGTGCCGGAAAAGATGGCAACGTCCAGATTTGGACATCTGACGGGAAGTTGTTGCAAACATTATCGGGGCAAGTCCCCATGTTTGATGTCAGTTTCAGTCCCACTGGTCAGCTTGTGGCAGCAGCCGGAGAAGATGGCACCATCCAGATTTGGCGACGGACGAATACTATGACGTTCAATCCTGAACCTGTGCAGAGTTTAAGCGGCAGCCCAAGTTGGCTGGCATCGCTGGCGTTCAGTCCAGATGGGCAACAGCTAGCGGCTGCGGGAGAAGACGATGTGGTTTACCTGTGGCAACGGAATAGTTCGGGTGTGTTTTCAGCCACCCCTGCCAAAGTTTTTGCGGGGCATACCAGCCGCATTAACCAGGTAAGTTTTAGCCCCGATGGGCAAATGTTGGCAACGGCAAGTGCCGATGGCTATGTGAAAATTTGGTGGCGGGATGGCAGATTATTGATGACGCTGAGTGGTCATAACAATCGGGTGAGCAGTGTGATGTTCAGTCCCAACGGGCAAACGCTAACCTCTGCAACAGCCGATGGAATCGTAAAAATCTGGAGTCTTAACGGGAGTTTGTTGAAAAATTTTCAAGGGCATCAGGGTAGAATTTCTGCTCTGAGTTTTAGCCCCAATGGTCAAATCTTGGCGTCTGCGGGCGAAGATCAGACCGTGATTTTGTGGAATCTGAGTTTCGATCGGTTGATGGCACAAGGGTGTCGTTGGGTTAGCGACTACTTGAAAAATAATTCTACGGTAATGGAGAGCGATCGCACGCTTTGTAACTACCCATCGACCTCCTCTCCCTCAGATATGAACTGAATCGTATTTTTATCCCATGACAAACCGGCAGCTATCCCGACGTGATCGGAAGGATAGATTTTAGGGTTATCGGCTGCTGCTTGATTCAAAATAATGCGGCAATCATCAACGGTGAAGGACGAACTGACAAAAATATAGTCGAGGGTGCCGCGCCAGGGTTTGAGGCTACGATTTGCCCATATCCCTCGCAATCGGTGGGCAATCTTGCGAATGAGGGGATATTCGCCTTTAACTAAGGGCGTAGGGCACGTATACGGCGGTTCTTGCCCATGATAAGCCGCATAAGCAGACCTGAAGCGATCGCGCATCAATGCAATTTCTGGCGTATTGGGTGTTGCGTTAAAGTCTCCAACGGCAATCACGGGTAAATCGGGGGATACTTCATCCAACCACTTCAGCAATACCTTTACTTGCTGCAAGCGTTCTAATGAAACACCAGGCTTCCAAAAATAGTGTCCATTACAAAAAACAATTCGTTGTTGATGGATCTCTAGTTGAACCGCTTGCGCCAATCGACCCTGTCCTTGTAAATCAAGCGGCGATCGCCATACAAATGGATACTTGCTGAGAATGGCAACCCCATAGTCTGGACCTTGAGCATACGCTCGCTTGCGAAAGGGCACTTGATAGACATGGGGCATCTCCAATTGGTCTGCTAACCACTGCCCTGTATTCGCTTGAAAATTAACCTCTTGCACCCCAATTAAATCGGCTTGCTCGGCGGCTAGCCCTGCTACCAGTAAATCGCGTCGTTGTTGCCAATAATCAAGGTCAAAAAGGATATTAATGCTCACCACTTTCAGCACAGTCGTTAATGCCCCACATCAGTGCTACTCTGGCATTTTTGCATATTCGCACCCTGACGCGATGAGTTTTACTCCAGCCATAGCTATAGCGATCCTAAATCAGTTGTGCAAGCGCCTGTCCTTCGGGCAGGCGCTTGCACAACTGATCATGTTCACGCATCAAATCAGGGTAGTTCTGGAAACATCATGATTTTTTGGTGTGTGCCGCGCGGAGCGCGGCACACACCAAAAAATTGAACCATATCCAGGCGTGAAGCGCTGTAAGATTGCTTTATAACAAAAATGAATCAAGATTACGTTATGTAGCAATTGGAAAAGATAGCGCTACGCAATTGAAGAATTGTATTGGTTTGCCGACTGACCGCTTCGACCTCCCTATACTTGGGTTTATTCTCATTTGTGGACTGAATAAGGAGGTCCTCCTATGATTCACACCTATGAAGTGTTTGTCGATATTCGGGAATATTTGGGGCAAAACGACATGGCTTGTCGCAACAATTCCACCCGCTATGAAATTGATGCGGATTCCAGAACCACAGCCGATTATACCGCTCGCTATCAGGCACGACATGACTTTCCTACAGCCGCCGAGTATGATGTGAGAGTGACTAGGCTATTAAAGTAAGACACCTCTTATTTGTTAAGAGTTGTTTTAGTTCAACCGATTTGAACCGTTGCCCTTGCTCAACGACCGTTGTCTCTGACTCAAAACCGGGTAGCCAATGGTTTAGCCAGCACACTTCAGCCGAAGGGTGTGTTCACGTTCGTTAGAATTTTAATCGTTGACTGCTTAAATATCGTTGACTGCCCGGAACCCCTTTGCCTCACAGTCGTTTATCTAACGGTGATGCTGGAGATTAACGACACATGAATTTAGTTCTGTTAATTGCTGCTGTTATTGTTTCGTTTCTTATTTTCACCTGGTTGGTAAAAGTTGTAAAAGCAACGATTACCACGGCAATTTTTATTGCGTTGATTGTTTTTGGCGCGCAGATTGTATTTGGTATTGGTCCGAATGAGATTTTGGATCAGGTAAAAGGATTTTGGGATTGGTTGTGGCGATCGCTCACGGGTTGAGTTCAGCGGTCACACATCTTCTATAAAAATGGGGTAGTCCTAAAAAAGTAATGATTTTTTGTGGCGCGGGCGTCGCCCGCGCCACAAAAAATCATTAAAATCAGCGAACTTTATACTTGCCCTAAGGTGGGTTGGCGATCGCCTACCAATCGGATTTCTTGCAGCACCGTTAACCCTGCTAACAAATCACGATCTTCACTGACCAACGGAAACTTGATCTGTGCTTCGGCAATACCCCGCACAATCAGCCGCTGACGAAACTGGGCAAAACTGCCAGGTGCGAGAATCCGCAGGCGAGGCAGTGGAATTTGGTCGCGCCGTTTGATTTCATAAAAAGCATGAACGCGCTTCAGCGTGTCATCAAACAGTTGCAAAAATTTTTCGGGGTCATGCAGGGTGTGCCCGGCAGCAAGCTCAATGTTGACCAGATAGTGTGGTGGAATTGCATCATTTGACAGGGTAATGCAGAAATTTTCCAGAGCAACCCCAAACTCTTTCTGCAAAATTTTCATGGTCTGAATCGCATGAAATTCGCTGGTTTTCTCCGTCGAAGAAGACATCACTCCGCCCCGGCGATGGCGGAAAATCATCAACGGTGCCTGTCCGCAAAACCCATCAATTTCTACGATGTCGCCTAGGTCATAGCGATAAAACCCGCTGTAGTTGGAGAAAACAATGCGATAGCGATCGCCCTTTTTGACCTCCCACGGTAAGACGGTTTTGGGATATTCAACCTCCCATTGGTCTTCGGGAATAAATTCAAAAAAGGCACTTTCGATCGCCAAAATGGCACTATCCGTATTGAAATCTCGGTGAACTCCCAGTGTTGCCTCAGCACAGGCATAAATGCCACCAAAAATCGGCGTATCCCCAAAATATTCGGGAAACCGTTCAAAGTAAAAACTCGACGTGCCACCCCGTGCCGTCACCATAAATGATAGGTCTGTCCAGGCGTGTTTTGGTGTAAGGCGTCCATAGGTCGCGACAATATGACGCAACTCAGCCGCCCGCTTGGGATCTGCCGACCATTGCCGCTCTAGCTTGGCGCGCAGATCAGGTTCTAACTGAAGCCAATCGGCAAGCGTTCCGGTTGCTAAATCTTGGATGAAAGACTCTGCATAGTCTGCCATTTGCTCACACATGCGTAGCCCCAAGACCGGAAATGTTGCGCCAATGGCTCGCAGGTTGGGGTCGCGTAGGGCAAACAAAAGGCAGATATAGGTTCGCGTCTGGGTATCGGAAATATTGAATACATCAAAGGGATAGGCAAAAAACTGACGATAGAAAGCACTCAGCAATCCCAAATGACTGGTACTGACGGGGGCATAGGAAATACCTGCACTGGTTTGACCCAAAGGCTTGACAGAAATTGGGTAGAGCATTTTACCCAGGGGTTTGCGATCGCGTTTTGCGGCATCAAACACAAAGCCCATCGCGGCTTGCGCCGCACGCGAATTACATCGGCGCGATCGCTTTGTCACCGGGATTATTTTCTTCTCTCCAGTAGACCCACTACTTAAATTAAAGTAAATCACTGGATCGGCAGTCAAAACGTTCGCTTCACCGTTTGCCATACGTCGCGTATAGGGTTCATAAAAGCTATACGGCTGCACCGGAATTCGCTCACGAAATTGGTCTATCGTTTTGATGTCAGAGAGGTTATAATCTCGTCCAAACGCTGTATTTTGATGCGTCTGTAATAGCGATCGCAAAAACCGTTCTTGAATGAGTTCAGTTTGGTGGGTTTTACGCACAAAACTGGCTTTAGATTGGCGTGCGATCGCACTTGATAAAGAGATAACTGGATTTACCATCGATAGCCTTGAAAACGAAACTGAATGTATTGATTTAAGAATGACGTTGATTTGAGAGTGAGGTTGCTTTAAAAATTACGCTGAGAATTTAAGACGTTGCTTCATGCGCTCCATCACACCATCCAACGTAATTTCATGGGGGGCAAATACCATACTAGGCTCAAGATACTGCAATGGATAATCTTGCTGGATGCGCTTGAACCCGCCACTGGTGATATTGAGTAAGGTATAGTCCCGTTTGCCAATCTTCCCGGCAGTTGCGGCTTGGATCAACGCCGCCGTGGCTACCCCGGCTGCCGGCCCAATATCAATTCCTTCTAATTCTTCAAATAAAACTCTGGCACGCTCAGACTCGTCATTGGTTGTGGCATACATTGCCCCATCGGTATTCACCAGGGCTTCATAGAGACCCCCCACCAATGGGTAAGCGGGTTGCCGATTTGTCAGGACTTGGGCAGACACTTGATCGATCTGCGCCCTTGCGACATCTTCACTGATCAATGGAATTGAGCGACTACGCGTTTTCCAGGCATCGACCATAGGGTTAAACGGTGCATTTTGTGCCAGATGCAACTTCATCCGGTTGCTGCCAAATCGCCCATCTTCTAGCAACCGTAAATTGGCTTCCCAGGCAGAAATACCCCCGGTTCCTGAACCGACTGCCTGGAAATAGTGATCGGGAATGCGCCCGATCGTCACGGCAGCATCTAATACCGTCAGCCCCATGCCATCGCGTCGGGCAACGTTGGCAGCTCCACCTTCCGGGAAAAATTCGTTGAGCTGGCTGATGTACTTACCCAGAGCGATCGCATCAGAATAATCTCCACCGCCGCCCACTACGACCAGACAAACGCTGGGGTGAAACCGTCGGATAGACCAAATTGCCGACACATTTTTTTCTGGAACAACTAGAAATAAAGGGATTTGCCAGTCTGAGCAAACATTGGCGAATGCTCTGCCCGTATTTCCGGCGGAGGCAATGACTAAGGTGCGCGGATGATTTTTAGGAATTCTTGCCAGTACAGACGGGGCTTCTAACTCTTTGAAGGAACACGTCAGCAACTGAGCATTTTTTTCAGGATAATAACCGTTAAAACTAATAAATAAATTTTCTAATCCGAGATACTGAGCAAGATGTTTACTTTCATACGTAATAGGTTTGCCAACCACTTCCAGGTACTGTTCGGTTGGTAACCAATCGATAAACTGGAACAAACCCGGCAGTTCTTTTTTGACCTCAAGCTTTTTGCTGTGGTAGATCGCACGTAAAAGGGAAGGCTCGTGATCGACATCGCACTGTAAACGAAATGGATCTGGCTCGTAGTCTGCCCCACATGCAGTGCAGCGAAGGACATACTTGGCACTGTTCAGTAACTGAAGAGAGGTTTGCAACACCTTAAACCTGTCCTTATTAAAGACTGCAAAATCCAAAATTGATCCTAAATAACATGGGGCAAACTTATGGCATAAGTTCGACCACTTCTCAAATCAGCACATACACTTGACCTAAATCAAACAATTTATCTGTTACATATCGATAAACTATACAGCACTAATTAACAGAGATAAACTTTTTGACGTGAACGCTAAGGTTCAGGTTAAACCATCGTCTCAACAGAGCTGTAGAACAACGCTCAAGGGTACCCCCACTCGCTTTTACAAAATGACTCAGATAAGAGTGCAAAAGCTTTGCTCTGGCAGGCGTTTGTCTTGTCGCTCTCAATCGTTAAGGTGACAACCTACACGCTGACGGCTGTTTTAATCTGCCAGCATGAAACCTATCCGATTCCATCCCCGTGTACATCCTGCCAGGGATAGATTGCGGGTTAGAGCCTCTCACAACCAGTCCTTACGTAACTCTATAAAGGGATGATTTTTTGTGACCCAGGCTTCGCCTGGGTCACAAAAAATCATCCCGATCTTAAAAATGCCGCTGTGTCTACCCAGTAGGGTGATTGCAGCCAGCGATAGATTAAGGTTTGCTGATATCACAAGCCCAAATTTGAGAACAACAGGAGTGTGTATGAGGGGTAAGCAGGTTTTTTGGGCAGTTTTATGTGCGTCAGTCGCGATCGCCATTCCTACCTTAGCCCAACCCTTAGCCCAACCCAGTTCGCCTCCGCTTACGCCAATCGATCGATCTAATCAAAGGGCGATCGCCCAACAACCGCCAGGTGAGCCGCCAGTTGATTTCCCGGTTGATTCCCCAGGTGATCCATCCATTGACTACGACGACGCGGCGCACCTAGCTGCCCAATGGCTGTTGGCAGTGGCTTTACTGGCAGGGGCATTGGCGATTGCGATCGGGGTCTACCATTACAACCGCAACGAAGTCTGGTATCGCATTGAATTTTTGCGTAAAACTGTCAAAGAATTCGAACAAGATCCCGACATTTGGAAAGCACTAAAAATCTTAGATTTTGAAGAATATCGAGACTACGAAATTGTTCATCGAGAGCAGCGCATTATCTTCCGCGTCAACAACGATTTACTTTGCGCTGCTCTTGCCGGTCATGAAGATCGGATCAAACGGCAAGCAGAAATTGACGCGCTCAAAGATAATGGGCAACTCGATGAAGAAACGCTGGCAATTTATCAAATTGAAACGGCGCTACGCGACTGGTTTAATAAAATGCTCAATGGGCTGGAGCACTTTGGCTATTTTGTTGAATCGGGGTTATTTACCGCCAACGAAATCCGTCCCTGGATGATTTATTGGATTCGCTTAATTGCCGATCGCACTTACAAGCGACCCGGTGCTTCTAAGTTTTACGATCAACTCTATAGTTACATTCACGCCTATGGCTTTTCGGGTGTGATCAAACTGTTTGAAGAATTTGGCTATCGCATTATTCCTACACCCTACCAAGAAACCGATTTTGTCGATCTGAGTCAAGGTTTAAAAGATTTTGATGTACAAACAGCACTTAGTTTAGCGAAAGCCTCTCAGTTGATTTATGAAGACTTAAGCTATGTCGCAGAAATCTCTCAGCGGTGGTCGGTTGATGTTAAAAATAACTTCCGCTATTTCAACAATAAAGCGCGAGACACCCAGGCATTTATGTTCCACACAGATGACTTTATGGTGTTGGCATTTCGGGGTAGTCAAGAACTCAAAGATTGGCAAACTAACTTTAGTACTAAACTGCAAAAATTTGCATTGAAGTCAGCGATGGAACCGCTCGAAGAAGACTGGACGCCTCCTAGAGGGCAGGTTCATCGAGGCTTTCAAACAGCCTGGAATAGCGTGGAAGCCAATGTGATCAAGCAGATTCAGCGATGGAATTCAGGGCGATCGCAACCGTTACCCATTTTGATTACCGGGCATAGTTTGGGGGGTGCATTAGCAACCGTCGCTGCCTCGTCTTTAATTAAACGTAAATTTAATGTGCAAGGACTTTATACCTTTGGGCAACCCCGTGTCGGAGACATCGTGTTTGCGACCGAAATTGGGCTATTACTCAAAGGCAAAGTATATCGATTTGTCAATAACAATGACATTGTTCCGCACATTCCACCCCCCTATTTACCATGGAACCCATTCCGTATTTATGTCCACCTGGGGCAAATGATCTACTTCGATTTTCGGGGCACGTTGATCACGCATCCCAATCCACTGTTTCGGCTGGCAGACTTGGCAGTTGGGCTACTACGAGATACAATCCAACCGGGCTTCGATATGGTTAAAGATCACCGCATGGAATATTACATTAGTAATTTGAAAAAGGCAGTTGAGATCGAGTTAGAAAAAACCCGCCTCACCGACGATGAAACTTAAACACCTGATTGACTGACAAAAGTACCAGAAAGCGCATTCCATCGTAGGGGCAGGTTTCGCCGAAATGCCGACTGCAAAGCGATCAGAGACTTGCTAAACCTGCCCTTACAGAGATTTATCAGCCCATCAGCTATCGACCTGTATTTTTTTGAGTCCACAACCCTTCGCTTTTAGCTAGAAGTACCGTTTTCTTCTAGAGCTTCTTGAACAAATAAGCGAGCCAACCGATCGTAGGTGCCCGCCCCAATGTATTTGGGATATTTGTGTTCTCTACTGTATAGCCAGATCAACTCATCAAATAAATAAATACGAATATCTTGAGTCAAGGTTTTGCTCTGCGGCATCAGAGATTTGGCAGCAGTTAATGCATCTGTCCAGCGTTCAAATTCTTGAGAGCTGTCGTTGGCAATGACTTTAAACATATTTTTCGTCTGAAAGGGCATTGCTAAATCCCAGCATAAATTGGAATGGGAACCCGCAGGGTTCCCATTCCAATTTATGCTAAAACCAGACGTTCTCTAAAAGGGACCCATCGGGGGTGTTGGCGACTCCAGATAATTAATTTGGTCGCGCAGCATTTGTGCAGCATCTTCATCGCCCGACTGTTCATACAGTTCCAATGCCCGCCGATAGTTGGTCAGGATGGCTTCTTTTTCTTCCGGGCGGAGTTGTTGTGCTAACCCATACAACGCATCGGCGCGAGACATATAGATTTCTGGATGGGTGGCATCGATGGCAATGGCGCGATCGTAAGCAGCGATCGCCCCTTCATAGTCACCACTGTTATAAAGATTTAAGCCTTCAGAATACGCGATATCGTAGGGCGTTGCCGGTTGGACGGTAATGGTGTAATCGCCCGTTACCATGCCCCCAAACGAACGCGCTTGAATCGTATAGACGCCATCACTGGGCAAGGTGGCAATGATTCTGGAGTTTAGGCTGCGTCCATCATCATCGTTGTACGCAATTTCTTGACCATCGGGGCCGAGTAATGACAGGAGTGAGTCAAAGTCATCACTGGTCATGGTGATGGTGACAGATTGTCCGGCTTTTCCAGTAAACGTATGTTCTCGGTAAGCAGGCTGAAGAACACCGTCTTGCTGTAAAATCATGTCGCCATTTTCCTGGGCGATCGCCGGAGTTACAGACAAGCCAGTAAGACACCCACCCAAAACAGTCACCGTTGCTGCCAGTACGCCTATCTTGCTCAACCGAAATGTACCAATTTTCATACCAATTCCTTTTACAAAACAGAACCCTAACAATTAAGAACCTTCCCTTTCTGGCAAACTCAGGCAGAATTTACTGTAACCCTTAACGGATCGGGATGTTAGTTTACTTAATGCCAGGAAATAGATTGAAACACTAACCCGTGCAAAAATTCCTCATCCCCTGCTCTGGTGCTATCCATTTTGAATGGATCTAGACAGGGTAAGGGGCAAACGAGCGAAGCCTTTGAGCTGAACCCTCGTCTGTCTGATCCTCGATCATTTCAACAAAAGGACTAACGGGGGGATTTGTAAGCAAATACATATCCCCTTTTAGGGTATGTTAGGCGCTAGCCATAACGCACCGTAAACATATTAGGGTCACGCAAGTCCTGATTCTGACAAAAGCCTTCTGACAAAAGCCATAATTCCGAGTTGAACTTTTAAATAAATTCAGCAGTAAACGGCTATTTTCCGGGCGAGTACCCTGTTTATCGGCACTTAACTCAGGTTTTTTCAACACTATTCATCCAACAGCGTTCTAAAAACTCAATCATTTCCGCTGGGTCGTACATTAAGCATTCTTCTAATTTTTGAATTTTATAGTCAAACCAGAAGATCGATGGATTCCAGACGACCTTCGATAACGGGCTAAATAGCATTTGACCAACAAAATCTTTCCAGGGAAATGGAATTTCGACAGAAAACCGACCAACTTTCACGATTCAACCTCCTTGAAGAGAATTAAGACAGTAGGAGCCATTCGTAGTCAGTAGTGAGCCTAAAAGAGCCAATGAAGAGGTGCGTAAAGGCATGAAGGAGCTTTGTTGTCAGCCGTTCGGAGGTTAACCAGTGGCTCAGTCGAGTCGTTGAGCTGATCTGTCAAACTCTGAGATGAACACTAAAACCCCATCGTGGGAGTGCAATCCCCAAACCCCCATGGTGCAACACCAGCTACTGATTGGAAATAAAGAGTGTAGAAAATTAATAGAACATCCTACCTCTTACATTTCTCTGCACCAGAAAGCCGTCATCTTCCTATAGCGGTACGCATCAGGGTGAGGACGGGGTGCAGGGGTGGAACCCCTGCGTGGGGGCACCGTCCCCACCCCCTGATGTCCTAACTGGATGGTGTAGAGCTATAATTCCCAACAAAAACTGAGGAATCAGCCGTTTGGATCAGAATGAGACAGCATCAGACCAAGGGGTATGTTTCAACTGGGCGGATAATTTTATAGAACACCCACGCCGTGAGCGTTTCAAAAAATTACCTACCTATCTATAACATCACTGAAGCAGAGATAGTTTCGCATGATGTTGCGTCTCTGATTCTAAAGAAATTCGAATAAAACATTCCTCTCTATCCGGAGAGAATTTTATCCCTATTCTTTATGAGTTTGGGTCATGGTATCCATGTAATGATTTTTTGTGGCGCGGGCGTCGCCCGCGCCACAAAAAATCATTACATTTCCGGGGCTACCTGAGTTTGGACGTCGCCAGGGCGATCGCTGTTCGCGAGATCTCCTGCTAAATGCTGCCCACATCTAGCTCTATATCCAACCTACAAAAACATTTTGAGGAAATTGTGAAGGTCTCACGTCATCCGCTGCGATCGCCCGATCGCGTGATTTCCCAAAGAATATCGGGTTGCTCAGGTCAGGGTCAGGCTACCCGATCAACACCAACAATAAACTGACAGCGATCATCCCCAACAGGATGAACCATACGGCATTACGTCTTAACCAGAGTGTCAGCGATTGGCTGGGGCTAAGCGTTACCCGTTTCACCAGTTCTCGCGGATGAACATCGGTATACAGGGTGCAATCGCTGGCATAGGGGCGCTGGGGATAGTTGCAGGTGTCATCTGCATGGTAGATACAGGTGTCACATAGGGGGTCTTTGCCCTCGGCTCGATAGAGCGGAATTCCAGGGTGACCATGGGCTTTGAGTACATAGTGACAATGGGGACAGGCGATCGCTTGAGCATCTATCACTTGCCGACAACGGGGACAGTCAGCCATCAGAAGAACATCGTCAATGCAGTACTGTTCAATCCTAGTACACCCATCCATAAAATTGGCGGTACTGATTTTAGGGATGAATTTGCGCGTGAAACCTTCGGTTTCACGCGCAAATTCATCCCGAATGTAGGGTTACATGCCTAACCTTCCCGTAGAAACTTACGCACCTGATATCGAGAAGAATCGACGATTTCATAATCGCCATTCAGGGCTGCGTTAAATTCGTTTTCAACCCGCTGTAGCTCTTGTGCGGGAATCGATTGCCATCCTTCAAAGCTTTCCCAACGAATGATCAAAACAACTTCTGATAACTCATCGGGGCTGATCCACACTTCCTTACCCAAAAAGGCAGGGTAGGCTGAAAGCATTGGCGTCCAAATTTCTTCATCCTTTTGCACAAATCTTTCTCTCAAAGATGGAGCAACATGGATTTTTAGACACTCAATTACCATAGTCATTTCTGCCGAAAACATTTCTGCTGAGTCAACGCTGCGAAAACTTGATGCACAAAGTTCTGCCATTACCCTAATTCCTACTAGTGTTCCAAATGGTATGGTCTGTCAGGTCTGTCTTACGAAAGAATTCTTCTATAGACTGCCCAAAAGATGCCGATTTAGCAGTGTTAAAGCTGCTCAAATTCACACTTAATGTTTAGCAATGCCAAACAAATTTGTAAGAATAAGACTGTAATCTTATTCTCTAAATTTTTGGCTACCCAGAGTTATAGAGATCGGGGATTTCATAAACCGGAGGTTTGATATGGATAGCAACAATATAATTAGACAGTTGTTAATGATTGGCATTGGCACAACGTCATTAGTTGCCGATAAATTGCGTGAAGTTAGCGACCAATGGGTGAAAGATGGCAAGCTGGATTCCGAACAAGCCAATAATTTTGTCAATGAGTTGATGAAGCAACTGAAGACGGAGCAAGGAAACTGGGAAGTGCAATTTCAACGCCAGCTGCGCAATGTGTTGCAAGATTTGGGGGTGCCTCGGCAAAACGAGATGGATGAGTTGCGAGGGCGAATCGATCGCCTGGAACGGCAAGTCCGCGACCTGGAAAATCGGCTTTAGGGATTCTGAGTCATTGTCTTTGCTATCATTGCGCCCCTGGTCTACACCATCGTCATTCATGCATCGTCATTCATGGAAATAGGTGATATAAGCGCTAGATGGGCGAGTACACTGAGAAACGGGCTATAGCTGAACCTTATCTGCAACGTTAGGATTTTGTAATGAGAGGAAAACAGATTGTGAGAGAAATTCTTATCAGTCTAGGGGTGATGGTCGTCTGTTGCCTGTTTCTGGTGGTTGCCCAGTTAAACAAGCCTTCTGAGGCGATCGCCGCTGAAATGTCTCAACCGGAAATAACCGAAACAATCCCAGAGATTGTTGCCACAGGTGCGATCGCTGAAGCTCCCGAAGAAACACAACCTTCCACATTTTTAGATGATATGGCTAGCGAAGCAAATGTAACGACGACAACGTCTGGACTCAAATACGTTGACCTGGTAGAAGGAACGGGTGCCACCCCCCAACCTGGTCAGACTGTAACCGTTCACTACACGGGCACCTTAGAAGATGGCACTAAGTTTGACAGTTCCCGCGATCGCAATCGTCCTTTTTCTTTCAAACTGGGCGTCGGTCAAGTGATCAAAGGCTGGGATGAAGGCGTCGGCAGCATGAGAGTCGGCAGTCGTCGGCAACTGATTATCCCGCCGGATCTGGGCTATGGTTCGCGCGGTGCGGGTGGCGTCATTCCACCCAATGCCACGTTGGTGTTTGACGTAGAACTGTTGAAGATTGGGGGTTAAACCCGATCTCGTCTTGAACGGTGCTATTATTTTGCCTGCGGCAAATCCTCTGGTGAAATAATGGGGTGGCGCGGCTGAGCCGCGCCACCCCATTGTTTCTGATGTTCAACTTAATGACCTACGCAATTAAGTTATACCGATTTAGTGTGAAGCTGCGTCTTATTCAACCCCCGGCTGTCGCCGTCCCCCTTG
>NZ_JBSLYH010000043.1:0-68673 GCF_055793305.1 Calyptranema fuscum S582
TGGAGGGGTGAAGGGGTAGAGAGGTAGGCATTGCTTGCCAGCGGGATGAATTTGAAGGTGAAACCTTTGGTTGCACGTTCAAATTCATCCCCAACATCGGCACCGCCGAGAGGTAAAGGGGTGGAGAGGTGAAGGGTGATTGAGTTAGGGCGATCGCATTTCGTTGCCTACGGGGAATGCGGGTAAGGTATTCGCACTGACACACCGTTCTAACCATCCCTGGCGATATCTATTGCAGTTTTACCTATTGATCCACGTTATTAACCTTGGTTACTGCTCATGCCAAACGGCTAACAAGCAAACTTTATGCCAACCCATGACGTGAAATAGCCAACCATTGGCGTATCTCGTTTCAGATTCCCGGCGTTTCAAGATTTCTGGCATTTTCATAAATGCCGGGAATCTCAACCCCATCTATGGGCTTATTGGGACAAAGTGTTTTCACCCAAAATTTTAGTTTGAAATCGTCGCGATAAAAGTAACCGCTTCGTCTCTACCGGAGAGGGTATGGAAGATCTATCCAGCGCCATTGATCAATGCCTGAAACCGCGGATCGTCTCGAATCGGCTCAAAATTAGCATCTCTTTTTGCCCACTCTCGACACTTCGGATCAAGATCGATCGCCTGTTGCAATGACTCAAGGGCAGGTTTCGCCGCTCCTTGCAACCCATAACAACAGGCTTTGTTATACCAAGCGTCGGGGTAATCTGCTTTGAGCTTTATTGCCTGGTCATAACTGTCGATTGCTTCTTGCTGTTGCCCTAAGGCAGATAGAGCAAGCCCCCGATTATACCAGGCTTCGTGTAAGTCTGCTTTGAGCGCGATCGCTTGATCATAGCTATCAATCGCTTCTTGCTGTTTTCCTAATGCCTCTAGGGCAAGCCCCCGGTTGTTCCAGACTTCGTAGTAGTCCGCTTTGATCTTAAGCGCTTGATCATAACTGGCGATCGCCTCTCGATATTGCCCTAAGGATGACAGGGCATTCCCTTGGTTGTATAAGACTCCATGTAAGTCAGCTCTGATCTTGATCGCCTGACCATAGCTCGCAATTGCCTCTTGATATTGCCCTAACGTGCCCAGTGCAAGCCCCCGGTTGTTCCAGGCTTCGTGATACTCCGCGTTGATCTTGATCGCTTGATCATAGCTATCAATTGCTTCTTGCTGTTGCCCCAAGGCAGACAGGGCATTCCCCCGGTTGTACCAGGCTTTGTGTAAGTCTGCTTTGAGCGCGATCGCTTGATCATAACTGGCGATTGCGTCTTGCTGTCGCCCTACAGCAGAAAGAGCAACCCCCCGGTTGTACCATGCGTCATATTTGTCCACTTTAATCTTGATCGCTTGATCATAACTGGCGATCGCGTCTTGTTTAGAGCCAAAATTGTATGCGGTATTTCCCAGGTAAAACACTGAATCGAGGAGTTGATTGGGGTATTGTTGCGAGAGTTTTAGGATTAACTCGACTAATTGAGCTAAATAGGATTCGATGGGAAGACTGGGTGTCGATTTTGCTTCAATCTGTCCATCGCTGGGGCTGAGGATGCTTTCGACCTCGATCAGATAACGCAGAGCTGCCCGAATTTGTTGCCTGTGGCGCAACTTTTGCCACCAATGCCTCCGATGATGTGCAATCATTTCTGCGGTTGGTAACACTGTAAATGCGTACAGATCAACCCCTACCGTTCGCAGGAGTTCTACCGCATCGTAAATGTAGGTTGCACCTTGATAGCGTTTTTGCGCCAAGACAAATCGGTTACGCCAACTGCCCTGCAAGGTTGGCTCGTAGGTTTGTAGCATCAGAACACGGTGTTCAAACTGGGCATTGCGCAAATTCACAACTACATTACGAAACGTGTCATCGTTGTATCGGGCAATTTGGGTGTACTCTCGGGCATCTGCCTGAATTTGGGTGTTGGGGATGGTGTCTGATAATAATTGGGCAAAGGCTGTTTTTTGGGGCTTAGGCAACTCATAGTACCCAAACCGTTCGCTGAGTTTGGGATAGCGATCGAGTGCTAGTTTTTCCCATTCACTCGGTTCTGACGGATCTGAGGTTTCCTTTTCATTACGTGCTGTTGCAATCACCCGAACCTGTTCTCGACGGCAGGCAAGTTCGTAGTCTTGTATGAGGTCTAACAATCGTTCTGGCAATGATGGTAGAGCTAATTGGTCAGTCTCTTGCGTCCCTTTTTGCCGCAAGCGTTGATCGCGATAAAAGAGACGATTCAGATCATCGAAGAAAAAGAGTAATTGGCGATCGGTGCCAATCTGGGCAAAATCGGGACTATGGGTTTTATCAAGCCATTCTCCGGCTTTCAGCTTTAGAATCGTCCAACCTTGTGCATTTAGCCTTTGAGCAAGTTCTGCGGATTCCCGTGTTTTGCCTAATCCCGTTTGTCCCAAAACCAAAACCCAACCTGTTTGATTGAGGATTTGTTGTAGTTCCTGGGTTATGTTCCGTCCCGTCTGCCGAATTTGATAGGGAATGTTGAAATCTGCCAGCGCATCATCAGCAATATCTTTGGGGCTACCCAGAAGTTGCCGTAATACCTGATGCGCGTCGGCATAAGGCGGAATAATGTCAAATGGTAAGGTATCTGCTGGTGGTATGAGTGGCTTGTGTCGTCGCAACCATCGCCAAAGTTTCGAGATTAGCCACCCCAATAAAGTAAGTAAACCTGTGGTAATACCAAGGGTTAAGTCTTCATGCGCCAGTGCAAATTGCCACAGATTTTCGCAAAGCCGCCAAAGTTGATGAACGATTTCCACTCGCTGTTACCAAACAATGCGATCGCACTCCTCCACGATTTTAGTCCGCAAAAATTCAAACCGTTATTCATAGTCAACTGCTAACCACCATTGCGATCGCTAGAACCTATGTACTAAATTAAGCGATCGCGCTAGGATAGGCATCGAGCGATCAAGTTCCGTGCCTGTGGTTCGGCAAGTATCGTGAGGTTAACGATACAATTGTTAAAATCTGTTGCTATTCAGCCCAACTGCCTGCCCCTATGCCCAAACGGACGACTGACAAGAGTTCTAAGGTCTCAGTATTGAGTTCTGAGTTAGACACGGCTAACTCAACCCCCGAACCTGCCAATGGGAAAGGCAAAACCAAGCCCTCAACGATTCATCGCCTGTCCTCGACGATCGACCCAGATAACTGCATCCGCATTCGCGGCGCACGGCAGCATAACCTCAAGAATATTGATCTGGAGTTACCGCGCGATCGCCTCATCGTCCTCACGGGCGTATCGGGTTCGGGTAAGTCGTCGCTGGCATTTGACACGATTTTTGCAGAAGGACAACGGCGCTATGTCGAATCGCTGAGTGCCTATGCCCGTCAGTTTTTAGGACAGGTGGATAAGCCCGATGTTGATGCTATCGAGGGCTTGAGTCCTGCGATCTCGATCGACCAGAAATCCACCTCCCACAACCCCCGCTCTACCGTCGGTACGGTCACGGAAATCTACGACTATCTGCGGTTGCTGTTTGGTCGGGCTGGCGAACCCCATTGCCCCCATTGCGATCGCTCGATTGTGCCGCAAACGATTGATGAAATGTGCGATCGCATTTTGGACTTGCCCGATCGCACCCGCTTTCAAATTTTGGCTCCGGTGGTGCGAGGCAAAAAGGGAACGCATAAAAAATTGCTGTCTAGCCTTGCTGCCGAAGGGTTTGTCCGGGTGCGGGTGAATGGCGAAGTGCGCGAACTGTCGGACAATATCGAACTACCCAAAAACCACAGCCACAATATTGAAATTGTTGTCGATCGCCTGGTGAAAAAAGACGGCATCCAGGAACGGCTGGTTGATTCGCTTTCAACCTGTCTGAAGCGATCGGAAGGCATCGCCATGATCGAAGTTTTACCCGATGAACGGGGAACCGTCGTCGCGTTGCCGATCACCAACCCCGATTTGCAATTGGCAGTCTTACCTAAAATGGCAGCCGAACCCGCCGGACGTTACGGTCAGCCGCCCGAGGAAGACGAATCTCCGAAATCGATCGAAATCGTCTTTTCTGAAAATTTTGCCTGCCCCGAACATGGTGCAGTCATGGAAGAATTGTCGCCCCGACTATTTTCCTTTAACTCGCCCTATGGTGCCTGTCCCCACTGCCATGGCTTAGGTAGCCTGCGCACATTTTCGGCAGACTTAGTTGTTCCCGATCCAACGCTGCCGGTGTATGCGGCGATCGCGCCCTGGTCTGACAAAGATAACACCTACTATTTCTCGTTGCTGTACGGGGTCGGTCAAGCCTTTGGCTTCGAAATCCAAACCCCCTGGAACAAACTCACCCCCGATCAACAGCACGTAATCTTGTATGGATCGGACGAAAAAATTTACGTCGAAACCGACTCTCGCTACCGCGATACCAAAGGCTATCATCGGCGCTATGAAGGTGCCATGACGATTCTCGATCGACAATATCGAGAATCGACCTCGGAAGTTTATAAGCAGAAACTCGAACAATATTTGATCGATCAACCCTGCGAAGTCTGCGGTGGCGATCGCCTCAAACCAGAATCTCTGGCAGTGCGTCTGGGACAATATCGTCTCAAAGACCTGACCAGCACATCCATTCGAGAATCGCTCCAACGGATCGAAGACTTGAAACTCAGCTCTCGACAAGCCCAGATTGGCGACCTGGCACTCAAAGAAATCCGCGCTCGTCTGCAATTTTTGCTAGATGTCGGACTCGACTACCTCACCCTCGATCGCACGGCGATGACCCTGTCGGGTGGTGAAGCTCAGCGCATCCGCTTGGCAACCCAGATCGGCTCTGGGCTGACCGGAGTGCTCTATGTTTTGGATGAACCCAGCATCGGGCTACACCAACGAGATAACGATCGCCTGCTCTCTACCCTGAATCGGCTAAGGGATCTGGGCAATACCCTGATCGTGGTCGAACATGACGAAGACACGATTCGAGCGGCTGATTATGTTGTGGATATTGGGCCGGGGGCTGGCGTTCATGGCGGTCGCATTGTGGCTCAGGGCGATCTCGATGCCATTCTCAAGGCTGCCGATTCTCTCACCGGCGCTTACCTGTCTGGGCGACGGGTAATTCACACCCCCATGGAACGACGCCCCGGTAACGGTTGTTTCCTGCGCATCCGGGATGCCTATCGCAATAACCTGAAGCAAATCAATGTCGATATCCCGTTGGGTAAACTGGTGTGTGTTACTGGCGTGTCCGGTTCGGGCAAATCGACGCTGATTAATGAATTGCTCTATCCTGCGTTGCAACATCACTTTGGGCATAAAATCCCCCATCCCAAAGAAATGGAGCAAATCAAGGGTTTGAATGCTCTGGATAAGGCGATCGTGATTGACCAATCGCCCATCGGACGCACGCCCCGTTCCAACCCCGCCACCTACACCGGGGTATTTGATGTCATCCGCGATCTATTTTCCGAAACCCTGGAAGCCAAAGCGAGAGGCTACAAACCCGGTCAGTTTTCCTTTAACGTCAAAGGCGGACGTTGCGAAGCGTGCGGGGGCCAAGGGGTGAATGTCATCGAGATGAATTTTTTACCCGATGTCTATGTGCAGTGCGAAGTCTGCAAAGGCGCACGCTATAACCGAGAAACACTTCAGGTGAAATACAAAGGCAAGTCTATTTCCGAAGTGCTGGATATGACAGCGGAAGAAGCCTCAGAATTTTTTGAGAATATCCCTAAAGCCAAAGCTCGCTTACAAACTATGGTGGATGTGGGACTGGGATATATCCGTCTGGGGCAAACTGCGCCCACCCTATCGGGAGGTGAAGCTCAGCGCTTAAAACTGGCAACCGAACTCTCTCGTCGTGCCACAGGTAAGACTCTGTATCTTATTGATGAACCGACCACCGGCTTATCTTTTTACGATGTCCATAAGTTGCTCGATGTGCTACAACGTTTGGCAGATATGGGCAACACCGTTTTGGTGATCGAACATAATCTGGATGTGATTCGCTGTTCAGATTGGGTAATCGATCTGGGACCCGAAGGCGGCGATCGCGGTGGCGAAATTATTGCCCAGGGTACCCCCGAAACTGTTGCAAACGTAGAACAGTCTTACACCGGACAGTACTTGAAAAAGGTGCTGGCACTACATCCACCTCAGGCGGCTGAAGTCTAAATAGTGTTGTGTGAGAGCCGCGCTTCGCGCGGCTCTCACACAACACTATTACTCCATCTAGATGCGAAGCCCTATGAGACTACCGAGACGTGAACGACTATAGAGAATTTTTCAGAAGCACGGTGGCAGCTTGACTATCGACGGGTTTAGAAAAGAAGTATCCTTGAATGCGTTTGCAGCCCAACTGTTTTAGAAACGTCACTTCTTCCAGGGTCTCTACCCCTTCCGCAATTACATCTAAGCCCAGACGAGATGCCAGTAGAATGATGGCTCCTGTAATATCCCACTGCTGATGGTAGATAAAAGAGCGATCGATCTTTAGCGCATTAATGGGAAAATCTTGCAGCCGACCCAGTGAAGAATAGCCCGTACCAAAGTCATCAATATAAATTTGTACGCCCATGGCTTTGAGGTCTGAGATAATGGCGATCGCCACGTCTCGATTAAATATTAAAGCGCTTTCTGTAATTTCTAACTTAAGACAATGGGGAGCCAGATTCGTTTTTTCTAAAATCTCTCTGACTTGATAAACCAGGCGGGGTTGTAATAATTGAATCGGCGAAAGATTAACACTAATCGAAAGGGCTTGCTTGGTCGGATAGTCTGCCTGCCAAATCTTCAATTGTTCACACGCCTGATTCATTAAATTCATCCCGAGTTGATGAATTAACCCATTCTTTTCGACCATGGGGATAAAAATATCAGGAGAAACAATGCCTCGGGTTGGATGATGCCAGCGAGCTAAGGCTTCAAAACAATTGATCTTCCCAGTTTCTGTAGACACGATCGGCTGATAAAACAACCGAAACTCTTGTCGTTCGAGAGCAGAATGCAGATCATTTTCTAATTGAAACTCTTCGATATCACGAGCTGACAAAATCGTCATATCCAGCATGGTGTCCTGGTCAATTGCATTCGCTAAACGAATTAGCCGATTCGTATTATTGACTGCAATCTCCAGTAGTCGTTGCCCTTCCTCCGACAATGATGTGAGTTGACCACTACGCAACAACCCCAGCACACCGCGAATCGACGTCAAGGGAGTTCGCAATTCATGACTGATTAATGTATTCAAATCTTTGAAGGCATGATCAACACCAAAATCAGCCAAATCATTATGTCCAGATGTCACCTGATTCATAGTTTCTCCTCAGATCAACTCGCTAGTACTCAGCCTTGCTTAATGGAGCAGATATTTTAGAAATCAAGATTTATAGCCATTGAGTAGATGCTTAGGACAGTGGGGGTGTGGGGGCTGCGCCCCCAGCCAGGGGTTCCACCCCTGCACCTCGTTCAACCAGCCTCTCGGCTGCTATAGTTTGAACTATAAAATATCTTCAGAATCAGTAACTCTCTAACACCCTGATTCCCGTTTAAAACCCAACAGCCAAAAGATTTGTTGTTCTAATTCAGTTAACTTATCGCAATACTCTTTTCGGACGGAAACTTGAGATTTAATTGCCTGATGAACATGGGTCAAATTCTC
This sequence comes from Calyptranema fuscum S582, assembly GCF_055793305.1. Lineage (NCBI taxonomy): Bacteria > Bacillati > Cyanobacteriota > Cyanophyceae > Oculatellales > Oculatellaceae > Calyptranema > Calyptranema fuscum. The sequence goes on from NZ_JBSLYH010000043.1 coordinate 7,606, forward strand.
CAATTTTTGCATGACCGTGTTGAGTTCTTCGGCTTCTAAATATAGACTATGCAGCACTTCATCCAGGTCAGATAAAGAGTCAGCATACAACCCAGCTCCAGGTGCAACAACACTTTTTAAATCTTGAGAAAATTGATTTAACAATTTACGAATGTAGTAGCGAGTCATGGGAGAGAGTTTCATCTCAAATCCTTGCAATCTACTTATTTAGAACTGAAGCGATCGCAGATTCACCCAAATTGAGTAGCCATATTCAGTAACCGTTATACAGACTTTTGCGTGTTTCTCTGCCCATTCGCACCCAAGTTCATAGGCCTGAGACCGTTGTCCTACAGCATAAGAACGAATGTGAGCGTAGAGATGGTTGCCATATCGCATCCCTTTTTGCACACCCTGGTTCCAATAATTGAACGAATGCACCAAGCGTTCATCAATTACTAATGGCAACATCCCTTCCGGTGAATGTTGAGATGAGGAAGATTCAGGAAATTCCAACTGCATCACATACTTTCAAAGAAGTGGAACCCGTGATTCTGCACCATATCGATGACCGAATCACTACATTGAATCTTAAAGATTAAATGTGGCATTCATGTGGAAAGACAAGCATGCGTATGCGATCGCCACATTTTAGTGCGTTGTCACAAAGTTGCCACATTCTTTGTCTACGTTTGAAAATCAGTACCGTCATCTTGGTATGAGCAGGAGTGTCATACCAGAATTTAGACATCTCAAGTTTGGTAGTCCTAAAAATGTAATGAATTTTGGTGGCACGGGCGTCGCCCGTGCCACCAAAATTCATTACATGAGTACTACTACCTCAAGTTTTAAGACCATCTCTATGAAACGTCATGAAACGCTTATTTCGTCAGACGGGTTTATCCGATCAATTGCTTACAGGCTTCAGCATCTCCTTGCTGCTGATGGGCTGTATGACGTTAGGCGTTAACTACTTTTTGGTCAAAGAAAATTTAGTTGAGGAGGAACAGGAACATCTTGACTCGATAGTGCGATCGCTACAACTCTCGTCTCAAGAACTCTTAGAAACCTCTGACCTGACCGCACTGCAACGCATTACCGAAAAATACATTACCCCTAATGAAATCGTCGAAGTCCTGATCATTGATCCCAGTGGTCGTGCTTTGGCGTATGCCTCCGCAGACGCCGATCAGACGTCTTACACCAACAACTATCCTGAGTTGCAAGCTGCCATTCAAGAAAGCTTGCGCCACGATGGTGAAATCCAAACGCATATGATGTTGCATGGCAAAGAAACGATCGTGCAACTATCCTCCCTCTACAATGAAGCGTTTGATCCCGGCAAACATGGCTTAGTCGTAGTTGCTCAGGAAACAGAGCACGTGCAAGCCATCACCTGGCGCATCGTCGCCACGTCTAGCGTCACTATGTTAGTCGGCACATTGGGGATGCTGGGATTGATGTGGTGGCTAATTCGGCGCAATATTTTACAGCCCTTAAAACAGCTCAATCAATCCGTCAGAGATAGCCTCAGCTTCAACCAATTTGCGTTGCCATCGGCGTTACCCAACAATGAAATTCGATTTTTAGCCCACACTTTTAATGACATCTTTATGCAGCGGCGACAGGCAGAACAAGCTTTGCAAGCAAGTGTTGCCCAAATCCAAGCAATTCTGGATAATTCACCAACGGTGATGTATGTCAAAGATCGTCAAGGACGTTTTTTGCTGATCAATCATCAGTTTGAAGTGCTGTTTGATATTACTCAGGCAGACATTCAAGGCAAATCTAACTACGATATTTTTCCTCAGGCGATCGCCGATGTATTTTGGGAAAGTGACCAGGCTGTTCTTTTGACTGGAAAGCCTATCAGCCAAGAGGAAAGCATCCTGCTGAAAGACGGCTTGCATACTTATATTTCCGTTAAATTTCCTTTAGTTGATGCGGACGGACATCCTCAGGCTGTTTGTGGGATTTCGACCGATATTAGCGAACGCAAGCAGTTTGAACACGCACTACAACAGTCGGAACAGCAACTCAAACAACAAACTCAGCAGCTCGAAGAAATGCTGCAACAATTGCAGAAAACCCAGTCGCAACTGGTGCAAAGCGAAAAGATGTCAAGCCTGGGTCAACTGGTGGCAGGGGTTGCGCATGAAATCAACAATCCAATCAATTTCATCTATGGCAATGTGACCTATGCCAACGATTATATTAATGATTTGTTGCGCATCCTGATGCTTTATCAGACACACTATTCCACCCCAAAACCTGAAATCCAATCCGCCATTGAGACCATTGATTTAGAATTTCTGTCAATCGATTTGCCCCGGCTGTTATCGTCCATCAAAGTGGGTTCAGAGCGCATCCGCGATATTGTGCAATCGCTCCGCTCTTTTTCACGGTTAGATGAAGCAGAGTTAAAAACTGCCAATGTCCATGAAGGGTTGGATAGCACTTTGATGATTTTGCAACATCGTCTCAAAGCCACCCTGCATCGTCCTGAAATTCAAGTGATCAAAGCGTATGGAGAGCTACCCGATATCCACTGCTATCCTGGGCAACTCAATCAAGTCTTTATGAATTTGCTCTCCAATGCGATCGATGCCCTGGAAGAACAGTATGAAAACCGTTCCCCTGTCTCTCATCCTCTGGTCTACGAGATTCGGATTCAGACCCAATTAGTGAATTCAGAGTGCGTTGCCATTCGCATCGCCGATACGGGTGCCGGGATCCAGGATCAGGTGCAGACCAAGTTATTTGATCCTTTCTTTACAACTAAGCCCATTGGTAAAGGAACAGGGCTGGGTTTATCAATTAGCTATCAAATTGTGGTGGAAAATCACAACGGGGAACTGAAGTGCCAATCAATTCCGGGTGAAGGGTCGGAATTTGTGGTTGAACTCCCGATTTACCGAAACGGTCGAAATCCAGAGCCGAATAATGTAATTTTTTTCCCAACGCCGTTTCAAGCGATGACCTCTAACGAAACACGGTCTCGTTAAGGAGCACAGATTTATATCACTGTGCAGGTTGATTTAGTACGGCATTGTGGGGCGCGGAGCGCCCCACAATGCCGTTTCTGTACTTAACGAACTTGCACATCCATTCAGCACGTCTTCATCTAGAAACGGTGTGAGAGCCGCGCAGAGTGCGGCTCTCACGCCACAATGTATATGTCATGCCGTTGAGCATTGCTATAGGAACTTGTGTAATTCCAATAGATAGAGAGGGCGATGGCTCAGCCGTCGCCCTCTCCAATGGAATCAGGTTTTATGACATCCACGATTCTTAAGCGACTGCATTTTTCCCTAATACTTCTTCAATTTGATCCCCAAAGATACCCGGATCAAAAGGCTTGACCAATACGGCTTTGGCACCTAGTTGGGCATATTGTTGTCGGGTTGCTGCTCTCACGGTGGCGGTTAACAAAATCACAGGGATATGCTGAGTTTTGGGGTTAGTGCTGAGGTTTTTGAGGGTGGTGAGACCATCAACTTCTGGCATGATGACATCCAGCAAAATGACATCGGGTTGTTGGCTAATAGCGATCGCCATACCTTCTGTACCCGATGAAGCCGTTAATACGTTCCAACTTTTAGTGATTTGCAAACTGATTTTGGCAATTTCGCGAATATCCGCCTCATCATCAATTATGAGAACACTTTTAATACCCATCTCAAATTTCCTCTAGGACTCCGATAAATAAATAGACAGGGGAGATACTGATGCAACCTACCCTACTCCGATGCTGTACAGCAAATGCGGAAATGCGAATGGTAAACCAAGTATGGCAAACCAAGTTGTTGATAACCAACACTCATACGGTCAGGGAAGCAGGATGAGTTCCCTCGGCATCAGTGCCTTCAATGGGGTTGTGTAACCTTTTCAGTGGTTACTAGATGCCGCAAAAGGTAATGACGTTCTAATCGATTGAAAATACGGGTCACCAGTTCGGGTTCGGTAAACGGCTTAGCAATATAATCATCGGCTCCAGCACGATAAATCTTGTAGATACTTTCGGCATCTCGGCGACTGGAGAGGAACAAAATCGGCAAGCTTTCCCACTGTGGATCATTGCGAACCACCTGGCATAGCTCAATGCCATTGATATGAGGCATTTCGATGTCCAAGATTAACAAGTCGGGTCGAATGTTGTTTAAGGTTTCCCAAAAATGGCGCGGATCATGGAGCGTTTTCAGCTCAATGCCCCAGGGTTGCAAAAAACGCTGCAAGATCTCTGCCACTAATGGATCGTCATCTACGGCCAGTACGGTAACCACCGTCGGCTGACGCGTCCGAATCTTACTTTGAACAATGTCTAAAACATTACCCACAGGACAAGATTTAGAGATAAAACCATGTCCGTAGCGGCGAGCAACTTCCAGGCGATCGCTAAACGTATCATTGGCAGTAAATACCAAAATCGGTAAACGAGGAAATCGCGTGGATACATCTTGCAACAAGTCCAGCCCTTTATAGGGGGTGTTGGGAAAGGTCAGATCCATCAACACGACATCGGGCAATTCTTCCTCAATCAGGGCGATCGCGCGAGCTGGATTCGCTGAAATGACGGTTCGCATCTGCCGCTTCGTGGCTTCCACATTCAGTTGCTGTGCCAGGTGGGCATCAGTTTCTACGATCAACACCAGCGGAATATCACGCGCCGGGGGCTGAGTGTCTTCGGCATTGAACAGCGACAACCAATCTTCATCGGTAGAATAAGGTGGTTTTGCCAGTTCTCGACGCAGGCGTGCCACCATCAGTTCTAAATCGGCAAAGTCGCCAGGGGTGGGATTGCCATGAAACCAATCTTCAATTTTGCGAGCAATTTGAGATCCGTCGGCAAATCCAAACATCCCCAGAGATCCGGCTAGCTTGTGAGCCGCATGTTCGGCTTGCTGATGCAGATCGGTTGACAGGGTAGTGGTGCGCAATGCCGCGATCGCCTGTTCTATAACTGAGACCCGTTCTAAAATCGGTGTTTTTAGCCGATCCCATGCGGCGACTGCCGCCGTTCTTGCTTGATCGGCAGCACTAGGCTGAGGGATAGCCGTCTTCAGGCGATAGCCCATGCCATAAATATTTTCAATCATGTCTTCAATCCCAACGGCTTTCAGTTTTTGGCGTAACCGCTTAATGTGCGATCGCACCGTTTCTTCACTGGGAATATCTTCAAAACTCCAAAGGTGTTCTAGGATAAGGCTGCTATTAAAAATGCGTTGTGGATTGCGCAGAAATAGCTCTAGCAAACCATATTCTTTAGGGGATAGCGTGAGGGGCTTACCGTTGTAGGTGACCTCGCACAGACTCGGATCAAAGCGCAAATTTCCCCACGTTAAGATAGGAGAGGCAGATGGATTTTTACGCCGCAACAAAGCCCGAATTCGAGCGCCCAGTTCTTCAGGGGTGCAAGGTTTGACGACATAGTCATCAGCACCCGCATCTAGTCCAACTACCTTGTCAGAACTGGTGCCTTTTGCTGTTAAAAGCAAAATAGGTTTGTCATACCCCGATTGCCGCAACCGATGGCATAAGCGAATGCCATCAAATTTGGGCAAGTTTACATCCAGCACAATTAAGTCGTAGGTTGCTGCCTGGGCATAGTCCCAACCATCTTCGCCATCTACAGCCACATCTACGGCATAGTGTTGGGCTGTGAGAATGGGCACCAACGTTTGTGTCAGGATTTCATCATCATCAACCAGCAGAATTCGCATATTATCCCGCCAGGGCTCACACTCGATCAGCTTTATAGTGCCCAAACCAGAGCCGCGATCGCTGTCAAAACGTAACATTTTATGGGCAACCGATAAAGCCTTCTGCTATACCCAGGTATTCCACATTTCTAGTGGAAAATGGGGACAATTAATCCTGTTATGACTCTACGCAGGCTAGTTAAGACATCAGGGGGGTGGGGGCACCGCCCCCACGCAGGGGTTAAATCCCTGCACCGTCCTAACCCTAATGCGTACTGCTATATTTCAATCCTGATGGTCAGCCGATTTTCCTAAAATCGGGGTCTGAAGGCAAATTCATCCGTCCATTCAGTAACACTAGTCCACCAACTTAAAAGTTTTAGAGGGGGTGGAGGGGGTTTTACCCCCTCTTGGGGGCACAGCCCCCAAACCCCCAGGTTGCAAAATTTCGTGTTTGCAACACTAGTACACCAACTTAAAAGTTTTAGAGGGGGTGGAGGGGGTTTTACCCCCTCTTGGGGGCACAGCCCCCAAACCCCCATGGTGCAAAATTTCGTGTTTGCAACACTAGTTAAAAACTAAATCTAAACCGTTAATTTGAAAGAGGGTGAGATCAACGTTTCCTTGAAAAACTAGAGATTTTCTGCATAGAACCGTCTATTGCAACCTCAAATGGTTTGTGAGAACCGCACCCCGAAGGGGTGCGGTTCTCACAAACTACCTATCTCACAATTGATTGAGGACCGCTATAGTTTCTCAAATCGATCGAGTTGATCCGTTATTTAAAAATGACTCAATGCCCTAGTCGTGTAACCACTACGTTTTGCTCTATGTGAGATTGGGGGTTGCGTCCCCAGAAGGGGGGTTATCCCCTCCACCCCTGCAAAATTTAGAATCTAAAGCACGAGTGTGAAACAGCATTGAGATTGATTGAACAAGCTGTGATAAAACATGATGAGCGATCGCCCAACAGTTTTGCTAATTGAAGATTCGATCACGGATCAAACGATTTATCGTCGGTTTTTGCTGCGAGATAGCCAGAGCCAATATATCGTTCTAGAAGCAACGTCTGGCAAAGAGGCGATCGCTTTGTGTCAGCAAGTTTTGCCAGATCTAATTGTGCTCGACTATGACCTGCCTGATATGAATGGGTTGGAGTTTTTGGACATGCTAGAACAGCAGTTTGGCATGTCAGCAACTCCAGTGATTGTTCTCACCGGGCAGGGTGACGAACGACTGGCTGTGCAAGTGATTAAACGAGGTGTCCAGGACTATTTAGTCAAAGGCACTCTCACATCCGAAAGCTTTTGTGCGATCGCCCGCACTACCATCCAGCAATTTCGCTTGCAGCAACAGTTGAAATGGCAACAGCAACAGCAGCAACTGATTAGTGCGATCGCCCTACGAATTCGTCAATCGCTGAATCTGCAAACGATTCTCGACACCAGTGTTGAAGAAGTATGTCAAGCCATCAAAGCCGATCGGGTGGTTGTGTATCAATTTGATCCGAACACCCGAGTGCGAGTGGTTGCCGAATCGGTTCTGCCGACACTGCCATCGTGTTTGGGCAATCAGTTTGATCAACCCTGCCATCAAGAGCCGTTGTTTGCAGATCTGATCCACGGCAAATCCATCGCCATTGCAGATATTGACCGGGTAGATTTAACCCCTGCTTGTTTGTCATTGCTCAAGCCATTTCAGGTCAAAGCCGTGTTGGCAACCCCAATCTGGGTTGATCAGGATGACTTGAAACAGACTTGCCCAGTGACCGAGGCGATCGCCCACCCGTCGCACTCCGTTTGCAATCCTCATCACCTTTGGGGGTTGTTGCTGGTGCATCAATGCCAGACATCTCGCCAGTGGCAACAGGCGGAGTCAGACCTGTTAAAACTTGTGGCAGTACAAATGGCGATCGCCATTCAACAAGCGGAGTTGCACCACAGTTTGCAAACTCTGAATGCCTCGCTCGAACATCAGATCCAAGAGCGAACCACTGCCTTACAAATTTCTCAGGCAAAGCTGAGTGATATTTTGGATCATGCGATCGCCTGTATCGTTAGCTATCGTTTGTATCAACCTTTTCAGCAAATGGATCTTTCTCAGGGGTATGCAGAGGTCGATTGGCAGTATGAATATTGCTCTGCTGGTAGTGAGCATGTGTTCGGTTTTACGCCGACAGAGTTGATGTCTAATAAATTGCTCTGGTATCGCCAAATTCCTGAAGAAGATTGGCAGAATATTTTGTTGCCCCGCTATCAAGCTATTTTTGCGCAAGAACCGATTACGGTCGAATATCGGTTTCGTCATGCCAATGGCGCAGTGCATTGGATCTCGGAAAGTTCAACATCCCGTTGGGATCAAACGACGAACTCCTGGGTGGTGACGGTGGTCAGTACCAACATTAGCGATCGCAAGCAAATCGAAGCCGAACGAAACCAGGTCGAAGCAACGCGCAAACTGCGAGAAAATCAGCTTTGGCTTCAGCAATCCGCCATGATTGAGTTATCTCAATCGCACGCGATCTACTCGGGCAAATTGACAGCGGCAATGCAGCAGATTACCCAGGTTGCTGCCCATACCCTTCAGGTCGAACGGGTCAGCATTTGGTTTTATAGCCGCGATCGCCAGCAAATTGATTGTGTTGACTTGTATGAGGTTAGCTCCCATCGGCATACCCACCCCATAACCCTTGACCTGAACGACTACCCCGCGTACTTTCAGGCATTAGAACTCGACCAAATTATTGCTGCACACGATGCCCATCACGATCCGCGAACCAGAGAATTTTCGGCATCCTATCTCACCCCGCTTAATATCCAGGCGATGCTCGACATCCCCATCCGGTCGGGTGGGCAAACTGTAGGCGTCCTTTGTTTCGAACATACTGGGACAACCCGAAACTGGTTATTAGATGAGCAAAACTTTGGCACCTATCTGGCGCACCTCGTCTCATTGGCACTCGAAGCACGCGATCGCAAACAAGCCGAATTAGAAAGCCGCTATACCCAGCAGTTCCTCGACTCGATTATTGAATATCTACCCAATATGGTGTTTGTCAAAGATGCCCGAGACTTACGCTTTGTCCGCTTAAACCGGGCTGGTGAAGACCTGCTAGGCTATTCGCGGCACGAGCTATTGGGCAAAAATGACTACGATTTTTTTCCAAAAGAGGAAGCAGATTTCTTTACCGCCAAGGATCGAGAGGTGTTGCACAATTGCGAGTTAGTCGATATTCCCGAAGAACCGATTCAGACGCGCTACAACGGTATTCGGCTGTTGCACACTAAAAAAATTCCCCTGCTCGATCCAGACGGCAATCCTCAATATTTAATGGGAATCTCAGAAGACATTACCGAATACAAAAAGTCTCAAGAGGCGTTGCATCACAGCGAAGAACGATGGCAGTTGGCAATCCAGGGGAACAACGACGGTATTTGGGATTGGAATATTGTCACGGGTGAAGCATTTCGATCGCCACGGTGGTACGAAATTTTGGGCTACGAAAATGATGGCATCAGCTTTAGTAATGAGGAATGGGCTTGCCGTTTGCACCCTCAAGATGTCGAAAAAGTCATGGCGACTGATCAAGCCTATCTCAATCGCCAGATTCCGACATACGCCATTGAATATCGCATCCGTTGCAAAGATGGTTCCTATAAATGGATTCAGTCACGCGGTCAGGCGCAATGGGATGAGACAGGTCGCCCGGTGCGGATGGTTGGCTCGTTTCGGGATGTCAGTGAACTGAAGCTGGCAGAAGAAGCCTTACGGCATAGTGAGCGACGCTATGCCACCCTGACGGAAATTTCACCTGTCGGTATTTTTCGCACAGATATCGAGGGTGAGTATGTCTATGTCAACCCTACGTGGTGCCAGATGGCAGGGCTTAACCCTGCGGCTGCGGCTGGTCATGGCTGGAGAGTTGCCCTTCATCCAGACGATCGCGATCGCGTCACAACCGCCTGGAACCAGGCATCACATGCCCAACAGCCATTTGTCGCCGAGTTTCGCTTCCTCCGACCCGATCGCATGATTACCTGGGTTGTTGCCCAAGCGGTTGCCGAACTGGATATCAACGGCAATATTGTGGGGTATGTCGGCACGGTGACGAATATTAGCGATCGCAAACAGGCAGAATTAGCCCTGCAACACGCCAAAGAAGCCGCTGAAGTCGCCAACCATGCCAAGAGTGAATTTATTGCGCACATGAGTCATGAGCTGCGCACTCCTTTGAATGCCATCTTGGGCTTTGCGCAAGTGATGCAAGGTGATCCCAGCCTTTCGGACGACTACCAAGACTATGTCAACAGCATTTACGACAGTGGCGAGCATTTGCTCAAGCTGATCAATAATATTTTGGCGATCGCCCGCATGGATACCCAATCCAGCTCAGCGGACGAAAAAGAAATTGACCTACATCACGTTTTAGAAACAATCCGACAAAGCTTTACTGCCAGAATTCAAGCCAAAAAATTAAAATTAACTCTGGAATATGCGCCTAATATCCCTCGCTACATCCGTACGAACGAACGCAATCTCCGACAAATTTTAATGAATCTGCTCGACAATGCGATTCAATTCACCGACCAGGGGCATATTATCTTGAGGGTTGCGGGCTATCTTCCCCGACGTGAAGACGCCCCAAAACCGCTCACTGATAGTATTCAGCGGATCAGCTCAACCTTATATTTTGAGATTGAAGATACAGGTGCAGGCATTGCCCCCGATGAAATTGAGCAGGTGTTTAAGGCATTTATGCAAGCCAAATTGGGGCGAAAGTCGGGAAAAGGGTTAGGCTTAGGTTTAGCGATTAGTCAACAGTTAGTACGAGGTATGGATGGTGAACTTTCGGTAGAAAGTACGGTGGGCAAAGGCACCATTTTTAGATTTCATATCAAAGTAGGGACACTTTCTCAGTCTCATCTGGCTCACTTATCCAACACATCACATCTCATTAATGCTCATCTACCTGTAACCGCGATCGCTACTACGACTCCCATTCATCCTTCCCCTTCGATACGATTGAGCGAGGAGCAGATGCTCAAAACGCTCACTACCATCATGCCTGAAGCCTGGGTTTATGAGCTACATCACGCCGCAATTCGAGGTTTAGATCAAGAAATCGTACAGCTGATTGAGCAAATCCCACAGGACTGCGCATACTGTGCTGAACTATTAAAAGATTGGACAGAGCATTTCTTGTTTAACAAAATCATTGAACTAACTCAAAAAATTAGCTCAACCTGGGGGCAAGGATCGTAGATTGAATACAACTACAGGTTTATTTTCAGCAGCGCGGCGTCGCCGCGCTGCTGAAAATAAATGTCAAGTCAATGCCCAGGCGTCCGTTTAGAGGTGACTTTAAGGGAAATGCAGTCGGAACGCAACCTCATCCAGTCGTGCCTGACCTGTAAAGAGGACACCTTTTATAAAATCCAGACATTGTGTGATGACTAGTACGGTGTTACGGCGCTTTCACCACCAAAATGCCCAGGTTCCTCAGTTCATGCTCCTCCGAGATTTTGAGTCTATATTTCGTTAATGCAACAGAGAAGAAAATGACGTACTATCAAGCACTCTCATCCCGTGGCAATATCTTAATTGTGGATGATGTGACCGATAACCTGCGGGTTTTATCTGCACTGTTGTCAAAACATGGATTCGAAGTACGTAAGGCAAGAGATGGACAGCAGGCGATCGCCTCGGTGCATGTTGATCTTCCTGAGGTGATTTTATTAGATATCAGAATGCCTGAAATGGACGGCTATGAAGTTTGTCAGGTGTTAAAGTCTGATACCAAAACCTGCGAAGTTCCCGTCATTTTTATTAGTGCTCTAGACGATATTTTTGATAAAGTCAAAGCCTTCTCAATTGGGGGCGCAGATTACATTACCAAACCCTTTCAAGAAGCAGAGGTGATTGCTCGGGTCGAAAATCAACTGCGGCTGCATCGCTTGCAACGTCAGCTCTATGCCCAAAACGAAGACCTGGCTCGTTCTAACCAAGAGCTAGAACAATTTGCCTATGTTGTTTCCCACGATTTACAACAGCCTTTGCAGAGCATCACGGGCTTTGCCAAACTGATTTTGCTAAAAGATCAACCCACCCTTACCGAGAGTTCGGTCGAATATTTAACCCGCATTGTGGAAGCCGGTGGGCGGATGCAACGGTTGATTCAAGACCTATTGAGCTACGCCCAGGTGGGCAAACAGGTGCAGGCATTTGAATGGGTAGACTGTAATGATGTCTTGCAACAGGCGATCAATAATTTGCGCATGGCGATCGCAGAAAAACAAGTCCAGATCTCCTACGATCCGTTACCCAAAGTCTTGGGCAATGAAATTCAACTGATCCAGCTCTTCCAAAATCTGGTTGGCAACGCCATTAAGTTCACCCGTTCTGACACTCAACCACTGATCCAGATCTCTGCCACCTCGCAGCAAGAACACTGGCTATTTCGCATTCAAGACAACGGCATTGGCATTGAGACAGACTATCTCAAGCGAATTTTTGAGGTCTTTCAACGGGTTCACTCTGCCCAAGACTATCCCGGTTCAGGCATTGGCTTAGCGACCTGCAAGAAAATCGTAGAACATCATAAGGGCAATATCTGGGTTGAGTCTCAGCCCAACCTGGGAACCACTTTTTATTTCACCCTGACGACTGAACCCTAGTACACCAACTCAAAAGTTTTAGGGGGGTTCGGCGGCGCAGCCCCCAAACCCCCATGGTGCAAAATTTAGTGTTTGTAATACTAGATTGCGCCCCAGGGTGAGCACCCCATTGAACGACTTACGCTCACCGCTATAGCGCTGTGCAGGTTGATTCAGTACGGTGTTGTGGGGTGCGGAGCGCCCCACAACACCGTTTCTGTACGTAACGAACCTGCATACTGCTATATACGAGAACTCAGAAAATGCAATTGCGGTGCGTTACGGCGATCGCCTAACGCACCCTACGAACGAGAATATTATTCGCTGGCAAAGCCTTATCGGCTGGCGACCATACTGCGAATGGATGTCAAAAAGTTCTTCAACAGTTGCTTACCCGAAACCGTCAGCACACTTTCTGGGTGAAACTGAACACCCTGGATGTGCAGATATTGACGGTGACGAACGCCCATAATGGTTCCGTCTTCTACCCAGGCTGTAATTTCTAAGCAATCGGGGCAGGTGTCGCGGTCGATCACCAGGCTGTGATATCGAGTTGCCACGAATGGATTTTCTAATCCAGCAAATACGCCCACGCCCGTGTGATGGATGGGAGAAATTTTGCCGTGCATCAACTCCGCCGCAGAGCCAATTTCGCCGCCAAAGACTTGACCGATGGCTTGATGACCCAAACAGACACCCAGGATGGGAAATTCAGCCCCCAGCTCTTTAATCAGCGCCTGGGAAATGCCCGCGTCTTCTGGTCGTCCGGGCCCCGGAGAAATGACAATGCCATCGGGTTGAAGTTTACGGATTTGCGCCAGAGAAATCTGGTCGTTGCGATAAACCTGGATATCTGAGGCGATCGCTAATTCAGCCCCCAATTCACCCAGATATTGAACCAGGTTATAGGTAAAGCTATCGTAGTTGTCGATGACAAGAATCATGGCATTGGCAGCAAAGGACTAGGAAGACGACTGGATCACAAGTGCGACCAGTAGGCAGACAGCGTGGCGATCGCAGTTTGAGAAGCTTCTAATAGAGGTGGCAGCAATAATGAACCCGCCACAAATATAGCGGCAACAGCTGAGATTAAAACAGCGCCAGCGGCGCAATCTTTAGCAATTTTTGCCAGCTCGTGGTAGCTCTGCTTTACTGTCAGATCCACCACCGATTCAATCGCTGTGTTTAATAGTTCCATCGTTAACACAGCTCCAATCGTCAACCCAATAATGGCAATTTCGATCGATCCAAGTTTGAGTAAAAAGCTAAGGGCGATCGCCGTACTGCCGACAAACAGATGAATCCGGAAATTACGTTGCGTCTGAAAGGCATAACTAATCCCAGCCCAGGCATACCTAAAACTGGTGATCAGATTAGCAGCCACTCGCCAAGCCAGCTCTCGATTGGGAGGGTGGATCAGGGGAGCGGGACGAGCAGGAGTCTCTGTTGAGAGTTCTGGAGGCATAGGCAGATCAGTTCCGTACGAACGAATTAGCAGAAGCACCATGCGGGATCGGTAAGTTTTACTCCCGCCACTTTATTTATCTACTTCTACGCAAGTATTAAATTCAGTTGCATTTATGTTACAGCTTATTTCGGCTTTAGTGAGAATTGCTACCCTATAAGCTTTTTTTGCTGCTCATCCAGCATACTGAACATCTAAACCTACTGTCTGTAGTAATGCGGCTTGTTGGTGCAACATTTCATGCAAACTTTCATCGTCAGGATGATCCCATCCAAGCAAATGAAGTAAACCATGGGTTGCTAGCCAAGCTAACTCTTTTTCTAGAGAATGTCCATTTTCTTGCGCTTGCAACTGGGCAGTGTCTACAGAAATGACGATATCGCCCAAATAGGTTGGGTCAGACGCGTGCAGGTCTGCGACTGGCGGACAATCGACCTCTAGCGCCGCAAATGCCAGCACATCGGTCGGTTTATCCTGGTTGCGATAGTGTTGATTGAGCGTGTGGATCTCAGCATCGCTCGTCAATCGCAAACTCAGTTCATACAGAGAGACAGGAGACATCTCTGGATTGAGGTGTTCAATCCAGGTTTGAAACCAGCTTGACCAGGTTGCACTGGGGATAGGTGGGGCGATCGCTGGTGGATGCGGTTGAGTGGAATCTGAGGACTCAGGGGCGATCGCCAGATCGTCTGACTCGGCAAAAAAATAATCCTGAAGATTGACTTCAACCCGAACAGATTGCACTGGGGTCATTCTGCATCCTCACCGGGTTAGATAGGCTAAACCGACGAACAAGCCCAACAGTCCGATCGTCGTCAGGGCAAAGTGAAATAGCGATTTACCCCGCTTACGCACCATATTGCGCATTGCCAGCTTGACGTAACTGGGCTTGGGTTCTGGGGGTAAGGTTGAAGCAGGTGAGGGTTCATCGCTCGCTGTCGTTCCTGAGGCTGACTCAACGACCGTATCGACTGGAGCGGGTTCTACAGCATTCGCTGGCGAAACAGGCTGATCCATAACTATTCCTGAGACTCTACGGGTTTTGCAGGCTTAATTCTACGCTCTAGCCAAACCGAGACGGCGATCGCCCCTGCAATCATCACTAAAACTAAGGCTCCCAGCTGGCTGACCCACTGAACAATCTGATCGAGCGCTACCACCCGTCCGATAAAGTAAGCCGCTGTAACCGTCGTGCTGGCCCAGAGTGCTGCCCCTGCAATGTTGTAGAGCAAGAACTTGGGGTAAGGCATTTGGGCAATCCCTGCCAGGGGTCCGGCAAAAATTCTCAGCAATGCCACAAAACGCCCCAGGAAGACGGCTTGAGGAGCATTTTGGCTGAAGCGCTTGCGCACAGTGTGCAACTGCTCTTCGTCGATTTTAAAGATTTTTCCGAGACGCGTCAGCAATGCCCAACCGCCGTAATAACCCACCCAATAGCCAAAGCTATCGCCAATCACAGCTCCAGTGACAGCACTGCCCAAAACGCCCCAGTACGTCAATTCATCATTTCCTGCCAAAAAACCAGCCGCCAAGGTAATGGTTTCTCCGGGGATCGGGATGCCCATATTTTCAAGCATGATCCCAAACAAGACTGTGGCATATCCATACTGACGGGCAAGTTCTTGAATCGTTTCTAAAGAGATCAGCTCAAATGACATGCAACACAGCCTTCAAAAAACTTAATAAAGCTTTCTCGTGATCTTGTAATGAGTGGTAGTGGAGATGTCAATTCTCTCTGCTGAAGATTTGCTGAGAGTCAATCACAGGGTTTCTGAAAATCGTCCTTTACCTTCTGTTACCTTAGCACTAACTTGTTAGAGATGCCTATCGCATATTCCACGGTATTCGCCTGAATCGGCAATATAGCAATTCTCAATGGCTTAACGTCCACGGTATTGAGTGAGAGCCACTCGGAGCGTGGCTCTCACTCAATACCCGCAATCTATCCAGGTGCGAGGCACTCCAGCGATTCTCAATCCATTGTGAAAGCGATCGCCCGAAAGGCGATCGCTTTCACAATGGATCATGTCGTGATTTTTTTAGGACGACCCAGAATGACACGTTCAGGCATCTGTGATCCTCAGGACATTGAGGGGTCGTAGACTTTCCCTGCTGTTGTATTGAAAATCGTCAGATCTAGAATGGGTTTACCGATCCGGCAATGCCAGTGGCAGGTAAATAAGTCGGGGGTTTGAACTCCAAGACTCGCGATCGCAGGTGCCGCCGGAAATGGCAACAGTCGATCGAACTGTACCTGGTCGCCCTGAAACCCAAACTGAATCAGATAGGTGGCAGGTACTGCGGGGAGCGATCGCAACACCCGATAACCCATTTGATAGACTGCTTGACGCCAACGATCTGACAGATGCAACGGTTGGTAATAGCCACTCGATGGAGCGATCGCCGCAGATTGCCACAAGGAAGACCGATCGACTGGGGTGATGATCTCGGCATACAACGGTCCCTTCACCGTCCAGACAATCGGCAACCAGAATATCCCGGAGCCAACAGAATATCCTAACTGCTGTACTTGATGTCGCAGAGCTTCTACATCTCGACAAGCGGCATAGAGAGCTTGTTCGGGGGCTGTCCAGGCGTCGGGCAACGCCAGCGTCAACGGACACACGATCGCATCTTGCAGCTCAGAACCGGGTGCCACCGAAACGGCATCTGCTGCCACAATCTGTATGTCTATATCGGGTGAGCTGTGGTGAATTGCCTGTTGCATGGCGATCGCCACACGTGACAACTCAGAAGCCTCTGGGGAACGTTTGACCTGCTCATCCACCCCAGGATCAACCACAATCAGAACATGAGCCACTAGATATTGCCAAAGGTAGGGATCGGCGAGGAGCCAATGCCACCCCTCGGAAAACTTGGCAGATCAATTTGCGATTTTTGGCGATTTCTCACTGCCAGGCGATAGCTAACACTTTGCAATTCCGCATGAAGTTGTCGGTTTTCGCGCTGAATCATCGCCACTTTTTCTCGCAACGGAGCCATGCGTTCTGCAAATTTCTCTTTATAAATTCGAGGTAATTCTTGCACGACTTGCTCTAACATGCGAGCGCGTTCGGCTAACTCGCGGCTAGACTGACGCAGTTGATAGATCTCTGCATCTTTCTCGGCAATTTGCTCTTGATAAAATAATACTTGCTGTTCGACACTTTGCAGTTGCTCTCGCAGTGCCCGCATTTCTGCCATGTGTCGTTCAGACAGCTCAGGTTTGGGTGCAAGACTGGCATTGCCTTTCACTAACCGAAATAATTCCTGAGACAACTGCTGTACCAGTTGATCTCGCACCTGCAATTCATCGCGCAAACGCGCAGTCTCTGCCTGAAGTACGGGAAGAGTTGGGGTAACTGTTTGGCTCACGTTACGGCTCCAATAGGCTGTACAAGGTTTTCTTGCCACCGGCGGGGAGGGGAGGCTCGACGAATCTCTCTCCAGATTGCCGTTGCAGCTAATGTACCATCTGCCACTGCAATTGACACCTGATTGAGACCTTCTTTTAAATCTCCGACCGCAAACACCCTGGGATGAGACGTCCGACACATCGAATCTGTGACCAGATTATTGCCTTTCGATTCGAGATGTAGATCTTTAAGATACTCATTGTAATAGTGAGAGCCCATTGCCACCAGTCCGGTTTCTAACTCAACGATAGAACCATCGGTTAGCTCTACACCCGTCATTTCGTGGTTATGCCCCAGAAATTGCCGAATCGGGGATTCGACTAAGGGGAACCCATACTCATTGAGCTTCTGGCGCATCTCTGCGCTGACTTCAGTTAACCCGTGGGTAAACACGGTGATATATGGTGTAAACCAATTCAACACAAACGCAGTGTTGATATTTCCTTCAGAATTGACAAATAAGCCACAGCGCTTATCTGCCATTTCATAGCCATCGCAGATCATGCAGACATGCAGGTTAAACCCGGCATAATCGTAAACATTCTGCATGTTTTCGAGTTGAGGCAGATGGTCAATGATGCCACTGGCAGCAATTAAGTATTTTGACCGAAACACCGGATAGACACTATCTTGCTTGCCCACTTTGACCCGCACCGCGAAGGTGTCGCCTTCGTCCTGCACCTCTTCCACAAACCCCCGCAGGTGATCTGCGCCCAAATCTAACGCATGATCTTGCCCCTGCAAGAGGATCTCGCGACCTGGGGTGTTGGGTGATAATCCTAAATAATTTCGCAGGTCTTGCATCCAAAAAGAGCGTCCTCGCCCTTTTTCAATCACCAAACACGAGAGCCGGTACCGCTGCAAATAGATTGCCGCAGACAGACCCCCTGCCCCACCCCCGACGATGATGACATCGTAGAGGTGATCTTGGCGTTGCTCAAGAGTTTTCTTTGAAAGTTTCATTGCGGATTACCACCCGACTGAAGGCTCAATTAGCAACAGGCATATCTTGCTTAACGGTTAGATAGCGAATCACTTCTTCGCTTAACCGCATGGAACGCTCAAGGACAGCAACGGCGTTACCCGCTGCTTGATAGTTCATCTGGACGTAAACGCCTTCGCGTTGCTTTTGAATGGTGTAAGCCAGACGGCGTTTGCCGCGATGCTGAGTCTCAATTTCGACGGCACCCTGGTCTTTCAGTAGGGTTTGATATTTGGCGATCGCCTGATCTACCAGGTCATCCCCCAAATCAGGACGGAGGATATACATCGTTTCGTAGAAATTCATCGTGATAATCTCCTTATGGACAAGTGGCTTCTGCTCAAAAAAGATTGCTCGTTCTAGGAGAATAGAGAAACTGTCAAAGACGGTGGTTCTCCATTAAGCACCTTCAAGGCAGAGGCAAGGAATTACAATCATATACCAGGTAGAGTCAATCCACTATGGCACAGCGCTATGTCCGAGTTCAATCCAAAACTGGGCATCTCCATTACGGCTTGTTGAACCTTGATCGAAAGGTTCGGGTTTTGGATGCGCCTCCCTGGTTGAAAGGGCAACCTACTGACCAAGAGTTGGCGGCAGAGAGTTATCAACTGCTTGCGCCCTGCGCTCCCTCTAAAATTGTAGCGATTGGCAAAAATTATGCCAAACACGCCGCTGAGATGGGCGGAGCCGCACCCAAAGAGCCGTTATTGTTCATTAAGCCTTCGACATCAATTATCGCGACGGGAGCAGCGATCTATTATCCAGCGCAGTCGCAGCGGGTGGACTATGAGGGGGAGCTGGCGTTGGTGATTGGCGATCGCTGTGTTGATTGCACCCCAGAAGAAGCCCGCTCTAAAATTTGGGGGTATACGATCGCCAATGATGTCACCGCCAGAGATTTGCAAAGCAAGGATGGGCAATGGACCAGAGCGAAAGGGTTTGACACGTTTTGCCCGCTGGGACCATGGATCGTACGGGAGTTAAGCCCCGGTGCGCGTCTGCAAACGTTTCTAAATGATGACGTGACGCCCGTCCAGTCTGCTTCGATTGAGGAAATGACCTTTCCACCGGACGTTTTGGTGGCGTATATCAGCCAGGTGATGACGTTGCTCCCTGGAGATGTCGTTCTTACGGGAACTCCCGAAGGAATTGGACCCGTGCAGGTTGGCGATCGCGTTCGAGTAGAAATTGAGGGCATCGGCTCCCTGGAAAATTTAGTGATTATCCGTCCTATCTCATCGTCTGTGCCTGACAATCAAACGGCATAACGCATCACGTTTGTTCTAGTACTGAAACGGTGTTGTGGGGCGCGGAGCGCTCCACAACACCGTCCTGAATCACTATATAGTTTGGGGGCGCGACGGCAGAGCCGTCGCGCCCCCAAACCATAGCCACTCTCAAGGATGTGAAGTGTACATTGTTGCGAGAGAGCCGCGCGGAGCGCGGCTCTCTCATAAAACCTCAAACCGTTACGAGCTGTCGATCTGGCAATCTTTTATCGGACTTGCATATAAGCCGCATCTGATAGGGTCGGGATTTCCGCATAGCGACCCATGACCGACTGCACAACAGAATAACCGACTGCTGCAACCGTTCCTAATAAGACTACGTTAAACAACGTCTCTGCAATTAATCCATCTCCGATAATCGGCGCTAGGGCATAAGACCAGATGATCCCAAACAAACTTAATACGATGCCAATGATGATCGACTGCATCGTATTGAAGCGGATGAAGTGATTGATGGATTCGTTTCTCACCACGAAGAAGAAAAGTGCGAAAAAGAGCACAAGTCCGCCCAAGCCCATCCCACCAAATGACAAGGATGTGAGGATGAATTGATAAATCAGCAGAAAAGGCAGAAGGGGAATTAACAAAATGCGCAAGTCAGGAAACTGGTTAAAAAATCCAATGCCACCTGCGTCGCTACCGTAAGACAGGATGGCATCCATCAACGGGATGAGATAGGGCAAGCAAGCAAATGTTCGATCGAGAGGGGTGGTGGAACCGCGCCAAGTCATGTTGTCCTCACTGAAGCTAGAGCCGACAGACTGAAGAGAAAAATACGGTAATTCCTTTATACCAACTCCGTAGGAAGCTGCAACGTTTTAACAGGGAGTGATATGTTGCACCATTTAAGGTTTGCGCCCCTGGAGTCGGTCGTTGGATCACAACGTTTCAAGAAAACTCGGAAGTTTATTCAATTTATTCAATCCATCATTTCTAGAATAACGTAACTTTTTTGAGAGCTTAGCTACAAACGGGTTGAAATCTGAGCACCCTGGCGCGACTCAACCTCATTCTTTCTAGTCTCCGTTAGCTGCATCCGATTCTGTGATTTTCGCGTACTCCATCACAGCAGCGATTGATTGGGCATGCCTTCATAGAAGAAAAAAGTTGCCGTCACCACCCTGACCGGGGGTTGGGAGGGCTGATTTTTGCTGCCTGAATAACTGAGCAATTGGCTCTTCAACAACCCTTGATTGGATTAGTGCAGGAGAAAAACAATGAATATGATGTCTTATGTTTTCATTGATCGCAGTGTCACAGATTACCAAAGCCTGGTCGAGCAGGTAAAACCGGGACGTCGAGTGGTTTTGTTAGAGAGCGATCGCGATGGCATTGACCAAATTAATGACATCTTGCAGCACGACATCTTACAGACTCATCACGACATCCAGGAAATCCATTTAGTTGCCCACGGCAGTCCGGGTCAGTTGCATCTGGGCAATACTCCACTGAATCTGGAAACCTTGAGTCACTATGGCGATCGCCTCCAGCAATGGCGTCAGGCATTAGCCCCCTGTGCAGACATTTTGATCTATGGCTGTCGTGTTGCCGAACAGGGCTGGACTGGACTGCTACAAGCACTGCACACCCTCACGGGAGCTAATATTGCCGCATCCAGTCAACTCGTCGGGCAGGGATATTGGCACTTAGATCAACACATTGGCTCTGTGACGGCATCCCTCGCGTTTACGCCAGAAATTCAGCAGAGCTATGCCGGGGTTTTAAGTGTTGCCTATGTTTTGAGCGACAACAGTTTAATAGCCTTTGATACAACCAACCCGGATACGACCAGTAGCGCCCTGGCGATTAGTGGCTTGGCAGGTGGCGAAACGCTGGTGGGCATTGATTTTCGACCGCAAAATGGCATGCTCTATGGACTGGCGAGCAATGGCGCTGGCGGTCTCCAGCTGTATGCCATTAGCACTCAGACGGGTGTAGCGACGGCGATCGGCACGACAGGCACGTTTGTGGATGCGATGGGCAATCCCGTTGTGATCTCAGGTAATGTGGGGTTTGATTTTAACCCAACGGTCGATCGCATTCGTGTGGTTACAGATAGTGGCTGGAACTTCCGCATCAACCCCAATACCGGAGCTTTTATTGATGGTGATTTGGGCGGTGCCGCAGGCAGTGTGACCGGGCTAAACCCCGATGGCTTGATTAATGGTGGCACCACTACGGTAGATGGGGCAGCGTACACCAACAACGCTGCCAATGCGACGGCAACCACGCAATATGTGCTGGATGCGGTTAGCAATAGTTTGTTCATCCAGACGCCCCCAAACAGCGGCACGGAGACCAGTCCATTGACGATTACGCTCAACGGATCGCCGCTAGATTTTACGGCTGTCAGCGGATTTGATGTGCCGTCTGGGGTGAATGTTGCCACCTCTGGCACAGCCGCGACGGGACAAGCTCTGGCATCGCTGACGGTGGGGGGTGTGACCAATTTATACGCGATTGAGTTGTCTACTGGAGCGGCAACGCTGGTTGGACCCATTGGCACGGGTACGCTGCCAGTGCAAGGGTTTGCGGTTCAAAGTGAAGCCGTGGCTAACGGTGCGCCTGTGATTGGGTTAGATGCTACGGGCGCGAACTTGCTGCGCTTTAACAGTGCTACTCCCGGAACGGTAACGACGGTGGCGATCGCCAACATTACGGCCGGTGAAACATTAGTCGGGATCGATTTTCGACCTGCCACCGGACAGTTGTTTGGTTTGGGTGTAGACGCCGCTGCTAACACCGGAACTGCATACATGATTGATCCCCAGACGGGTGCCGCCACGGTGGTAGGAGTAGCCAGCAGCATTGCCTTTGTTGATGCCGGGGGCAATCCGGTAGATTTACCGGCTACGGGCTATGGCGTTGACTTCAACCCAACGGTCGATCGGATTCGCGTTGTGACAAGTACAGGTCTGAACTTTCGCATCAATCCCATTACAGGAGCCCCTGTGGATGGCGACAATGGCGGAACGGCAGGCAGTGTCACTGGAACTAACACAGACGGTACTATCAATACGGGCGCAACTGGGGTTGATGGAACGGCTTACACCAATAGCTTTGCGGGAACAACGGCAACCACGCAATACACGCTGGATGCCACCACCGATCAGCTATTCATTCAAACGCCACCCAACAGCGGCACCCAAACCTCAGGCGTCGCCATTACGCTCAACGGCAGTCCCTTAGATTTCACGGCTGTCAATGGTTTCGATATTTCTAAGGGGGTCAAGGTTGCGACGTCCAACACGGCGGCTAATGGGTTAGGGTTAGCAGCCTTAACGGTAGGGGGAACGACTGGACTGTACCAGATCAATCTCAACACTGGAGCGGCTACGCTGTTGGGCAATATTGGCGTGGGCACAACGGGGTTAGGAGGACTTGCGGTTGGCGAAGCACCAACGGGTGCGATCGCCTTTGGGGATTCTACCTATGAAGTTTCGGAAGATGGCACGGCGATCGCCATTAACCTGGTGCGTACAGGGGGATCGACAGGTGCGCTGACAGTAGATCTAACGGCGACCGGGGGAACCGCAACGGCAGGCAGTGATTTTGCTGGAGTTCCCGTTACCGTTTCTTTTGCTGATGGTCAAACCACGGCTACCGCTACCATCAACATCACCGACGACACGTTGGTTGAAGGGGATGAGAGCGTTTTGTTGTCGTTATCTAATCCATCGGGTGCTGTATTGGCAGCGCAGGACGGCGCTACGCTGACGATTTTGGATGATGATGTACCCGCTGCGGGTACGGTGGCGTTTGGCAACGCTACCTATCGAGTGAGTGAAGATGGCACGGCGATCGCCATTAGCTTAGTGCGCACCGGGGGGTCTGCGGGTGCGGTCACGGTAGACGTGCTGGCGACTGGCGGAACGGCGACGAGTGGCAGCGATTTTACGGGACTCCCGGTTACTGTTGCGTTTGCGGATGGTCAAACGACAGCTACTGCCACCATCACCATCACCGACGATACTCTGGTCGAAGGCAACGAAACCGTTGTGTTACAGGTGTCTAATCCCGTTGGCACCACTGTGGGTGGTCAAAAGAATGCCACGCTCACTATCCTCGATCTGGAAAATCAAACGATTGTGGGCACTAAAGCCGGGGAAACCCTGACGGGTGGTGATGGCAACGACTCGATTTTGGGGTTGGGTGGCAACGACCGATTACTGGGCGGTCTGGGTGATGATGGGCTAAATGGTGGCAAAGGAGCCGATCGGTTGATTGGGGGTGCAGGAGGCGATCGCTTTATCTACAAAGGTGGTACGAAGAAAGCAGCGTTATCCAATTCGGTGCTGAAGTCGATGGATCGGGTGCTGGATTTCAGTGTGGCAGAGGGCGATCGCGTCCAACTCGATTTCGACAACAAGGTAACCACGCCCAATCTCCCCAGCCGCCTGTTTAATTCCGGTGTCGAAAGGGGTACCCGGTTGAGCGATGCGGCAACTTCTGCCTATGCGGATAAAAACCAGCGTCAGCGCGGCAAGCAAGCCTTGAAAGCCAATGAAGCGGTCGTGTTTACCTGGAAAGGCAAAACGTACCTTTCGGTGAATGACGGCTCTATCGGCTTTTCAGCGAAGACCGATCTACTGGTTAACGTCACCGGCATCGAGTTCAACACGGGTGATCGGCGTGCCGGAGTGCTGACGGTCGCAGATTACTTTGTTTGATCTATAGCGCTGTGCGGGTTGATTCAGTCCGGTGTTGTGGGGCGCGGAGCGCCCCACAACACCGTCTCTGTACTGAACGACTGCGATGTGACGGATGGTCAGGTTGCCTGGGGAAAGTAATGACGTAAGACTGCTTCGTACGCTTCATTCACTCGTTGCGCATGTTCTTTGCTGCCACCAATATCGGGATGGGCGGTTTTCATCGCTTGTCGGTAGGCACGTTTAATGGCTTCTACTGTGATGGGGCTGAAGGGACCAATATTCAACAGTTCTAAATAATCGCTCAGGGTTTCTCCAGGGGATTGGGGATGTGAATTGCGGCTGTTGTAGGTCGATTTTTGTTCGCGTTGTGCCCGTTCAACCACACTGTCTAGACTGGCGATCGCCTCGGGTTCCCACCCAAATAATTGAAAAATATCCGGATGGTGTTTTGCCACACGGGTGGCAATCAAGTGAATTTCAGGCAGCCATGAATGGTCGGGATTGCGCACCGTTTGCCACAGAGCATCATAGGGGCTAAACCCGCTGCGGCGGTAGACATAATAGCGATCGCCAGTTTGGGGATCAAGGTGCCGCCCAAATTGGTGCAAAATATTGGCTCCTTCATAGCCGATGCCGCCTTCGTCGTTAATCAAGTGATGCAGCACTGCCAGGGTAGGCGATAGTTTTCGTGCCCAGTCCAGTTCGCACAGGGCAATCCAATCAGGGATCGGGTAGATGGGAGTTTCAGCATTGGCATCGCGATAGCTGCTGCTGTATTGCTCGTAGTCTCCCACGGTTCCCCAGGCTTGCTTGATGCGGCTGAGCCATTCGGCTTCGGTCTGGGGGATCGGTTCGACCTCGTCTGCCAGGTCATCGAGTTGCTGTACCTGCGTCGTCAGCACGTCTATCTGTGCTTTGAGGTCGTCTAATCGCTGGCTAAAATGCAGAGCCGTGGTTGTAATTTGGGTGGCAACAATCTGAGCAAAGGCGCTTTCTTGTTCGTCTAGCTGGCGTTTCAGTTCGGCATTTTGGCTGATCAGCGTTTGGATGCGGCTTTCAACGGCGCGTTGGTTCTCCGTCAGTTCGCCAAAGGCTGCGATCGCCATCTGCACTGTTTGGGTCAAGGTCTGGAGTAGATCCTGGGTGGCGGTGTTGGCTGGCGGTGCGGCACTGCTTTGTAACTCCAGTTGTGTTGCAGTAGCCTGAGGAATCTCGGCAGTTGGCGGTTTGGAGTAGATAAAGCGATCGCCTGCGGTGGGTTTATACACGACTAAATCGGCAACAGGTGCTAATCCTTTTGACCCAAAACTGAGCGTGATGTCGCCTTTACCATAGGCAACTTTGCCACTTTTCCAATCGTCGATCAACGCCTGGAGCAGAGCCGCCAGATTAAACTCCGTGACCTGACGCACCACCTTACACCCCGCCTTCGTCACTCGCAGAAAACGACCCTGGAGATCGGCGATCGCCTCCTCCCAGGTTTCCGCTTCTAAGCTCACAGTCACGCGCAACGACTTCGACTGCATAGGGTCAGTGTTCTGGCAATTTCTTCAGTTTACTCTTCGGTCGCAAGAAGTCAGGTATCGCAGAAAGGGTGTTGCTGATTTTAGGGATGAATGTGCAGGTGAACCCGAAGGGTTCACCTGCACATTCATGCGGCTATTAAGCTCTGCCGATGAAGGCGATCGCTTCAATTGTCAGGATCTGGTCAGAATTTGGATATTGTGGGGCATGACGTATCGGTTACACACTATTTATAGTGCTTCCTGCCCAGGTGAATTATGTTTGTGTTGTGAGAGGCGCACCCCGCAGGGGTGCGCCTCTCACCCTCTATTTGAGATTGCTATAGATCCTGAATTGTCAGGTTAATAGGACAATGAATACGAACCCCACTTCTTGATGAAGCGGCAGCGGGCGTTGCTGATTTTAGGGATGAATTTGAACGTGAACCCAAAGGGTTCACGTTCAAATTCATCCCACTCTTAAGCAATGCTGTGGTAGCGAACCAGACGATAAAAACCTTGGAAGGAGTTTATGCTTACGATCGCCTTGCCTAAAGGCGGGTTGCTTGAAGACAGTATTCGTCTGTTGCAATCGGTCGATTTAGATTTCAGTGCCTTTCTCGATTCTTCTAACCGCCAACTCGAAATTTGGGATACTCGGCGAGTGGCGAAGGCGTTTTTAGTCCGCAATTACGATGTGCCCGTTTATGTTGAATATGGGCAGGCACAGCTGGGTATTGTTGGCTATGACATTTTGCGCGAAAAACAACCCCAGGTTGCTCATCTTGTTGATCTCAAATTTGGGCGATGCCGGATGTCGGTGGCGGTCAAAGCATCAAGTTCCTACCGTTCTGCGGTGGAGTTGCCGCCCCATTGTAGGGTGGCGTCTAAGTTTGTCAACTGTGCCCGTGAATATTTTGATGGCTTAGATTTACCCGTTGAAATTATTCCTCTCTACGGTTCGGTTGAGTTGGGTCCGATTACGGGAATGTCGGAAGCGATCGTCGATTTAGTGGCAACAGGTAAAACCCTGAAAGAAAATAACTTGCTGGAAATCGATCGCCTGTATGAAAGTACTGCTCGGTTGATTGCCCATCCGCTCAGCTATCGGCTGAATCTGGATGGATTGCACGAATTGATCGAAAATATTCGGCAGACGACGTTAGCAGCGGCGGTTTAGGCGGATGGTGGAGACGTGATTCTGTCGGAAACATAATTCATCGCGTCTCTACCAACGGTAAAATTCTAAGACAAGTGTTGGATGAAGTGGTTGACCTCAGCAGGCGATCGCAAAATCAACACGCGCTTCTCGGTTTCCACCTGTCTCAGCTTGTCTAAAATGGCAGACCGACGGCGATCGCGATACGTCCAAACCCACTGCAAAAATTCCCAATCAATTTTCTCAGGGCAACCCGCTCCCATATCCGGTCGAGTGCGTCCGGCATACATCCAACAGCGTTTGATCACTCGCCAAATACATAGCCAACGGGAAAAATCAAGAAAAATAACCGTGTCTGCAACCTGAAGCCGCTGATCCAGCGTGCCACTAAAATTGCCATCGATCACCCAGGCATCTTGCTCCAGAACAGTTTGAACGATCGCACGCCATTCTGCTTTAGGCGTCTCCACCCAACCGGGTTGCCAATACAGTGCATCTAAGTGAACCAGGTTAATGTTGAGCAATTGGCTCAATTGTCGCGCCAGAGTTGATTTGCCTGCGCCGCCGGAACCAATGATGAGAATTTTCTGCATATCAGGCACAAATGCTGCAATGCGCTAGCTACAGCTTTGTGTCAGCTGATTCCTGAGCTGAACGGATTAAGCAGCAGGATGGAGGGGGCTACCCTTGATCCTGCTCTTATACCGATTTAATGTGAAGCTGCGCCTTATTCAACCCCCGGCTGTCGCCGTCCCCCTTGCCAAGGGGGACTACAGGGGGTTCTAGTTTGGCGCAACTTCATAAAAGATTGGTATTAGGCGATTTCTAGAAAAAGTCATCCCCGCAGATCGGAGGGGCGAAGCATTCGAACTATGATTTTCACCATTTACCAAAGACTATCTAACGAATGCTTCGCCCTTACAGGAGGTAACATCTTTTTCAGAAATTTCCTGAGTTCTTACATAGCGGTGTACAAGTTCGTGCAGTACAGAAACAATGTGTGCCGCGCTGAGCGCGGCACACACCAAAAACAAGCGCGAAGCGTTGTCATCGACCTAAGATAGCCGCTCGGCTAGGGCAGCCCGTGCCTGCTCTCGATCGTCAAAATGAATTTTCTCAGTGCCCAAAATTTGATAGTCTTCGTGCCCTTTACCGGCAATTAATACGCCATCCCCCGGTTTTGCCTCTAAAATGGCTCTGCGGATAGCGTCTGCCCGATCGGCAATGACTAACGGGGTAACCGTTTCCGGAATACCGGCGACGATATCTTGCAAAATTCGGTCTGGATTTTCAGTGCGGGGATTGTCGGAGGTAACGATCGCCCAATCTGCTAAACGGGCTGCAATGCCACCCATTTGAGGGCGCTTGGTACGATCGCGATCGCCGCCACAGCCAAATACACAGATCATCCGCCCCTGAATAAACGGTCGAGCTGCATTCAGCATATTTTCTAAACTATCGGGCGTGTGGGCATAGTCTACGATGACGCTGATATCTTGATCCGCCGCAATCTGAACCTGCTCCATCCGACCTGGCACGCCGGTAAAGTCGGGTAAGTGATGAGCGATCGCCTCTAACTCAACCCCCAGATGCAATGCTGCACCGACTGCTGCCAGCAGGTTCGAGAGATTGAACTGTCCTACGAGGGGAGAACGAAAGGCAATTTCACCCTTGGGCGTGTGCAAAATACCCTCAACTCCATCGACCCCATAGGTTAACTCGCGGGTATATAGATCCGCAGTCGTATCTTGTACGCTATACGACCACAGGCGATCGCGTTCCATCTGAGCGATCAACCGTTGCCCGTAAGGGTCATCGTGATTGATCACAGCCCGACCTTTGAGATAATCCGGGTTAAACAATAATGCCTTTGCCGCAAAATAATCTTCTAAATCACGGTGGTAGTCGAGATGATCCTGGGTCAGGTTGGTAAATACACCCACCTCAAACGGACATCCCCAGACTCTACCCTGAGATAGCGCATGAGAACTCACCTCCATGACGGCAGCGGTGCAACCTGCGGTGACGGCAGCAGCAAGCTGTTCTTGCAATTCCAGAGCAAACGGGGTGGTATGGACGGCAGTGTGCTGATATCCTGCCCACCGGGTATACAACGTCCCCATCAGGGCAACGGATTGGTGCGCCTGTTGCAGGAAAAATTCAATCAGATGAGTTGTAGTCGTTTTGCCATTGGTGCCCGTTACGCCTACCAGGTGTAATTGTTTGGCTGGGTAGCCATAAAATGCTGCCGAAACTTCAGCGCAGACCCGCCACAGATCATCCATCACAATCACACAGGCAGATGCCGATTCACCCGTCGGGGGATGTTTCTCAGCCGCGCTTACCGACACGAAAGCGGCGATCGCCCCTGCGGCGATCGCACTCATCCAAAACTCACCCCCATCCACCCGTGTTCCGGGCATGCCGATAAATACATCCCCAGGCTGACAGGCATGAGAATTGGTCGCCAATCCTTTGACTTCTTGATCGAGCGCCGGATGTTCTGCAAAAGAGAAGTTTCCGTCAATCTGTTCTAATAACTCTCTTAGCTTCATATCAACACCTACTCACAGTTTGCCGATTCTATCGATAGCTGTAGCCTACGCACACACTCAATCAAAAAACACAGTTCAAGAGGACTATTCTGCCTTACTAGGGCAACCATATTTCTGTAACATCTGCGCCAATTGAGTCACGGAGGCACGCGGCGACGGACGTGGTAGGGGAACAGGCGATCGCGGTTCAGCCTCTTGCTCTAAAACCAGTACTGGAATTTCGTATTGATAGGCTTGAAACCAGTCGGGTTGGGTGGTGATATCGCGAATGTCTAGATCAAATGCCAAATGATGAATTTGCTCTAGCTTCTCTTGTAACCCTTCACATAAGTGACATCCCGGCTTGCTATATAAGATTAAACGCATGAGCAGGTTTACATAAAAAGATCATGATTTTGGGTGGTGCGGGCATTGCCCACACCACCCAAAATCATGACATGAATCCCAACGTATGAGTCTCGCGATGCAATGAGGCACGGGTAAAACGTTGTGTCTTACAGCGCTTCGCGCCTGGATCTGTTTAGATTTTTTGTTGTGTGCCGCGCGGAGCGCGGCACACAACAAAAAATCTGTAGCTTATGCAATTGAAAACTGCTGTAAAGATAGGCGATCGCCTATCCTCCTACTCCCACGGGTACGTCACGCGGTGCAGAAACGGTTGTCCAGATGTTGATTTCTCCGGCATCAGGTTCGCGCAGGGTGGCATTGGGGTTAAAGTCAGGCAGTCTTAGAAATGCTCGATATTCAGAGGCGATCGCCACACAATCGTCTGTTTCATAAATTACGGCGGGTTTGGCAGCAAATTTGTCGCGCACCAGAGCCATTTGATCCGCCGTGGCAACCAGGAAGGTATACGTCCCATCGACTGCGGTGAGAAACTTTTCTAGAGCAATCTCCAGAGAATGCCCCAGCCGCCGTTGGTAATCAATAAAATGGGCGATCGCCTCTGAATCATTTTGCGTTTCAAAGACAATGCCTGCCTGTTCCAGTTGAAACCGCAGTTTGTAATAGTTAGAAATCTGTCCGTTGTGAACAATCGATAGGTCAATGTTTGCGGTGAAGGGATGGCAATGCTCAATATCAACCACCGATTCAGTTGCCATGCGCGTATGGGCAATGCCGTGGCTCCCTGACCTGGCATCCACCTGGTAGTGGCGGCTTAGATTTTCGACGACACCTACGGCTTTATAAATTTCTAGTGCGTGTCCCAGACTGCTCAAATGCAGGGCAGGAAATTGCTGATGCAGCGATCGCGTAAACTGACGCCAATCAAACCCTGGTTCTAAAACCACCGTCAGTCGCCAGCTATCGGCTAGCACCTCAGTCCGTTTGATCGTGGCAAAGGGACGAATCCACTCCAACACCCCCGCCCAGTTCGCCTGTCCCCTGAGCACCAGGGTTAGCTGTTGAGGTGACGCATCTGGGGCATACAGGGCAACTCCGCAAGAATCGGGACCTCGACTTTCAAGGGGTTGGATCAGAGATAACAAATCTCTTCCCAAATGGTCGCGATCGCTTGGATTTCGATAGATGATACCTGCAATGCCGCACATGGTCAGGGTCAGGAGGGAACGGTTCCCACTGGTTATAACAAGCAGGCTGGCGAGAAATTGTATAGATTGCTACGCCTACCGCTTCAGACAGATGCTGAGGAGGCTGTGCTTTAGGGTGAAAATAGCCTGTTGCGAAAGCGTCCGCCCGAAGGGCGGACGCTGTCGCAACGGATTCAGGAACGCCATATCTCAAGTAACAATTAGCATCAGAGACCCCCATCTGGCTCAATCCAAAGTAGAATGTCTAAAGAAGGGTTTCGCATCACCACATCTCTGCTGACCAATAGTGGAATCGATCCACTGGCTGTCGTTTGCAGAGGAACCTTTTATACTTCCTCCACAGTCAATTAGTACTGAGACCGATTTAAACAGAATTTCAGGCAGAAATTGGATGGTTGGGGGCTGCGCTCTCCGTTAAGGGCAGACCTCTTGAACCTTTCAGTTGCGCACTAGTGCGGCTCTTTTATATACCAACCGTGATCTATTCAGGCGCGAAGCGCTATGAAAGCAGATTGGGTTGCGATCGCACTTTGGTATTGCCTACAAGGTCAGCATTTTCGTTTTTTAGAGTGCAACGCATTTACATGATGCCGGGGTGCAGGGGTGAACCCTCTGCGTGGAGGCGAAGTCTCCATATCCCTTGTCTTCACCTGAATGCGTAAGGCTATAGCCTTTACCGCCTGGGGCTATGACTCCATGGGTTGTCCGTTACCGACGGAACGATGGTTTATTCAGCGGTTCACCCACCTTTGTTATCCACCTGCACGTAAGAAGACTGGACCCGTGACTCAGGAATTCCACATCTCTGTAACCCCGTTGAGTGATGAAAACTACTTGGTGCGCACAGAACGGGTTGCACCGGGCGTACCGTTGGCAGAAGAACAAAGCCATTGGTCTGTGGAAGCCTGGCTGGCACAAACGCACCAATTGCTCAATGATCCGTTGCTGACGCTGCTGCAAGATGCCGATCCACTGGCGGCTGCCGCAGGTTTGGCTCAGGCAGCGGCACTGCACAGCGATTCGTCGTTAAATTTAGTCCGACTGGGGCAAGCATTTCACAATGCGCTGTTTCGGGGCAGCTTGCGCGATAGTTGGGTGACCGCTCAGGGTATTGCCCACAATCGGGGTGAAACGTTGCGCTTGCGGTTGGGGTTACGCGGATTGCGCTTGCCCCGTTTGCCATGGGAAGTGTTGTGTGAAACCGATCAGGTGATGGAACGGTTGAGTCCGTCGGATGCGTTGGAAACGATGCTGCGTCCTCTAACAACCGGGCAGACGGTTTTGTTTTCGCGCTATCTGACTGGCATGAGATTGGCGGGAACAGGCGCACCGCCCCAGATTCAACCGGGGCAACCGTTGCGAATTTTGATGGCGATCGCCTCTCCCTCCGATCGCGATCGCCTGAACCTGAAGCAAGAAGCCCTGTCGTTGCAAGAGGAATTGCGGCAGGAACGGGCAACCCCCTCGGCATTGGGAACGATGCCAGAGATCCAACTGACGATTTTAGAACAACCGGGGCGCGAACAACTGACGCAAGCGCTAGAACAGGGACACTATCAAGTGTTTCACTATGCCGGACATAGCACCTTTGGCGCATCGGGGGGCAATCTCTATCTGGTTAATCGGGAAACCGGGCTGTCGGAGATTTTGCGAGGCGATGATCTGGCGGGATTGTTGGTCAATAACCATGTCTACATGGCAGTGTTTAACTCCTGCCAGGGATCATTTACGGCAGCTCCTGAACCCACCGCAGAAATTGAAGGATGGAACCTGGCAGAGGCATTGATCAGCCGTGGGGTGCCGGCAGTATTGGCGATGGCAGAACGCATTCCCGACCATGTCGCGTTGAATTTGTCGCGGCTGTTTTATCGCAATTTGAAGCAAGGATATCCGATCGATCTCAGCCTCAACCGAGCGCGTCAGGGTTTAATTTCGTCCTATGGATCGCAGCAATTGTATTGGGCATTGCCTGTGCTGTATATGCACCCCGAATTTGATGGCTATCTGGTCAAACCAGAGCGATCGCCCGATACCGCTGACCCTACGGCTGACCCGCTAGGCGATCGCCTGTTTCGTTCTCTGCTAACGGCTGATGTTGCCACCGATTTGAATTGGCAAGACGCTGTCTCTGACCTGTTTGACTATCTGCCCATCGCGGATGATCGAGAATTAGAAATCATGGCAGAAGCCGTGTTAGGAACAGCCGATGATCTGTTGGATCGCCTGGAAACCCTGGATAGTGCAGACCTCAGCGATGACGAAAATTTAGATCTGGATGAGGAATTAGCGGATGACCTGGTCGATGAACCGTCAGGAGAGGCGATCGCCCATATGGTGCAACGTCTTTCATCACCTCAGCCGAGTTTCACCTCACCGCCAGTTCCCACTACCGATCCCTTCCCGTTCATTCCAACTATCCCAACCGTTCCAACCCCACCTGCTCCACCCCCAACCGACGCCAGTCTTGCAGCCGTTGATCCTCTGGCGTTTTTAGATCTCCAACCTGACTTGGAGCCAGAAGCAGAAGCAGAAGCAGAAGTAGAACCCATTCTCGAACCCGATTTAGCCACAGAACCAGACACAGAAGCAGAAGCAGAGACTTCCCAGCCAGGTCTAGAGGAAACGGTCGGAGCCTTTTTGTCGGGCTTGTTTCCATCGGGGGTTGCCTTGCCGCAGGACGCTCCTGCTCCTACCTTGCCGCAGGTGCCGTTTTATCCACCGCTATTGCCCAATCTTGCTGACCGCCAGCCCTCCGGCATTACTCCGCTGGGCACAGAGGGGCAACTGATCCCTGCTACTGCTGCTGAGATCGAACCGATTCCTCCGATGTCCTCCGATGAACCTGATCGCGAAACTGAGCCAGCAATGTCGCAACGGGGATCAGATCGGTGGTTGCTGCTGCCGTTGATTGGCGCGGGTGTTGCGGCGATCGCCTTGAGCATTGCCCTGATTCCCAAGCTGCACTTCTGGCGATCGCCAACTCCAGACCCGGTCACAGCCACATCCCCACTCCCGACCCCCGAGATCAGATCCGACCGTGTTAGCCCCCCCGCGATGACCCCACGCCCCAAACCCCCTGCCCCGATCGCCGTTGCGCCGCCTGAATCAACCCCTGCCCATCTCCGCCAACCAGACCCCAGAGAACCCGATCGAGCCGTACCCGTTAGCGATCGCCGTCCTGTTGCCTATCGCCGTCCTTCAGACGTTGACCCTCAACCCGCTGCTGCACCCGTTTCGCCTCTGTTCGACGAATCATTACTCCTGCAAGTGTTACCCGATGAGCTAAATGCGATCGCCAGCCGTCGCTTTGAGCTGGCAGCGGCTCAACCCTCGACGGCAGCAACAAACCTGGCGGTTGGCAATAGTGCCGTCAAAGTGTTGCTCGATCGCAATGAGTTGGCGTTAGCAGAACGCGCGTTGCAAGCCGCCGGGGAAATTGACGACCCGATGACAACCTTTTTGCGTGGTCGATTGGCATGGATGGCAGTTCGGCAAGGCTATTCCACGGTGTATAGCATCGAAGATGCCCGCAAGTTTTGGGAACGGGCAGTGGCGCAAGACCCGGATTCCAAGCTTTACCGCAACGCTCTGGCGTTTGCCTATTACGTCGAAGGAAAAACCCGTCCAGATTTGGCAGACGATCGCTGGTCAAGAACCATTGCCACCCTGGAAACTGCCCCGAGTGACTGTGATACTAATCCTGCCGGTTGTGCCATTCAAGCCTTAGCCTGGATGCAATTGTCGAGCCTTGACCCCGAGCAGCAGCAGATCCGATTAGATCAGGCGCGTACCCTGCGCAATCAAGTCTCCGATCGCACAGACCTACAACCCAATGAACTGGAACGCGATTGGCTGTGGAGAGAGGATGCCATCAGCGAGTGGCGATCGCTCTTAGATCAAGCCCTGCTCGATGGCGTATAGGTCGTGTTGATAAGAATAGTTTTGGGGCGCAGCTTCGCTGCGCCCCAAAACTATTCTCATGGATTTTATTCAGAATGAGTGCTGTAGCGATCGCTTCTATTAGCGTTGGCTGAGGAATCGACCCGCCATTGATAGCGTATCGCTTAAATCAACATCGCCATCGCCATCGGTATCTAAAAACGCATTCAACACCGAGTTAGATGCAGGTGCAGCACCGGCTTGGGGTGCAGCTTGTTGCTGTCGGTTGCCCGTACTGAGCAGATTCAGCACCACAGGAACGGCGATCGCCAACAACGATTGCACCATAGCCGGATCTAAGCCCGTTTTCTGCGCCACCGTTTGGGCTAACTGCTGCTGCTGCGCGGGGGGTAACAATGCCTGGACTGCCGATGCATTCGGCTGAGTGCCTGCAAATTGATTGATTAATGACTCTACTGCGGCATTACCACCCGTTGCCCGTTTTTCTTGCAACGACGAGCGCACATAGCTTCCTACCGTAGACATTAGCACCTGGGTCTGAGACGCATCCAGCCCTTGCGTACTAGACAGTTGCTGCACCGTATTCAAAATATTGCCCAGTTGACCGACATTGGCTTGTTGATTGGGGTCATTGATTGCCCCCAAAATTTGGTCAAACAGTCCCATACATCAACTCCTACATTTAATTTGTCAGGATCGTAGCTTGCATCAGCCCGAATGGTTATGGTTGGAAGCGCGGCGTTGCTATGCCTCTAAACATAAACATTCAAGACTTACAGCCATGGTCAATTGCTTAAGCCACAGATTTTTGGTTGTGTGCCGCGCGGAACGCGGCACACAACCAAAAATCTAACCATATCCAAGCGCGAAGCGCTGTATTTAATTTGTAATCCTATAGCAATTGCAGGGTTAATGAGGACGGGGTGCAGGGGTGGAATCCCTATCCGGGGGCACAGTCCCCGCGCCAGAGAGGATAGATGGGGCGATCGCCCATCGCCATCAGCCCTCAGCAAAATGGGAACATAGGACGCTCAATGCCCCATGCTCCCATAAAAATCGGTATTGCGGAATTCTGATATGACGTTGAGTGCGCTGTGATGTCAATCTTCAGCACGGCGCACAATCCTAACCAATGGTGACCTGGCTGGCGTCTACATCTGTGGCACCCTTAACACCCCTGGCAACCGAAATGGCGTTATCCAAATATGCCTGATTGGGAACCTTGCCCTTGAGTACCACCTTGCTGCTGAGTTGTGCCACCCATAGCGTACCCACATCATCAAGTTGGGCATCGTGGTCAAATGCCAGAGCTACACGCTTTGCCAGACCACTTTCATCAAAATTTCCATCTAACCCTACTTTTTCAGGGGGAATAGATGTCGCTGGAGCCGCTGCGGCTGGTTTTGCCGTTGCCGCAGTCGCAGCCGGGGCGGCTGCTTTGGGAACAGCACCTGTTACCGCTGTAGCAGGCTTACTTCCGGGAAAAAGTCTATCTAACCAACTCATCGCTCGTGATTCTCCTAAAACGAAAGTACCGTCGCGATCGCAGATTTTATAAAACCGCAGATTTGTTGCTAGAAACGCGACAGCGCGCTTGCAAAAATCACCATCTAAGTTTTATCTACTAACGATCGTTGCCTTGCAGTCCTGCTCATCTAGAAGCTGTCCAAATCCCTAACTCGATCGCGTCTGGTAGATGCTCGCAAGCTACAAACAGGGAATGCATCCAAATCATAAGCTGCATCGGTTTAAGGTTGGGTCGCCAGACAGTAAAACTGCATACAAACATCTCTATTTTTGTAATATTCAGTTACATTACCGCGTCTACTTTAAGAGTGATTTAACCAACAGAATTCTCTTAAGAATTAAGAACTTTATGAGATCCAGGTGTTTCCCCCGGTAAAGATGCGATTAATTGCGTCTTTACCGTCAGGCTAATGGAAGCTATTCGATATAAAGCACAAAATCCGTTATAAGCAGGAACTCCCTGCATAGAAGCTTGCATTGGGTAAAACGTCATGGCGATCGCCTCAGCGTGATCTGCCGACCCCTGTGCCCGTACCCCGATTTAATTGCCGATCCTGAAGGATAGATCCCGTGCTGATCCAGGTTCACTGTATTACGTTCTTTAAAGTTTTTATGCCTTTTGCAGAATCGGGTAAAAGCACTGCTGTAAACTAGTGGTCGATTCGAAAACGTCATGATTCGTACTGCTGTAGGGTTTTAGCTCTTAAGCAGCGACCGTCAGCAAGTATATTAAATCACAGTAGTTCGGAGCACTTATATCAATGTCCCATTCAGTCAAAATCTACGACACCTGCATCGGATGCACCCAGTGTGTTCGTGCCTGCCCTCTCGATGTCCTCGAGATGGTTCCTTGGGATGGTTGTAAAGCTGGGCAAATTGCTTCCTCTCCTCGTACTGAGGATTGTGTTGGTTGCAAGCGTTGCGAAACGGCTTGCCCAACTGACTTTCTTAGCATTCGGGTCTACCTGGGTGCGGAAACGACTCGAAGCATGGGTTTGGCTTACTAGAGCCTTATCCTGTCAATTTGACATACCTGGATATTGCGGCGGGGGAGAAACCTTTCTCCCCTGTTTTTTGTTGTAGGTGTGGCTGATTTGATCGAGAGGGAGTGCCGCGCTTTGCGCGGCACTCCCTCCGCATCTCAGGGGTGCAGGGGTGGAACCCCTGCGTAGGGGCGCAGTCCCCATCCCCCATGCTGCAAACTTTAGGGGTGTGAACACCCCTAAAGTTTGCAATACCGTTTGTTGCATAAGTCTTAACGCCATTTTTGTAACAAACCCTTACAATGATGTGAGTCTGTTCGATCCGCTTTCAGGAGCGTGTGGCATGTGTGGAATTGTCGGCTATATCGGTACAAAAACAGCCAGTGGCATTTTATTAGAAGGATTGCGCAAGCTGGAATACCGGGGTTATGATTCTGCCGGAATTGCCACCATCTGGGACGACAAAATCCAGTGCATTCGAGCCAAAGGCAAACTGCATAACTTGCAAACCAAGATGGCAGGGCAAGAGATGCCAGGTCAGATTGGCATTGGACATACCCGCTGGGCAACCCATGGTAAGCCTGAAGAACACAATGCCCATCCCCATTTAGATCGGGCGCGTCGCGTCGCGGTCGTGCAAAACGGCATTATTGAAAATTATCGAGAACTGCGAGAAGCCCTGAAACAAAAGGGGTATGAGTTTGTCACCGAAACCGATACCGAAGTTATCCCCAACCTCGTGGCAGTCTGTCTGGATCAGATGCGCAGCCAGAACGAATTGCATCAGCATGTATCCCCCTTTATTGAAGCCGTACGCCGAGCCGTAAAGCAATTAGAAGGGTCATTTGCGATCGCCCTGATCTGTACAGACTATCCCGACGAAATTGTGATCGCACGGCAAAATGCTGCTCCCTTAGTCATCGGCTTTGGGCAAGGTGAATTTTTCTGTGCCTCCGATATTCCGGCGATTTTGCCCCATACCCAAGCCGTCGTTACCCTGGAAACGGGCGAAATGGCAGTGCTCAATCCCCTGGGTGTCGAAGTCTATAACTTTGAAGGCGATCGCCTGCGCAAACATCCCCATCTGCTCAGCGGCACCTCCGTTGCCACCGAAAAGCATGGCTTCCGCCACTTCATGCTGAAGGAAATCTATGAGCAACCTGGCGTCGTCCGCGCTTGCCTGGAAGCTTATGTGGATAGCAACTGGACAGGCGATCAGGATAGCAACCCCATTCACCTCAACCTGCCCGAAGAATTTTACACCGACTTAGAGCAAATCCAGATTGTTGCCTGTGGTACCAGCTGGCACGCCAGCCTCGTCGGTAAATACTTGCTAGAGCAACTTGCCGAAATTCCAACCCAGGTGCAATATGCCTCCGAGTTTCGCTATGCCCCACCGCCCCTGACGTCCCAAACTCTGATCATTGGCGTCACCCAGTCGGGCGA
Organism: Calyptranema fuscum S582; assembly: GCF_055793305.1. Taxonomy (NCBI): domain Bacteria; kingdom Bacillati; phylum Cyanobacteriota; class Cyanophyceae; order Oculatellales; family Oculatellaceae; genus Calyptranema; species Calyptranema fuscum. Next base: position 46,369 of record NZ_JBSLYH010000043.1, read on the forward strand.
AACTGCCGATACGATTTCGGCACTCAACATGGAAAAGCAACGGCGCGAAGACAAAGCCGATCTCACCTACCGTCCGCGTCTGCTGGGCATTACCAACCGGATGCAAAGCACCCTGGCACGCATGGTCAATCAGGTGATTGATACCCATGCCGGGATTGAAATTGGTGTTGCCGCCACCAAAACCTTTACCGCCCAACTCGTCGCCTTCTACTGTCTGGCACTGGATCTTGCCTATCGACGAGGCACCCTACCCTATGAGCGCATTGTGGCGATCGTCACCCAGCTACGCCAAGTACCCTCGGCGATGGAAATCTTACTCGAAGGTCAAGAACAACGAATTGAAGAACTGGCACATGAATTTGCCGAAACCCAAGACTTTATTTTCGTCGGTCGAGGCATCAACTTCCCGATCGCCTTGGAAGGAGCACTCAAACTCAAAGAAATTAGCTACATCCATGCCGAAGGCTATCCAGCCGGAGAGATGAAACATGGACCGATTGCCTTGCTCGATGCCAAAGTACCCGTCGTGGCGATCGCCATGCCGGGTCAGGTTTACGAAAAAGTGCTATCTAATGCTCAAGAAGCCAAAGCCCGCGATGCTCGACTGATCGGCGTCACCCCCACCACCGACCCCCACGCTGCCGAAATTTTTGACGACATCTTACCCGTCCCCTCCGTCGATGAATTGCTGTCGCCACTGCTAACCGTGATTCCGTTGCAATTCCTTGCCTATCACATCGCCGCACGACGCGGTCTAGACGTCGATCAGCCCAGGAATTTGGCTAAAAGTGTTACGGTTGAATAAGTCATGGTGTGCTTTATTCCTACACTATGCGTCAACCTAAGCGTTTAGAGTTTTCACTCGCTAAAGCGGAATACCTACTCAACTACACGACTGAAGCAGGAGACGGAGGTGATAAACGCAAGTTTTGGTACACCATCATGGGTTTTCGATCTGCTGAAGCCATCCGTGAAGTGATTTTAAGAGAACTATCTGTCGATCTCCTCGAAGCTAAAGGGCAAAACTCCTACGGCGAAAGATACCAAGCAACGATTTCAATTACTTCAACATCTGGCATCATTCGATCCATTGAAACTTGTTGGATCGTCCTGTTGGATGAAGACATCGCTAGATTTGTAACCGCTTATCCAGCAAGACCCAAGACGTAGCTATGAATCAGTTCCAACTGCTCGATTCTGTAAAACTCAACGAATCCATCCCCCTGACCGACGGGGGCATAGCAGAAGCTGGCACACCAGGAGCAATTGTCGAGGTATTTAACCAGGGCGAAGCTTATATGGTGGAACTCTTTGATGGCTGGATGAAAATAGATTCACAGGGGTGCTTCATCCCTGCACAACCCAACGAAGAGGGGGCATTTATGCAGACTTTGGGCGTTGAAGTTGTTTCCCCGCAGCAACTCCGATTAGTCAAGTATTAAGGCTAATTGTGTTATGTCTAAATCACTCCAAAGTTGTGGGTTGGATGCGATCGCATCTCTTTCATGAATCAATGCTTCAAAGTACTTTATTCTAAAGCAGGAATGGCGATCGCAATCAGATCATATGAATTCTCTGTTCAACTACTCACACTTCAAACAAGTAGAAATTTCAGTTTTAGTCTAGTTGATTCAAATTATGTTTTCTGATTAGTTCTTGATTTTCGGGCAGATTCACCCAATTCTCTAAAGCATCTTGTAAAACGTCAGAAATTGACCAATCGCGATCGCCATTTTTGAGCGCAGCTAAGGCACGAACTAGCCTATCTAAATCCTGTGTGATATACCCCCGAAATTCCTTTTTCTTAGCCACTGTTAAGCCTCTAGCTACCTAACTCAGAGGCTCAATCATCTCACAGGCTTAGCGCCGTTTTTGATTTACGCTTTTATGCGTATTTGCGTAACGCCGCAATTAATGTATGATTAATCTCAAATCAAAAACACTCGGATACCAAGGTGTCTGGGCAATATTCCTGCGGAGTTTTATACGTGATTACCCTTTCCGATGATGAAGTTGCTCTGCTCAAATCCTTGTTAATTGCTCTGCGCGGCATCAAAACCAAAGAGATTGATAAAGCTCTGGTCATTCTCAGCAAAGGCGATCGCCAGTCTCATTCGTAGTGGTAATCTCAGTCTCAAACTCACACTGCAAGAGTTGTTTCAGTCCAACTGTGCGATCGCCACGGCTGACCTTCCCTGCAACTTAAAGCCCCTGGTTGCAAATCTAGGATTCATCTCACCCGTTACGGTTGAAGAGTTGATTCAACATCATACGCTCTATCCGTTTTATGCTCCCTTTTTGCCCAAAGAGCGATTGCCCGTCATAGTACCTGATTTCTGTAACTCCCAAATCGGTGTAAATTGAAAACGATCGAAGGGACTTCCGGTGATGTCCACTTCAACCGCTAGATTGGGGTGTAGGAAATGCGCTAAATCAATTTGCTCGATATCTCGTACTAATGCTCGTTCTGAATGTAATAGCATTGCTCTGGTTCCAATCCCCTTTCCAGGTCTTCGCGATCGCAGGTGCGGGAGCCTAAGCTGCGCATTTCCAGATCGAGTTCTTCGGTTGTGGCTTCAATCAGATAACCGAGGAGTTTGTTGTAAGTTTTGTAGGAATCGAGAGGCATACGGATTTCGAGGGTGCCGCGATCGTACACATCGTCTGAAATTTTATTGAGAATCCAGCCATTTCATGATTGAAAAATCATGAGAAGCTAGAAAGAATGTTTGACTTTATGTTACCTCTATCCCAGAGAGTGGCAAAGAGACTGTAAAGGTGGTTTTGCCAGGGATGCTGTCTACAGCGATCGCACCCCCCTGTTTTTCTACATTCCGCTTGGCAATGCTCAATCCTAAGCCGCTGCCTTCTCCCATTGCTTTGGTGGTAAAGAAGGGGGCAAAAATTTTTGATTGCAGCTCTGAGGGAATACCACTGCCAGTGTCGGTGATACTAATTTGGATCTGATTGTCGAGTTGAACGGCATCAATGGTAAGTGTCCCTTTATAATTCATCGCTTGCAATGCATTTTGAATCAAATTAGTCCAGACTTGATTGAGGTCATCTGGAAAACAGAGAATGGGCGGTAAGTCCGCATAGTGTCGAATCACTTCAACACCCTGTTTGAGTTGATTGTGATAGAGCGTCAACGCTGTTTCGATTCCCTCAATCACATGGGTCTGCACGGTGATGCCGGTAGAGTCTTGATGGGCATAGCTTTTTAATGCCAACACTACCTTTGTAGCGCGATCGCTCGCTGTCTCAATTGTTTGGGCACTTCTGCGGATGCTGACCAATTCATACGCCATACTCAAAATGGTGGAACTATTGGCGTCTTGCAGCAACGGCAACAGAGTCGAAAGCTGATCTAATACGCCAATGTCAATCAACGTATCGGCGATCGTATCAGCGTTTGCGATCTCATAGGCTTCAAGCTGTTGAATTAAACTACGTTTGTGCTGACGTTTTTCTTTACTGGAGAGCGATCGCAGCATGTCATGGGATTGCGCCGAATGATTTAGTAATCTGAAAAAGTCTTGTTGTCGTTCGCTGGAGAGGGTCTGAAGAAACTGAGGCAACGATTCTAAATGCTGATTGAAGAAGTTGGTAATTGTATGAGCAGACGAGCGAATCGCGCCTAACGGTGTATTCATTTCATGGGCAACATTTGCTACCAATTGCCCCAGAGCTGCCAGCTTTGCAGACTCCAGTAATTGTGTTTGAGTGGTTTGCAAGTCTTGCAAGGTGTGCTCTAGATCTTGATTCTTTTGTTGCAGATGGTTTTGTAAGGAGCGAATAGCTAAATGAGCATCCATGCGAGCCAATACTTCCTCAATCTGGAACGGTTTGGTGATGTAATCAACTCCGCCAATGGCAAAGGCTTTGACTTTATCAAACACATCATTCAAAGCGCTTAAGAAGATGACGGGAATGTGGCAAGTGCGTGAGTCGGCTTTCAGTTGTTCGCAGACCTGATAGCCATCCATTTCAGGCATATTAATGTCTAGCAAAATTAGATCAGGCGGCATCCCTTGAGCGGCAGAAAGTGCCATTTTGCCATTGGTTACTGGACGGATTTTGTAGCCTTGTTCAGATAATAGATCGACCAATAGGCGTAAATTATCGGGCGTATCATCCACCACCAAAATGCTGAAAGCGGTTCGATCGATCTCAGTGGCAATCATAGTGATAATTCCCCTGTAGTGGGCGGTTCAATCGCTGGAGTCGGTGGTTCGATCGCTTGCATGGCCGCCAAAATTCGCTCATATTCAAAGTTACTAATTTGCTGGTGTAGTACTGTTGCGATCGCCGGATTCATTTCATCGATCTGAGCAATCAGGCTCGTCAGCGTCTCCAGGTCAACGTTGTAGAGGGCTTGTGTCAGTGCGGTAAGCAGGGATGCTGGCAGCGATCGCAGTTGCTCTGATAAGTGCTGGCGGGAGAATGATGCTTGAGACTGCGATCGCCGACTCTCTGGTATCAATGGTTCCGCGTAAATATAGCGCACTCCAATATGTTTTTGCATCGCGGCGAAAATGTCAGTTTCTCGAAATGGCTTGCGAATAAAGTCATCGCATCCGGCGGACAAAACAATTGCTTTCTGTTCTTCTAAGGCGCTGGCAGTTAGCGCAATCACGGCAGTGGCTTGTCCCTGGGTCGTTGATTTGATTTGCTTGGTGGCTTCATAGCCATCCATTACCGGCATTCGCATATCCATCCAAATCAGGTGTGGTTGCCATTCACTCCAAATAGCGATCGCCTCTTTACCATCACTGGCTTCTCGTAGCTCAAACCCCAGAGGAGCCAGAAGTTTGATCAGTAATTGACGATTTGCTACTTTATCATCCACCACGAGAATGCGGTAATGAGATTGATTGGGTTCTAATCCCACCACTTGCGGGGACGGAGGCTGCAAGCGTTGAGACAGATCCCCAGCATCTGCCAGGGTCGCCACGATATCAAAGTGAAAAACAGTGCCTTTCTCTAATCGGCTGCTGAGTGAAAGCATCCCTCCCATCAGCTCAACAAATTTGCGGCTGATTGCTAAGCCTAGCCCCGTGCCCTCTTGAACTTTTCCTGATTGGGTTTGGGCAAACGCTTCAAACAAACTTTCCACATCTTCTGGAGCAATGCCAACTCCCGTATCTTCTATCTCAAAGTGAAGGACACAGGGGGGATGGATGGATGGAGAGGGGGTGGGGTGAAGGGATGAAGGGGGGGAGGGATGAAGGGATGGAGAGGGGGAGGGATGAAGGGATGAAGGGGTAGTGGGATGAAGGGATGGGTTGGAGGGGCGTTCTCCTACTTTCACACGCAAGGTGATCTGTCCAGATGGGGTAAATTTAACGGCATTGCTCAGCAGGTTGATCAATACCTGACGCAGTTTAATCAGGTCGGTGCAAATATATTGGGGTAACTGGGCATCGCGATCGCAGATCAACTGAAGCTGTTTTTCTTGTGCTCTTATCTGAAACATGGCTTCTACATCATTCAGCAATTGATATAAATCAAAATTAGTTTCATTCAGCGTCGTGCGTCCGGCTTCAATTTTAGAGAGGTCGAGGACGCTATTAATCAGGGTTAATAAATGCTCGCCACTGCGAATGATGGTGTCTACATTTTCTCGTTGATCGGCATTCAGGGTGGTACTGCGATTTAAGAGTTGTGAAAATCCAAGAATCGCATTCAGGGGCGATCGCAACTCATGACTCATGTTTGCCAAAAATTCACTTTTAGCCTGGTTGGCAGCATCCGCTGCTTCCTTTGCCAGCCGCAATTCTTCTTCGATGCGCTTGCGTTGTGTCACGTCACGGGCAACCCCAACACAGTACAGCACATTACCGGCATCATCATACACAGCAGAAATGTTAGAAATATACCAAAGCCAATCTCCATATTTAGGTTTGATCAAATACTCCAGACCCCAAATGGTTTGCCCGGTTTCCACTAATTGCTGCACAGCATCCATACATAGCTGAAGGTAGTCTGGATGAATCATGGGGGCAAAATGATGCCCGACAAATTCAAGCGGATCATACTGGAGTGCAGCCGTCAAACTGGGAGAAAAGTAAGCAAACGTGCCATCTGGATTGAGGATATAAATGACATCATTGACATTTTCGACGATACTGCGAAACCTTTCTTCGCTTTGGCGCAGAGCCGTTTCGGCATACTTCAAATCAGTAATATCGAGAACAATGCCTGACCACAAGATGTCTCCATTGGCTAAACGGTGAGGGGTAGAACGGCAATGCATCCACTTGAGTTTGCCACTGGGAGTTCGCTGGCGAAATTGCTGATTGAACACCGACAAATCATGACTCGATCGCTCCATCGCTGCCATCACCTGGGGCAAATCTGCCGCAACAATCTGACTATATAACACGGTGATATCGTCTAAGATAGCAGCAGGCTTCACTTCAGCAATTTGCTCAATTCCAGCGCTGATATAGGTGAGGCGATCGCGTCCATCTGGTTGGCGGATTTGTTGATAAATTGCGCCGTTGCTTAAGTTGTCGCCAATCGAACGTAGCATGGCTTCTTGCTCTTGCAATGCTAATTCGCTTTGTTCACGAATGCGGGCGATTGTGATCAGTTCGCCCACCACTTGAATCAGCTGGGTATGGTCTGGATTCCAGGGGTGCGGGTCAAATACTTGATTGAAGCCAATTACTCCATAGACATTCTGATTGTAAATAATAGGGATGAGCAAAAAGGCTTGAATGCCTAACCGCTCTAATGCGGCTCGCTCTTGATCGGCAGTTGGCGGCAGGTCATCAATGGACGTGATGGCGACAACTTGCCCGTTGAGCACCCGAGTCCATGCCCAGGCAAACTGGTGAATGGGAACCCTTTGAAATGAAGGCTTGAGCGGCTGAATCCCCTGCGTGTGCCATTCGTGGGTGGTGCTCCACTCGTGCAACTCCCGATCGTATTTATGGATATAGCTGTGGTCGCTGCCGGTTAATTCTGCCAGTTTACAAAGCGTATAGGCGATCGCAGATTCCATGTCTTGATTGACAAACGCCCGCGAAATATCACTCAACAGGGTATCTTGCTGGGCACGTCGCCGAATGTCATCTTCGATGTGGTTGCGTTCTAGCTCTGCCCCGGCACGGGTCGCAAAGATTTGCAGAATCAGTTCTCGATCGGGGTCTGTGCCCATCGGTTTGACATCCAACACTGCCAAATGACCCAATATCCGCCCCGCAGAGTTAACCAGCGGCATCCCCAAATAGCTGACGACGCCCAGTTCAATCAGCTCGCGATCGCCTGAAAATCTCGTTTGGACATCTGTTGGGTAATAGCAAATTTGACCTGCCAGCACTGTTTCACAGGGTGTATTGGCAATGTCATAGGCGATCGGCTGACTCCAATCGGTGCCTGTCCAATAGGCTAATGAGCGCACCTGTGTTTTTTCGCCATTGGCAAATTCAGAGACGATGGCATACTTCACCTGCAATACTTTGGCTAAGTAACGGACACAGGCCCGAAAAAACTCGGTGCCGGTTTGGGATGCGGTGCCTTCGACAATCAGTCGCAATGCTTCTTTTCCCTGTTGCAATGCCGTTTCGGTTTGCTGGTGTTTTAAGATCTCTTGCTCCAGTGCTTGCGTGCGTTCTAAAACCTTGTCTTCTAGCGATCGCGCATAGTCTTGCAATTGTTGACGAGATAAACGGACTTGCTGACTCATGCCATTAAAAGCATCCGCCAGGGTTTTGACTTCTTGAATGGTAGAATCTGCAATCGGTTGTTGTAATTCACCATTAACAATGCCATGGCTGGCAGCACTCATTCTCATGATTGGTCGTGTTACCCGCCGAGCGGTGATCACGCTAATGGCGATCGCCAGACCCAATGCCGCCAAACATAACCCCAGTGTGATATGGGTGTTGGCATCAATGCGTGCCATAAAATCAGATTCAGGCACCACTACCACAATCAACCAATCCAGTCCCATTTCTTTTGTGAAGGGAGTTGCCCGCAAAAAGTATGGCTCACCCTGGTGATAAAACATCAACGGCTGAGCGCGATCGCTTCTCGCCAGCGTTCCAGTTTCGGCTTGCAAGACTTGGGTTGATTGCTGAATCAAAGAATCATCCAGATCACGGGCATTAATGCGTAAGTGTTGTTGATTTAAGGGAAGCGGGTGAGTAGAACTGGCAATTAAGTCACCCGATCGTTCTGTAATGAAAATAATGCCCGATTGCCCCACCTGGGTCGCTTTGAGCAAGTCTCCGATGGCTGAGAACAGGCAGTCTACCCCAACCACCCCTTGCAATTGCCCAGCGGTGTCATAGATAGGTTGACTGAGCGCAATTTTCAAATCTTGTTGACTGATGTCGGGATAAACCTCGCTCCAGGTTGAATGACCCGATCGGATAGCTGCCTGATACCAGGGACGAACTCTCGGATCAAAGAAATTACCCTGTTCCAAGATCTGGGTGGTATGACCCTGAGTATCGGTGGCATAGCTATAATATCTACCCCCAGTGCTTTGACCCGATCGCCCGACCCGCCAGGTGTTGCTCGGTCGGTGCCGCCCCAGTCCAATAAATTCTCCCTGAGGATTGCCAAAATACATCGCAGTTCCACAGACACTATCAAACAAAAATCGCTGCTGCCAAAAATATTGGATCAAGTCATTCGGATCTTGAGTATTCAGTTGTCCGGTTTGAATGGCGTTCGCATTGAGTTGGTTAATGATCTGAGCATGACTTAAATAGTGATACAGGTGCAGCTGAACGCGATCGCTGACTTCTGCCATCAATTGCTGCGCTAAATCTTCAACCGCCTGCTGCCCATTCTTAAACGAAAAATAACCCGTTAACCCCACGGCTCCAACCATGGGAATGACAAATGCCGCAATCAAAATCGTTTGCAACGGTAATCTCAGTCGGTTGCCCCGTCTGACCTTGAGCCTGCTCAGTGGTTGAATCCGCTTCATACCGTAAGATTGGGAAGTTGAATCGTAAATATTGTCCAATCATTGCCACTGGTGACGGCGATACTGCCGTGAAGGCGCTCGATCTGCTTTTTAACCAGTGCCAGCCCCAACCCAGTGCCACCCTGATGTCGGCGATCGCTATTAGCAATGCGATAAAACTTATCAAAAATCAGGTCGTATTCGCTTGCCGGAATCTCAACCCCAGAGTTTTTGATGGTGAGCTGAACGGTTGCCCCACTGGCACGAACCGTTAACACAATCATTTTGCCAACCGGAGTATATTTGCAGGCGTTGTGGAGTAGCTCGCTCAACGCCCGTTCTAAATAGGATGGATCGGTTTTCAGGTCAGGAATCTCGGATGCAATATCTAAGACTAATTGTTGCTGCTGGTTGCGAGTCCGTTCTATAAATGGCTCAGCGATGATCGGCAGCCAGAGAGACAGGCTGATGGTGGTGACATTCAGCGGAGCCGCACCCGCTTCTAGCCGTGCCATATCCAGCAACTCATTAATCAGATGGGTCTCTCGCTGGCATTCATCCCGCAGAATTTGTAGATATCGAGCTGCCTGATCTTGCACAGTTTTTCCCATCCCGGCAGAGGTCAACATGGCATCTAACAGGTGAATTGCCATCTGAATCGTGGTGAGGGGCGATCGCAACTCATGGGAAATGCTGCTGAGGAAGTCGTCTTTGATCTGGCTGAGTCGCTCTAGCTCTTTGACTTGTGCTTGCGACAGTTGGTAAAGCCGTGATTGACGTAGGGCGATCGCACATTGATCTGCCACTTGTTGCACAATCCGAATTTCGATCTGATCAAATATCTCTAACTGGGGCTTAAATAACCACAGATCCCCAATCACACTGTGCTGATCACGCAACGGACAAATAAGCACCGTTGATTGTGTTTTTAACTCACAGTGCGGCTCTGTTGCCAGAGGAATGATGCAGCCCTGCATCTGCTGTCCCTGCAAGATGTGGGCGTAAAGATGGGGGCTATCTTCTAGATGGGTAATCACGCCTCTAAACGATTCCGCATCGGACGCAACAGATTCATAACGAATTTCAGTCGTGCCCTGATCGAGGTCATACAAAGATGCTGTACAACAACTCAATTTCAGCTCTGTAACTAGCTCTTGCACAGCCGTTTGGAGAATCTGACGTTCATCTAAACTTTCTCGTACTTTGTCGGTCATACGATTGAGCATGGCTTCAAACTCAAGCAACCGATTGAGTTGAGCCGTTCGTTCATCTACCTGCTGCTCTAGCACCAGATTAAACGCTTGCACTTGCTGATAAAGCTCTTGTAGCCGATGTGTTTGTGCCTCTAGCTTGCGGTCTTGCAGAAAACTTTGAACCGCTTCAACCACACTGGATTGTAGGTCGTCAGACTTCCAGGGTTTAGCGATATATCGAAATAGTTTGGCTTCTCGAATGGCATTGCTGACAGCTTCCAGGTCAGCTTGCCCGCTAATCATAATATTAAGGGTATGAGGCGATCGCGTATGAATTTCTCGTAATAACTCATCCCCCTTAATATCGGGCATGATGTAGTCCACCAGAACTAAGGCAACTTCATAGTCGTCCTCCTGCAAGTCTGCAATCAGTTCTAGTGCCTCGCTTCCACCTTCAGCCGTCTCAATCAAACACGAGTCACCCAATACACGCTTTAGCTCTATCTTGAGACTCTCTAGAACGGTCGGCTCATCATCGACACATATAATGACGGGTTTACCCATAAAGCCTAGTAGACTCAATCAAGTTTTGTAGCGGGGTGCAGAGGTTCCACTCTTGCGTGCAAGCACTGCCCCCACACCCATGGTGCAAAATTTTAGTACCACGGTAGATCTGGAAACAGGACATGTGTGTGACTTCGTCTCCCATACGGGGATAAAGCCCTCTAGCCCTCTATATTAGCCATACGTTATTTTTGGATGTTACTGGTTTGGGGTATGAATGTGTAGGCTTCACCTGCACATTCATACCCCAAACCATTACTACCTTACGGTTTGAGAGTTTCGCGTCACGCCGCTCTCAAACCGTAAGCAGGGTTCACTACAAAATAAAGTGCTGTCAAAGGATATTTCCAATATAGTATGCCCACTACTGCCTCTGTGCTTAGCCATGTCAGGTTGGAACCTGTCCAAAATTATCTCTCCCACAAAGGTTCTGAGCACGATCAGCCGATGCCATGCCTCTACACCAGCGACTTTTCATAAATGCGATAGGTTTTATAGATCTTGCCGCCGGAGGCTTCGATCAGTTTGCGGGATGGCATGTTGTCTTCATAGACCCACGACAGTTCCGCCCGTTTGTAAGGTTTACCTTTTTTGATGCCACCCATCATGCCTAGATAGATTAGACCCAGGGGCACCATCTTGCGACGATATTCGGGAAGAGAACAGATCGCAATCACCCGTCCCTGATCGATCTGGCGACGGAACCAGAGAAATTTGAGGATGCCGATGAAGTTGAGCTTGCCGTTGACGTGTCTGAGGGCAATATTGTAGTCCGGTAACCCCATCCAAAAGCCGACCATTTCACCGTTATATTCGGCGATCGGGAACACATCCGGATCGACCAGGGTTTGCAATTCCTTGGCTTCTTCTAAAAATTCTTCTTGGGTGCGTGGAGTCGAACTCCAGTTATTGGAAAAGGCGGTGGTGAAGAGGTTATAGAGACTCATGCAATCTTTCTCAAAGCCTTCCCCTTTGGTATGGATGGGGCGAAATTGAATGCCCGATCGCACGGCAATGTCATACCCTTTTTTAAATTCTTCTGGCAGAGTGACATCCAGACGAAAGTCATAGGCATAAGCATCTTTGGCTTTTACCCAACCATCTTGCTCGACAAATTTAGGGTAATAGGGTGGGTTGTAGGGCATCATCATCATCGGCGGTGAGTCGAACCCATCCACTAAAAACAGGCAACCGTTGTGAGTCGAAAGATCAATGGGTCCTCGAACTCTGGTCATGCCTTGGTCTTTGAGCCATTGGCAGGCCGCATGCAACAGTGCTTGGGCAACGGTAAAGTCTTCAATGCATTCAAAATAACCAAATAAGCCAATTTTTTCGCCTTCTCGTTCAATCAGGCGATCGTTGATAGCAGCGACGATACGACCGACGGTATCGCCTTTTTCTCCAAGCGCAATGAATTGTTGTAGCCGACCATATTGGAAAAATGTATTGGTCGAAGTAAATTGTTTGGCAATGCTGCTACGAATTGGCGGGACCCAGTTGGGATCATTACGGTAAACGCGATTGGGCAGATCGAGAAACTGATCTTGTTCGGCTGGGGTGGTGACAGGTTGGATGTGGATGAGGGCTGTTTGCATGAGTTTAGGAGTTGGGGGAGAGGGGGCGAGATGGCGGGACAAAGGGATGGAGAGGTGAAGGGATGGAGGGGTGAAGGGATGGAGAGGTAAAGGGATAGAGGGGTAGAAGGATAAAGGGATAGAGTAGTGGATCGGTTAAAGCACTATCAAATTTGTAACCACTATTAACTTTCACATATTCAAACCCAACAGCCAATAGCCGATAGCTATTAGCTAATAGCCGACAGCTAACAGCTAACAGCCGACAGCTAATAGCCATCACGTATTCAAACCCAACCGCTAATAGCTAACAGCTAATAGCTAACAGCTAACAACTAACACCTATCTCCCAAATCGTTCTCTTAGGGTTGACCCGGTGTGTCCGGTGAAGACCCAGAGGATGGATCGGGCTCCGTCGCGGATAACTTTTTCGACGTCTTCTGGGGGGCGATCGCTCGGGATGGCGACTGCTCTGTAGTCAATGCCACGACTCCAAAAGACAATACTGCCGATAACTTTGGCACGAGGCATGTGGTAATCGGAGGTGATGAGATAGACGCTATCAATCTGGCGTTCTTGAAATTCATCGACCAGAGTGGTGAAGTTTGTGACGGTATCAATGGCTTGATAGTCCAGATGAATGCGATCGGGATCGATCCCGGCTTCTTGAAACACCCATTCTGTATATTCTGGGTTACTGCCTGACGAGATCCAGATGGGTAGGTCGGGATGGAGTTGAGCAAATTCGGCAGCAAATTGTTCGCGTTCGATCGCCCCTCCCAAAACAAAAATTGCGTCAGGGTGGTGCAGGTAGCCACGAATTTGGTGATAGGCGATCGCCCCTACGGCTAAGAGAAAAAACAACTGACAAATAATAAAGCGCTTTTTAGTTCGTTTAGCCCGTTTGGGTTTGGCATATTTTTCATGAGATAGATGAGTAGAGTGCGATCGCATAACCTGATAAATAAGCGCAGGGCTAAAACTAACTCAGTAGTAATGATCAGGATCACAAGCTAATTGCCCTGTTTTTTCGAGAGCGACGGCTCCGCCGTCGCTCTCGAAAAAATGGGTTTGATTAAATCCACGATCCTAAACATATGAATTGAACAGCTGATCTATTTTTTGCAGATAACCGCACTGTGGTTATCTGCAAAAAATTTGCAAAATCAGTAATGTATTCTAACGGGTGTGCCCCTCGGTGAATAGAGAGTAAAGATTTACTTTGTCGAAAATTCCCATGAAACTGGCAATTTATCAAACGGCTGGCAAATCCTTAGATATCGCAGCTAACCTTGATTTGATGGCAAGTGCCGCTGAGCAGGCAACCCAAGCTGGGGCAGATTTTTTGATTTTGCCAGAGTTGTTTTTAACAGGCTACAACATTGGTGATGCAACCCGTCAGTTAGCCATGGTCCAGCAAGATGCTCCGATGCAAATGGCAGCCCACATTGCTCAGCATTACCAGATTGCTTTGTTATTTGGCTATGCCGAGCGAGAGGGCGACCATCTCTATAATTCCGCCGCGTTGATCGATGCTCAGGGCAATTGGGCGGGCAATTATCGCAAAATTCATTTATTTGGCAGCGAAGAACAGCGCTTATTTCGTCCCGGCAATCAATGGATACTTCGGGCGATCGCCGGTATTCAGGTCGGTGTGCTGATTTGCTTTGATGTCGAGTTTCCTGAAGCCGTACGAACGCTGGCAGCTCAAGGTGCCGAGCTGATTGCCATACCGACTGCCCTGGCGTATCCTTATGAACTGATTCCCAGGCTGCTGGTGCCTGCTCGTGCCTTAGAAAATCAAGTGTTTGTGGCATATGCCAATCGGGTCGGCATGGAAGCTGATTTGAGGTATTGTGGCTTGAGTTGTGTGGTTAGCCCCGATGGCAAAGATTGTGCCCGTGCTGGCGAAGCCGAAGCCGTGCTGTTGATGGCAGAAATTGATTTAACAGCGATCGCACAAGAGCGTCTGGCATACGATTATCTCAAACAGCGTCGTTTAGATTTGTACTGTAGCGACGTTCAATCCAGTGAAGTACAGATTATGGGTTGAACGCCATGCTTCGCATGGCGTTCAACCCATAATCTGGTTCCAGCCGAGCGCGAAGCGCTATAAACCCCAGGTTGATTTTGCTGATCCAACAGAGAGCGTATCGTGAAATCTCCAACCACCTACAACACCCTGGCGGCAGCTGTCTTAACAGTTGCCATCCTTGGCTTGAGCACGACCTATTTCACTAAACGTGTCTCTCCCCCTTCCACTGCCCGATTATCTAACCCTTTATCCCCAGCCCCTCTGACGGCGGCTTCTCGCCCTGCCATCACGCCCGATGCCCCATCCCGTCCCACAGCTGCATCCCCTGGATCACCGACCGCCACTGGGTCGGTGAGGGCGACACAGCCCAGCCCTGCGGACAGCATTTCAAGTCCATCGGGCAGTCCATCAGGCAGTCCATCAGATAGTCCATCGGATAGTCCATCGAGCAGTCCAGTGGTTTCTCCCTCCCCTCCCCCCAGCCCACGTCCCGTTGCCGAGTGGGCAACCTGCCGCCAGATCGGCTCAAACTATCGCATCCTCTATGCCTTTGAGACCCAACATTTTTATGTCAATCTGTGCCGTCGTGGCGATCGCCTGATTTACAAGGCTGAATCTAAAACCAACCCCGATGATTTTGTCCAACTGCCTGCTTCTGCCGCTACGGATCGGGGGTATCAAGTCAATCATCGCAACACATCTTACCGAATTGCGGCTGATGCCGATGGCTTTATCTGGTTACAGGTTTTGCTGAATCAGCATCTCATGCGCGAAGAGCGATCGCTGTATCGCGTAGAACTTCCCAAAGCCTTGCCCCCCAAGCCGATCGACCCAATTGTCGCGTGGCAAGCCTGCAACCAGATGGGAGAAGATTATCGAGAATTTTATTCGTTTGAAACCAAAACTTACTACGTCAGTGTTTGTCAACAAAACGATCGCTTTTATTATCTCGGTCAAGCCAAATCAGATCTCAACGACTTCGTGCAAGTATCTGCTCAACAAGTCCGGTTGGGCGTCTTTACTGCCCGCACTGGCACGACCCAATTCACTACTGCCGATTATCGCAACCTCTACGGAGCCACCTCTGATTTCGAACTGATTATCGTGCGCAATGGTCAAATTGTTGCCCGAGAAACGTCCCTGAGAAATGCGGCAGCAGGCTCTGATTGGTTAAGTGCAGACCTGACCTGCACAGGAGCGTTGCAGACTACCGATCCCACCCCCACCCTCAATTTTAGTGTGGCTTACAGCCCAGAGAATGGCTTCAAGCATGTCGAATTTCACCGTAAACAGTCTAACGAACTCATTGCCGAGGCTAGACTGGCTTATAACGGACAAGATCGAACCGGACGAGATCGGTTTCGAGGAACAGTCGATGGCGCGACGGTCACGGTTCTCGATCTCTCAACCCACTATGTTCAAGCTGGCACCCAGGTTTCTGTTAGCTATGATGGTCAGTGGGGGCACGGAACTTGCCGTTAAATTGGATACGAGATCGCCCAATTCATACTCAAATTCAGCATGAGACAAAACATCGAGCAACTCGTCCAAAATCTAGGACGTACAATTGTTGGCAAAAGTGAAGCGATTCGGTTGGTTTTGGTTGCTCTGTTTTCTGGAGGTCATGCCTTACTCGAAGATGTCCCCGGTGTGGGCAAAACCCTGTTAGCCAAATCGTTAGCCCGCTCGATTGATGGCAAGTTTTTGCGTATCCAATGTACGCCCGACTTATTGCCCACAGATGTCACAGGCACCAATATTTGGAATCCTCGCACGGGTGAGTTTGAATTTTTACCCGGTCCAATTTTTGCCAATGTGCTGTTGGCAGACGAGATCAATCGCGCCACCCCTCGCACCCAGTCTGCCTTGCTAGAAGTGATGGAAGAACAGCAGGTGACGGTAGATGGCGTTTCGCGGGCGGTGCCCAATCCCTTTTTTGTGATCGCGACCCAAAACCCTGTGGAATATCAGGGCACCTTTCCGTTGCCAGAAGCCCAAATGGATCGGTTTGCTCTGTCGTTTAGTTTGGGGTATCCGTCTGAATCGGAAGAAATGCTGATGTTGCAACGTTTGGGCAGTGGCAACCGCATCGAAGACCTGCAACCCTGCCTATCCCTCGGCGATATCCAGGAACTGCGCCGCCTCTGTGCCCAGGTCACGGTGGAAACGCACCTGCAACACTATATTCTCGATTTGGTGCGGGCAACTCGTCAGGATGAAGAGGTTATTTTAGGCGTCAGCCCCAGAGGCACGGTTTCGCTGCATCGGGCGGTTCAGGCGATGGCGTTTTTAGAAGGCAGAGATTATGCCATTCCCGATGATGTTAAACGGTTGGCACCCTATGTGTTGGCGCATCGTCTGATCCCGACTGGGGGTCAACGGAGTAAAACAATTATCGATCGCCTGTTGCGATCGGTTCCTATTCCCTAACACGTCGGGTACGGCTGAATAATGGGATGAAATTGACTGTGAACCCAGCGGGTTCACAGTCAATTTCATCCTTCAAAGGTATGCCGCTAAAGATCGTGGATTTAATAAAACCGAAGATTTATTTTTGGAAGCGCGGCGGAGCCGCGCTTCCAAAAATAAACATCCGGGTTTTAATTAATTTGTCATCCTAAGAGGGATTGGGGCGATCGCCTACTCGCTGACCGCCAAACTGATTGATAATCCAATCATCATAAGTATCGGCAATGGTAACGACCGATAAAATGCAGGTTTGCAACTCCATTAAATCCATATTGTCGCCACCCAACACGCTCTCTGCAAAGACAATGCGATCGTCCGCATCCAGTTGAAACGCACCGAACAACATTTTTTGATTTTCAGTTAATAAAAAGCGCATTAAGTCCGTATCCACCCGACTGCCTTCCGTCAAATAGCTGGATGCTCTGACGATAGACAATTCAGAGGTTTCCCAGGGATGAACTTCCCAGTCTAAAACCGCAATTTCTACTTGAATCGAGCCATACCAGATCAAAAACTGAGGGGCGGTTTCGACAACCTGCATGGTCTCTTTAAACAAATTGGATGAGGCTAAATAGTCCCATACTTTGCGATAGGTTAGTTCGTGAACTTTATTGGTGAACGTCAGCGACATAAAAGTAAGAAGTAAAAAAGTGATGGGAGTGCCCCTGGGGCTGGTAGATGTCATCAACCCGATGTTTGGTTTTGGAAACGCGGCGTCGCCGCGTTTCCAAAACCAAACATCTCAGGTTTCATGAACGTGTGACCCTTAGCCGACTATAACAATTCTCACAACGTCCACCCTACAATGGGTGAACTGAGAGCAGTTGTGGTGGTCATGAAAGCACTGGTTACGGGAGCAAACGGGTTTACAGGGTCACATCTGGTGAAGGCGTTGTTGCAGCGAGGCGACTCCGTTGTGGCTCTGGTGCGTCAGTCTAGCGATCGCTCACGGTTAGCGGGGTTAGATGTGCAGTACGTGTATGGCGATATCACCGATGCCGATGCCGTCAAGACGGCAATGGAGGGGGTCGATTGGGTCTTCCATATCGCTGCCTATGTGGAATTGGGCTTAGTGGATGCCGAGAAAATGGCACAGGTGAATGTGGCAGGCACCCGCAACATTTTGACCGCTGCAAAAGCAGTCGGCATCCAAAAAATGCTGTATTGCAGCACGATTGGTGTGTATGGCGACACCAAAGGTCAAGTGATCGACGAAACGTTTCGGCGGCAGCAGCAGGGGTTTTCGTCTGCCTACGACAGCACCAAGTACGAGGCGCAACAGTTAGTTAACCAGGCAGTGGCAGATGGCTTATCGATAGTCAGTGTGATGCCATCGGGAATTTTTGGAGCCGATGATCCCCACTTTGGGCCGGTGCTGCAAAGCTTTCTTAAAGGGCGGTTAAACGTGTGGGCAGGGGGCGATCGCGTTACCGGGATTGTGCATGTTGATGATCTCGTGAGTGCGATGATTTTGGCAATGGAAAAGGCACCCTCTGGCGAACACTACATTATCTCTACAGGCGATTTAACCACCCGCGAGATGTTTCAGTTTCTCAGCCAGGAAACGGGCATATCAGCCCCCGCAGAAGCCCCAGAACCGCTGGTCAGACTCGTCGGCAATCTGCTTGACCCCATCGGTCGGCTGCTCCACTGGCAACCGCCCATTAGCCGCGAACGGGTTCATTATCTTTACGATCGCTGTGTTCGGGTCGATGGCAGCAAAGCCCGCCGAGATCTGGGCTGGACCCCGCGATCGGTCGAACAAACTCTGAGAGATTGTTTATAGCGCTGAGCGGGGTTAAACGATGAATGTGTTGCCACTCGGTGCGACGCACCGAGTGGCAACACATTCATCGTCTGCCTTAGGATTCGCTGCTTTTAGATTGCCCGCGTTGGCTAAAGTCTTCGGGACGCAAATTCGATAGAAAGTCTCGAAACGCTTGCCTTTCTGCCTCGTCTGCATCACGGTCAACCGGAATGGACGCATCGGCAACGACTTCTTCCATCACCCAAATAGGGCTATTGGTACGCAAGGCGATCGCGATCGCATCACTGGGACGAGCATCAATTTCTTTTTTGGTTTCCCCTTGCCGTACGGTCAAAATTGCATAAAACGTATTATCTTGCAGGGAATGAATGACAATTCGTTCTAACGCCATGCCCCAATCTTCCATCAGATTTACCATCAGGTCATGGGTTAGAGGACGGGGGGGGGTTTGTTTTTCTAATGCCGCAATAATCGCTCTTGCTTGGTCTTGCCCGATATAAATAGGGAGTTGGCGACGCTCTGAGCCGTCTCGTAAAAGCACGATGGGACTCCGGGTTGCAGCATCTAAGGCAATTCCAGCAACTCTCATTTCAATCATTGACTTAGCCTCTAGAATCCATTAACCGGATGGAATCACGCAGATGGGGTGGGGACTGGGTCATCAGCCTAGATATTCAACACAACCCACGATCATGACACCTTACAAAGACATCCACTCGTTTTCAGGAGATATTAAGATGATACATAAATACTACTGAAACAGGGGACGTCAGAGAAGCGATCGTTATATAGCTATCATAAATAGACTTTGGGCAAGGGGACAGGAAGAAAATCATAACTGATAGAAATTGCGCATCTGCCCCTGGTCATATCTGAAACAGTATAGCGATCGCTTTCCTGCTTGCAGACGGTGAGTGGTGCAGAGAGAACCCCCCTGGTTGAGGACACGCCCCCAACCCCTCCTGGTTCACAACCAATTGGTGAACGCTATATACTCCGAATCTAACGGGAAAAGTGGGTTGTAGCTAGTTCAGTACAGTTTATGAAACCGAACGTTGAATTGAACTCCAGTATGCCCTGATCTTGACCCCAATCCCTCGCCCAGAATCTGAAACTTTACCTAAAAGATCTACTGTTTATGCCCATAAAAATCCAAATTTAACCCAAGCAATTCAATTAAATCAAACCAACATTCACCAAAATAGTTCAAATTTCTGGAAAAAACTGTGTTTACAGGATTAATTCAAACCATAGGAACGGCTCAATTTGTTGCCGATAGCGAAATCAGCATTTCTTGCCCGGCAGAAACAGCCCTGCCATTGTTGCAGGATCTTGAAATTGGTGACAGCATTGCCGTTGATGGGGTCTGTCTGACTGTAACTCAGATTCTTTCATCAGGGTTTATTGCGGCTGCTTCGCCCGAAACTCTGTACCGCAGCACTCTGGGGCGACTGTCGGGCAGTGCGGCGGTCAATTTAGAGGCATCGCTGCGGGTGGGAAGTAAGCTGGGCGGGCATTTTGTTACAGGTCATGTGGATGGCATGGGCTATTTGGCAGCCGCCGTGCAAACAGACGATTTTTGGGACATGAGTTTTGTCGTAGACGATCGCCGGATTTCTCGCTACATCGTGTCTAAAGGCAGCATTGCGATTAATGGCATTAGTTTAACGGTGGCAGAGTGTAGTGCAACCGGAGACTGGTTTAAGGTAGCCGTGATTCCGCTGACCTACGCAGAAACGAATTTGCGATCGCTCCAGCCGGGGAGTTGGGTCAATTTAGAAGGCGATGTTTTGGGGAAGTATGTAGAAAAATTCCTGCGGTTGGGGCTTTCCCCTGCGGTAGCGGGTGATGCTGATGTGGGGATTCAGGCAGAGTCATTGACAGCCGCGTTTTTATCAGAACATGGGTATGGGTAAGGTCTATACGGGCGTAGCATTAATATTGATAAAACCAGGAGATTTTTTGTAAAAAGTGCGGCAACGCCGCACTTTTTACAAAAAATCTCCTGGTTTTTAGATAGATAGGGTAATTTTTGACCCCTGGTCTGTTTTTTCAACTTCGATGCGGGCTTGAAAGGCTTCTTTGAGATGAGGCATATGGGTCACGGTGAGAATACAGGCAAAATCAGGGGCGATCGCATTAATGGCACTGATCAGGCGATCGCAACCAGCCACATCCTGCGTACCAAATCCTTCATCGATAATTAACAGTTGCAGGGGTGTACCCGCTCGTTGTGCCAGTAGGCGCGATAGGGCAAGACGGATGGCAAAATTCACCCGAAAAGCTTCCCCACCCGAGTAGGTTTCATACGGACGGGTGCCACGGGCATCGCTAATTAAAATATCCAATGTGTCAATCAGTTTGGCATTGCGGTTGTGACTGCTTTTGCTGCGTCCGGCGCGCTGGGTAACAAACTGGAGATGGAGTTGGTGATTGCTCAGTCGTCCTAAAATCTGGTTAGCTTCGGCTTCGAGTTGAGGCAAGACATTTTCGATCATCAATGCCTGAATGCCATTTTTGCTAAATGCCTGAGTCAATTCCTGGTAAACCCGGCACTGCCGCTGTGAGACTTGAATCTGTTGCTCTTGTTCGACGTGTTGTTGGCGTAGGCTATCAAATTGTTGCTGTTGTTGTTGCAATCGCCCCAGGCACGCGAGTTGTTCATCCAGTTGCAGACGACGTTGCTGGATCTGCTGTTCTAAATCGTGCAAAACCTCGGTGTAGTCTGGGGTTTGGGTCAGAGTTTGCTGCAAGGTATCGATGTGCTGTTGCACCTGTTGCAACGCCTGCGATCGCTCGGCTAACAAGTCCGTTAACTCCTGCACCCGTTGCTGGATCTGGGGATAGAGCTGTTGTGCCTGGAGTAATTCTTGATAGCGTAACTGCCAGGGTTGTGCCTGTCGCAGTGCCGTACGAACCGCCGTGTGCTGATCCAGGCTGTAATCAATCTCAGCGATCTGGCGATCGAGGTCGTCCAGTTGCTGCTGCAAGGGAGAGTGATAGATAGCCTGCTGCTGCTCGGCTAACGTTGCCCGTTCCGCGTCTAATTGGGGTCGCCGTTCGCTAATCTGTGCCAATTGCCGCTGAGCGTGTTTGATTTGGACGTGCTTGATTTCTGCCCAGCGCCAGCGATCGACCTCGCCGCGTGCCAGGGCATGATTTTTGTCATCGTAGTTTAATTCACTCAACCGCTGGTCCAGTAGCCGTAATTCCTCCAATAAATCGGGCGCGTAGTCCTGAGCTTGCAGCGATCGCTCAATCTCTTGCTGCTCTTGAATCAGTTGTTGTAGCCGAGTTTCAGCCTCAGCACTCCCCTGAATCTGCGCTTGCAACTGCCCCCGCCGCTCTAAAACCGAGCCATATTGCGACAATTCTTTTTCTACATCGCGATATTCCTGCCGCAAAACTTTAATTTCTCGATCTGACGTCGTCAGTTGCTCACGAATCACCCAGAGTTGATCCAGCACATCCTGACGTTCGACCCGATGCTTTGCCAATACCAAATTCCAGTGATGTTCATCCAACGGGCGATCGCACAACGGACACGGTGGGAAGGATGCAGGATGCAGATTCAAGCCGGTAGAATCCAACGGTTTTAAGCCATTAGGACTAGTTTCATCAACAACTAGCATCTCCGTAGACGCAAGTTGGATGATTGACGGTTGACCGAAGCCATTCCCATCCCCCATTCGACTCCGCTCCCAGCAAAGCCCATCTCCCCCATCTCCCCTATCTCCCCCATCTCCCCTACCTCCCTCAACTCCTTTACCTCTCCA
>NZ_JBSLYH010000044.1:0-65307 GCF_055793305.1 Calyptranema fuscum S582
TCGTGAGGCGACGTTGCTGATTTTGGGAATGAATTCGAACGTGAAACCGCAGGTTTCACGCTCGAATTCATTCTGATATTAGGCAATGTCTATATTGCTTTACCACAAGCCTCGCTTGCCACTGGGATGAACCGTAGCCCAATTTGTCCGAGCCATCGCTAATTGGTCATCTGTCACCTTTGCGCCGGTCAAATCAGCTCCGCAAAGATTGGCACCTCTCAAATTGGCATGGCTGAGATAGGCATAGCTTAAGTCTGCTCCACGCAGGTCTGCGCCTTGTAAATCGGAGTGGCTCAAATATGCCCGTGCCAAATTTGCATTTTTTAAGCTGGCTTGGGTGAGGCTGGCGCGTCCAAAGTCGGCACTGAAGAGGTTCGCGTTTTGAAAGTTGGTCTTTCGTAACTTGGATTGGTGGAAATTGGCACCGGAGAGATTGACTTTCGATAAATTCAACGCACTCAGCTCGTGAGAGGTAAAATCTCGTTTGCCTTTTCCGTAAGCAGCTAATAGCTCATCGGCAGATAGTTTGCGAGTGACAACAGCTTCACCGCCCGCAGAGTTGCTGCCACGTTCTGTGCTAGCAGGAACGGATCCGGGGTAAGTCGGCGATCGCTTACGAGAGATGCTAGTTTGAATGCCCGTAGAATCAGACATACCAGCCTTGGCATTGCGGGCACGAATCGCCGCTGCCATGCGGGCAGACGGAGAAGAGGGGGATGTGGCGTCGCCTAAGTCAATTGAATTATCAGAATTGGGAATGAAACCACCGCCCGCGACAGGTTTCTTTGGCGGGCGATTGGATTTCGACACCATGCTCTGTTCCAGGCTATCCAG
This sequence comes from Calyptranema fuscum S582, assembly GCF_055793305.1. Classification (NCBI taxonomy): domain Bacteria; kingdom Bacillati; phylum Cyanobacteriota; class Cyanophyceae; order Oculatellales; family Oculatellaceae; genus Calyptranema; species Calyptranema fuscum. Next base: position 835 of record NZ_JBSLYH010000044.1, read on the forward strand.
ATAGGGTTCCAAGTCGAGTGCTCGTAACACCTCTCCAGCGTTTTGATAGCGATGCCGAACCGAGACTTCCAACATTTTTCTCAGGACGGTGGCAAAGTGCTCACTGACATGCACCTGATCTTGCCAGAGCATTTCGCCATTAGCAGGGTCGTAGTCTAGATCTTTTGGAGATTTTCCGGTCAGTAAATAAATGCAGGTGACCCCTAGCGCATAGATATCACTGGCATAGACCGGACGCATTGCCATTTGTTCGGGGGGCGCATAGCCCGGAGTGCCGATTGCGTAGGCAGTGAGTGCGGTTTGCTCGGTAGCCCCGGCGCGGACTGGGTTCACCTGGTCTTTGACGGCACCAAAGTCGATGAGGACTAGTTTTTTGTCTTGCGAACGACGAATGAGGTTGGCGGGTTTGATATCTCGATGGATGACCTGCTGGGAATGAATGTATTGCAACATGGGCAATACTTCACTTAAAAATTGCTTAACCCCTGCCTCACTGAAGGGACCCGCTCGTTTAACCTCTTGTTGCAGGGTAAACCCACTGATGTATTCCTGGACCAGATAAAATTCTTGGTTGGCTTCGAAATAATCGAGCAGTCGGGGTACCTGAGGATGGTTGCCGATTTTACCTAACGTCTTAGCTTCTCGCTTAAATAAATCTCGCGCCATTTGTAGAACATGGGGCGAGGAGGCAGCCGGGCGCAGTTGTTTAATTACACAATAGGGGCTGCCGGGGAGAGATTCGTCTTGTGCCAAAAATGTAGCCCCAAACCCACCATGCCCAAGCGCCTGGATGACCCGATAGCGATCGCGCAGTAGCAATTTAGACCCACACGCCTGACAGAGCTCTGTGTGGGTTAAATTTTCAGGGTTAGGGCACGCTGGGTTTAAGCAATAGCTCATTCGGCATTACTCGCTTGATTAACCGCGCGGTGTCTCTCATTCAATCTTAAATATTCGACACCCTTCTTCTCTATTATCTTTCCAACAAAAGGGTTGGAAAGCGCCAATTCTTCGAGAAATCTCTTAAAGAGTTGCTAAAGCTATTTCTATTTTGCTTGAAGTCTGGATTAAAACCCATAGATTTATCGTGAATCTCTATTTTCCTTTATCAAAACAACGTATTGGAATCCGGCATGGCTAAACAAGATTGGAGCGGATCTTAGCATTGAGTGGTGATCAATCAGATGCTCTACGTATCTTTACTGAGTTATTTCTGCTCCCGATTCAGCCATCAATTTGGTAGTGCAGCAATCAAACCTATGAGCAGGAGTGTAGACTGCAAGCCCTGACATTTCTGAACCCCAATTTATCAGCCATTAGGCTTAGAGTGTTTTCACTTAACCTGGATTCTTGCCATTGATTCATACCTGATTCATACCAGGAAATAGAACACAGCGGAGTTGCAGAAGAACGTTTTACAAAGGTTTTACCCCAGCATGACACCGCTTGAATTGGAGTGAGGTGGGGTGTAGGACTTGACGGGGGTAATACTCGTTTTGCAAGGCAGTAGGGGATAATTACAGAAGATTCCTGACCTATTATCCGATCTCTTTACAAATCTAATGGATCTCAGCTGTCTGCTGAAGCCCCTCATCCACCCTTAAGATAGAGAGTGTCTTAACCCTTGACCAGATTTTTTGCAGGATGGGGGTAGTGATTGAGGGTGGTTTGACAGGCTTATGTTTTTTAGACGTAGAACATTCAGAAAAATTAATTTTATAAAGCAGACATTAGTGTTGTAAATTATCTATTTTGAAACCTTGGGTTGAGGGGTTTCACCCCCTACGAACGCTGAAAAATTTATGTTTTGAAGTGCTAAACCCTGCAAACGTTACTAACACAAAACGAGTTAAAGACTGTACCGAGGAAAGAGTAAGTAAATGCGTATTTCTCTCAACTGGTTGCGGGAACTGGTAGACCTGACCCTGACGCCAGAAGAACTGGCGGATACTTTGACAATGGCAGGGTTTGAAGTAGAAGACATTGAAGATCGCCGCACCTGGGCAAATGGTGTGGTGGTTGGGAAGGTGTTGAGCTGCGATCGCCATCCCAATGCCGACAAGCTGAGCGTTTGCCAGGTGGATATTGGTGCAGCAACGCCATCCAACATCGTCTGTGGAGCGAGTAACGTTAGAGCCGATATTTATGTACCCGTGGCAACGTTAGGCACCTATCTGCCGACGGTGGATATTACCATTCAACCCCGAAAATTGCGCAGTGTGCCGTCTGAAGGCATGATTTGCTCATTGGCAGAGGTTGGTCTAGCAAAAGAGTCTGAAGGAATTCATATTTTCCCAAATGACACCTTAGAAGTGGGTGCCGATGCGCGCCCCCTGCTGGGATTAGATGATGTCATTTTGGATTTGACATCGACTGCGAACCGGGCAGATGCCTTGAGTATGGTTGGGATTGCCCGTGAGGTGGCTGCCCTCACCGGAGCAACGTTGAAACTCCCGACGATTGAAGAGATGGCGGTGGATTTAGAGGGTGCCGACCTTGCCATCTCGATTCGTGAAACAGGAGCCTGCCCCATTTACATTGGTACCCTGGTCAACCATGTCAAGATTGCCCCGTCTCCGGTATGGCTGCAACGTCGATTGCAAGCGGCGGGTACCCGCCCGATCAATAACGTGGTTGATATTACCAATTACATCTTGTTGGAATGGGGGCAGCCGCTTCATGCCTTTGATCGCGATCGCTTACAGACGGTTGCCGAACACTCAAATCTCGATATTGGAGTTCGTTTTGCTTACTCTGGCGAAACCCTCACGACTCTGGATAGCCAACAGCGGACTTTGCAAGAACAAACCCTGCTGATTACGGCGAATGACAAACCTGTGGCGCTTGCAGGGGTCATGGGAGGTGAAAGCACGGAAGTTCATTCAGAAACTCAAAATTTGCTATTAGAAGCTGCGATCTTTGACTCGGTTGCGATTCGGCGCTCGGCGCGCACTCAAGGCTTACGCACAGAAGCGTCAGCTCGTTATGAACGCGGGGTCAACCAGGCTGAGTTGGCGATCGCCTGTCGTCGGGCACTTCAATTGCTGACCGAATTGGCGGGTGGAACCGTGACCACCCAAGCGATCGCCGATGCTCGACCCGACAGAGCGATCGCAACCCGCACGATTGAACTCCGTCTTGAACGAGTCAATCAGGTTTTAGGACCTGTACAACTCAATGGCGCTGCCACCGGGCAACTGGCTCAAGACGATGAAGAGATTGAAGTCACTGAGCTACAGGCAGCAGATATTGAACGCACGTTGACTGCGTTGGGATGTCAGCTGACCCCGGTGACGGCAGGGCAGGTTTGGTCGGTGGTGCCGCCACCTTATCGTTACCGTGATTTAGAACGGGAAATTGATCTGATCGAAGAGATTGCCCGTTTGTATGGCTACAACAAGTTTTGCGATACCTTGCCGAGTAAGTCTGAACTGGGCTACCTATCGATTGATCAGTTGCTAACGCGAAAAATCCACAGTGCCCTGCGGGCAGTCGGTCTGACGGAAGTGATGAACTATTCGTTGGTCAAACAATTGGGCACTGAAACTCAAGTAGTTTTGACGAATCCTCTGTTCACCGAGTATTCTGCACTGCGGACGGCTTTGATTCCCGGGTTAATTGACTCGTTCCAATACAACCTGGAGCAGGGCAACGGTTCCCTCAATGCCTTTGAGATCGGGCGTGTCTTTGGTCGTGACCAAGATGGGTTGGGAGAAGCCGATCGGGTTGCTGGCATTATGGGGGGTGATAATCGCTATGGGCGATGGCTCAATAGCGGTCGAGAGCAGCCAATGAGCTGGTTTGAGGCAAAAGGAATTTTGGAAAGTGTCTTTCGTCGCTTGGGTGTGGGGGTTGAGTTTCAGCCAGATCGACGCGATCCTTTACTTCATCCCGGACGCACTGCTTCACTTTGGATTCAGGGCGATCGCCTGGGTACCTTAGGACAACTCCACCCGCAAGTGCGTCGAGAACGGGGGTTGCCCGATGAAGTCTATGCCTTTGAACTGAGTGTTGATGTGTTGCTCAATCATATGGATCAGGATGAAGCCCTGGTGCCTGTGTTCAAGGCTTATTCGTCCTATCCGTCCTCCGATCGAGATATTGCCTTTTTTGTCCCGGTTCAGTTTTCGGTTGCAGAAATTGAACGGGCGATTAGAAAAGCGGGGGGAACGTTGTTAGAATCGGTCGAACTCTTTGATGAGTATCGCGGAGAGAATGTACCGACGGGCAAGCGCAGTCTGGCATTGCGACTCGTGTATCGGGCAGGCGATCGCACCCTGACCGAAGAAGATGTCGAACCGATTCACCAAAAAGTTAGAGAAGCGCTGGAAGAAAAATTCTCTGTCGCACTCAGAAGTTAAATCTTGTTCCCATGAACGTCAGAAGGTTTCCCTGTAGGGAAACCTTCTGACGTCGATTTAGATTGAGTTAAGGAAATGAACTGATGCCAAAATATGTGTTGTGGGGAAGTTACTGCGACAACGTTTTAGAGAAACGGGCACCCTTTCGCCAAGCCCATCTCGATCGCTTAGCGCAACTCAAGCAATCAGGTGCTCTGGTCACCCTGGGACCTACGCAAGACCTGACCAAAGTGTTTGGTGTTTATGAAGCTGCTGATGAAGCTTCTGTTCGGCAACTGGTCGAAGCCGATCCCTATTGGCAAAATGGGATTTGGACGGAATACGAAGTCATGGAATGGATTCAAGCGTTTTAAGCAACGTGAAAGGAGAGTCGCTAAGGAATGGGAATTAAATAACTCCGGTGATGTATTGTACGGGCGAACGGCCGTTCGCCCCTCCAGACGATTCAATATTCGATCTTATTCAATCCACAATCCTAAACGTCTGACCTTTCACATTGGGCAAGTTATCGTGCCAATGCTTTCAGCATCTTTTCGCCTTCACGAACAAAGCTTCGATTTCTGCGGAAGTGATAAGGGGTCGAACTCTTAATTTTGATAATCATTGTTTCCAGTACTTCGCGAGCCTGGTGCATATTGCCCTGACGCTGTTCAATTTTTGCCAACAGCATATAGGCTTCTGGATGTGTCCATGATTTCAGATGTTGTTCTAAATGTGCCTTGGCAGCATCTAAAACGCCCATTTGAAACAGCACACGTCCGTAAGTCAGTGATGGATCGCCATACATAAAATCAGGTCTTACCCGTACCAATTCTTTTAAATAAGGTTGGGCATCGCTAAATTTCTTTTGATCGAGTGCAATGCAGGCATTGCCCCAAAGTGCCTGGACGTTGTCTGGTTCGCGGTTTAATGCCTGAGTGTATGCCTCTGCTGCTTTAATGCGATCGCCCATGTCATACAAAATATTGCCCAACTGCACATACTGATGGGCTTTGCCAATATTTCGAGCCGCTGCTTCTGCTTGCCACAGGTCATCTTGCCGAGTCCAGCGTCTGAAGAAAGCAGGGAGGGGGAACTGAGCGCGGGGCAGCCAACGACTGATGAAGTAGAGAAAAGCCCCAATGACGTTGAGAAAGATCAAAAGCCATAGCCAGGTCTGGCGATCGCGCTCATTTTGAATGCAGTCGTAGAGCATCCAAACCCAAAATACCGTACCGACCATGCCAAGGGGACCAAGCAATGAAAACAGTTGCAGCACAAGACACCTCTGGGGCAATTACAACTCTTCTTTAAAGACTTCCCGGTCAACCTTGAGGATTAACGATCAACCGGGCTAATTGTGACGACCAAAATAACCGACTGCATTCGGTTAAATTTTCCGAAAACTACAATATTTTTTTGCCGGATTCCTAACTTCCAGACAAAATGAATCATTGCTTGCAACAATTTTCAATTCTTAAGCCACGGTTTTTTGTTGTGTGCCGCGCAGAGCAAGACACACAACAAAAAACTAAACATACCCAATCGCGAAGTGCGGTAACTCAAATCCGCGACGTCAAATAACCCTCTTCTCCTAGTTGAGAGAGAAGAGGGCAAAGGTTTTAGCAATTAAGTGTTAGCTCGACTTTTAGCGTTTCTCGGGCAGGCGATGCAGAAATAGAATCTAAAAACCAGTTTTTGAAATCTCAAGCTTTAAGTTTGATTGAGAATTGTTCGGGCGATCGCACTGTAATCCTGTTTTAACTCTTCAATCTTTTCTGGATTGGGTGGCTTGGCTCCGACTGCCTGTTCAAATTCGTTAATATGTTGCGAGGTATCAAAATAGTTGGGTTCAACCCGCAAAATTGTGGCTGCATAGCTTTCAACGCATTTAAGCTCTACCGCCTGCGGATCTGAGGAGATCAAATCTGAGATAGGAATTCTAAACGATAGGGCGATCTCGCCATTTTCATCGAGCAAACATTGACTGCGAACTAGAGCTGCGAGAACATCTTGGACTGGACTTTTGGGTAGGGCAAGTCGCTCTGCCAAGATCTCTTTGATATCAGCTAGGGGAGTGGGTTGTGCCTGCGCATCAATTAATTCGATGAGCGCTGTAATCACAGGGAGGCGATATTCTGGCAACGGACGCAAGCCAGATTTATTTAAAAATGCTGACAGGTTATTAATTTGATTAGGAGATATTTGCAGAGCATCTGACGTCAGTTCATTGTCTGAAAGTCCTAAAGCCTCTCGAACTTTGTCTAGAAAATTACCTTGATTGGAAACCGTAATGTCGTGTAGATCGGTAAGTTCATTGGTTAACTCGTTGGGTAGTCCTAAGATCACCAAAAGCGATCGCTGTTTTGGAATACTAAGAATTCTACGAATAGAACTATATTTCAGAACATGTCTGTTGTAATCGCCTGTTTTACATTCGATCCAGAGCGGTTGTTGATCAATTAAGAAAAAGATATCAATTTCAAAATCATTTTCATTTGGGAGAATGATCCTTGAGTTTGCTAGATAGCTATAATCCAGTTTTAATTGAGTAAATAAAGCACTAATTTTAAGATAAACAAAGCGTTCGAACCAATCACCTGTCAAGAAATTATTAACCTTGCCATCTCGCAATGGTGTCACTCGAATAACTTTTGTTTCTTTGTTATATTTACAGGGCACTAATGCATATTTATCGAGCCGATTACCAAAACTCGTAATATCGTTGATCTCTTTTGGATCTTTTCCGGATAGGTTAAGGCTGAAGCTGTTGCCGTCCGATATGTTGCGTTTGAGACGGTTATAAAACTTTGATAGATGTTCAAAGCGATCGCCTAAAAATGTGGCAATTTCATCGAGAATTTTATCTTCCGCAGCGGGTTGACGATAACTTCTGATCGTAATCCCTCGATTAATTAACCAACTGGCAGCTTTCGGTAAGTTTTCATCTTTTGGTAGAGCATCATCTCTGATTAAAGAATCTGCGGCAAGCGTTGGTAATAATACCTGAGAAATCTCTCGTTTGGTTCGTTCTGTTAATTCTAATGACTGAGATCCTGCGGAATTAGATAATGAATCGTCTGCTAGAGTTTGACCGGATTCAAACTTTAGATGTTTAATTTCAGTCGTCAGTTCTTCCAGCCGATTTAACAGTCCAGATTCTATCTCTTGTTCTGCTTTATTCGTCTGATGAATGACTTTTTGAGCTGCGGGTAATCGATATCTAACTAAATTAAAAATTTCATCAAGCCGAGCGTTTAATTGCTGACGTTGTTTATTGTGCAATTGGTTCTGTCGAATATTCAGCCCAATTAATATGGCGATACCAATGATTTGTGCAATGTCAAGCGATGTCATGGCTTGCCTGCTCCTGCATGGTTAGACTCACTGGGAGAATGAGTCTTGAACGCTGCATAAATCAGGAAGACTGCATTCTCAGAGCATATCGATATCCCGGTATATTAGCCCGATCATAGAAGAGCGATTCGATTTATTTCATGTTTTTTGAGAAATTGTATCGCAGTTTCCCATCATGGCTCCTAAAATACACATCCTGGAATGGAGGAACTGGAGTTTTCCCAGCAGGAAAACTCCAGTTTCTTCAATCGATGGGGTCTAAACTGAATCTGAGCCTTCTTCTTTGATAATTTCAACGGTCGCAGAATTATCTTTTTTCATCAGCTGGCTAATCTGATTCAAAATAGTGCCCAATTTTCCTTCATCCAGCAAGGTATTGATCAAGGACAAACCACTGGTCGAGAGCAACAATTTGCTGATATCTTGGGCACCGTTGCTACCGTTGCCATTGGCACCTGGAAATGAATAAATCCGGGCATCTCCCAAAACGCCGGGTTGGGGAGCGAGTGCTTGCAAAACTTCGGGCAGTTTTGCCGATAGGTCGGGCCAAATGGTTTTAATCACTTCAGCCGTTAAGTTGGCATCGCTAATGAGATTGTTGGCTCGCATTTGGGCTTCTATCCCTTCGGCTTCTGCGATCGCCTTAAGGCGATTTGCCTGAGCCAGGGTTTGAATCGCTTCGGCTTCTAGCTCAGCGGCTTGCTTGGCAATTTCGGCTTGCCGACGCCGACGGAACACATCGATTTCAACCACGTTTTGGTCAGCAATCCGACGTTCTTCGGCTTCTCGTTGGGCAGCAATCACGGTTAATTGTCGTTGCCGTTCTGCCACCTCGATCTCTGTAGCCGTTGCTACTGAGGCTTCTGCCCTGGCGCGTTGTGCTTCTGCCTCAAAGCTTTCTTTGCGTTTTCCGGCAATGGCGATCGCCACATTTTCTTGAGCAATCCTAGCCAACCGCTCCGACTCTGCCACCTGCACCTGCGATTCTAAGCGATTAGATTCAACGGTCTTCTGTCGCGTAATCTCAGCGACTTCAGCATCTTGCTGTTGCAATGCCTGTGCCACTTTTAACTGTTTATTGCGTTCTTCCAGGGCAATATCGGCATCGATTTGGCTTTGCTGAAGCGACAGTTTTCTGCGAATTTCTTCTTCGGCAACCGATTTTTCTTGCAAAATTTTGGTTCGCTGAGTGGTCGCCGCTTCCCGATCTTTAGCTTCTTGAATTTCGCGTTCTTTCTGAGCTTTCAAACCCTCGACCTGGAGTTGTTGTTCGAGTCGAGCGCTTTCTGTTTCTTGCTGAATTTGCAGCGTTCGCTTTTCGGCATCTAATTCTTTCTGCTCAATTGCCACTTGTGTGGTCAATTCTACTTCCCGTTTTTGTTGAATCGAACGCTGAATGGTCTCTGTTCTTAACCGCACCCCTTGAGCATCGAAGAAATTATTTTCATCGTAGGTATCGCTTTCTTGAATTTCAGAAATGGCGATATTGTTCAACGTCAATCCCACTTTGGCTAGGTCGGGTTGCATCAGATTCAAAACTTCTTGAGCAAACCCTAATTTGTCGGAATCAATTTCTGCCAAACTCTTAGTTTTTGCAGCTGCCCGAATGGCATCATCTGCCCGTTTTTCTAGAGCATTCTTAATATCATCAGGGGTAATTCGATTGCCCTGAGATAGCCGCGCGGCAGCTGTCAATACATCTTCTTCAGAGGCATTAATGCAGACATAAAACGTCACTCGCATATCTGCTCGCAAATAATCCTGCGTGCGAACCGCTAGTTTGCCTGTGCGTTCTACATCAATTGAAATCTCTCGTAAAGGGACACGAGTTAATTCATGAAAAGCGGGAATAACAACGCAGCCACCGTTCAAAATAACTTTCTTGCGCTTTGAAAATAATCCTCCTGTATGAACGAAGGCTTCGTTGTTGGGGGTGATCACATATAGCCGACTGAGTGACCACAGGGTAATGAGAATAAAAATGACAAATCCGACAACGGCTGCTGCACTAAAGGTGAGGCTATTGAGTTGCCCAGCCGGAGGTAATGTGGCAATTGAAGAGGTTGAATTTAACGGATGTTGTGGAGGAGATTGGGCTAAAACGATGGGTTCTGTAGAGTCATTTTGGGAATGATGGATGGCAGATGCGATCGCATCAAAGTTATCGATGTCTTGAGTTGAAATAGCCGGTAAGGATTGAATGAATGTCAGCCAAAATAACATAAGTCAGATACCTAGCGAGAATCTTTTAATCGCGATGAATTTGTAAACCAATTGTCTTGATCAGTACTATCTTTGACGACAACGCAGTAGATTGAATTGGATCGTTCAATTACTAAAACCTTTTCACCTCTTTGTGGAACTACAACTGCCCAATTGGGTAAAACGGCATTTACTGTAACCAAATTTTTTGCCGGATCAAGAACATCAACCTGACCAATTTTTCCCTCACTTAAAAGCGGAATTTTGCCGGTGCTAACGGTACCCAGGCAGCCTACTAAGCGATCGGCACTAGCGTCTTCGCCAAACGCCGCAAACAGTTGACCAATGGGACGGGAAATTTGTCCGCCAATAATAAATGCCAGCACCATCGATCCGAGAAAAATGAAACCTGTCAAAATGCCGCTCACAAGGCTGCCCAAGGTATCTGCGATCGCTACATTTAGACCCCAGCCCAGCAACCCCCAAAGGCTTAGATCCATGGCAATGAGTAGCAACAGCGGAGCTTTGCCGACACCAAACCATCCCAGTAGCGAAGCAAAGCTAAAACCTCCGTCTCCATCGACCTCCGTGTCTATATGAAGCGGTGTGTGATGGACATCCGCATCCACATCCACATCCGCATCCGTATCGATATCTATATCGTCATCGCCTGTCCCCGAAATAACAATGAACAGGAAAAGCAATATGCCTGCTCCTAAAAGAATCCAATAGGGCAGGTTAGAAAGATCAAACAACATGGTGGAGCCAGATAAAACTGTAGCGAACCAAACCTAAGATAGCTGTCCTGGCAGGCAATTAGTGATGGAAAAACAAGTTTTTTAATCTTCGGGGTACAAGACTGCCATGTTGTAACGGTTTGTGTTTGAGCGCACGGCAACGCCGTGCGCTCAAACACAAACCTCTTGAGGCACAAGATTTTAAGGCATGTTTTAAAACTCGCTAAGAAAGTTGTTTTTTCGTGCGCGAAGCGCACGAAAAAGCAACTTTTAAAACAGAACCCCAGGAATTTGACTATTAGGATCACAAATTAAATAACCTGTAATTCTTTTTGAGGGAGCGACGGCTCCGCCGTCGCTCCCTCAAAAAGAATTGGGTTTTACTAAATCTACTATCCTTGGAAGGTTGCAGGTTTACCAGCTTGTTTCAAAGCTTCGATAATTTCTATATTTGCTTTAGGAAAGGGATATTGCTCTAAATCGTCTGGCGTCACCCAACGGACTTCATCGCATTCTAAAGGTTGGGGTTCGCCACTGAGATGTCGGCAGTGATAGACGTTGAGGGTCACTCGAAAATGGCTGTAGGCATGGTCAACGGTAGTCAGGCGATCGCCCACCTCAATTTCGATGCCTAATTCTTCTTGAATTTCTCGTCGAATGCACTCTTCAACCGTTTCTCCGGGTTCAATTTTGCCTCCGGGAAATTCCCAAAGCCCGCCCAATAGACCTTCTTGACGACGTCGATCGATCAAAATCTGCTGGCGATCGTTCCAGATCACAGCGACCCCAATGTGTTTGTGGGGGATGGGCAGACGGCTTTCAGAGATAGGGAGTTCGTTTTGCATCTTCAACGTGTAAGCGCGACACTGTGTAATCCAGGGGCAGGCAAGACAGTCGGGGTTTTTGGGCGTACAAAGGGTGGCACCCAGATCCATTAATGCCTGGTTAAAATCGCGCGGATTAATCGGATCAACCAGCGCTGTTGAGCAGTTCCAGAGGTATTTCAGTGCTTTGTTGGGTGGGATAGTTAACCCCAAGACGCGTGCCAGTACCCGTTTTACATTACCATCTAAAATCGCCCATGGTTGGTTAAATGCGGCACTGAGAATGCCACCTGCGGTGGTTTGACCAATTCCCGGTAAGCTTAAAACTTGTGCGAATTCCGTGGGAAAGTATCCTTGATGCTGCTGTGCGATCGCCTGTGCAGCTCGATGTAAATTGCGCGCTCTGGCATAATAACCCAGCCCTTGCCATGCCTTGAGAACTTGCTGCTGATCGGCTGCTGCCAGGGCTGCAATGGTGGGAAATTGGGTTAGCCAGCGTTCGTAATATGGAATGACGGTTTTGACCTGGGTTTGTTGCAGCATAATTTCTGAAACCCATATGTGATATGGATCACGGCTCTGCCTCCAGGGTAAATCTCGGCCTGATTTCCCATACCAATTCAATAAGCTCCGGCGCAATTCCCCTACAACAGAACTCGGCAGATCAAGAGGCTGACCTGCCGAGCTTTTATCCCGCAATAATGACTTAGACTTCAATTTGGACTTCAACGCTTACTCGTCGTCACTTACTCATTGTCTTTACTCACCGTCTTGAGCAGCCGCATTAACCGCTTGCAAAGAAGTCTCAAAATTCATCCGCTGCTCCGCATTCCGCAAGAAGTAACCGCTGACCATTGCCGATGCCAACAAACGACCTAAATTTTCGCGGCTGGTTGTAATCATGACATTGAAGTTGTCAGATGGCAACGCACCCAGCATTCCGATAATATTTCGCTCAATGACCTGAAAAACTTCTTTTGACCCCGGATTTGAAAGGTGTGCGATCGTTTCGGGAGGCATGGACTGCACGTACTGCCACAGCTTGTTGGCTGATTCAGCATCACCTCCAAACAATTCGGAAACCTGATTAGATGTATTGTTCACGATTGGAACCTCACTCAAACAGCTGATAACAAGTGTTTCTGTTGCTTTAGTTAATACTTTAACAGTCCAAACAAAATGTCACAGTCGGTGGAACCGAACCCCAAATGGTGGGTTTATTCACCCAAACAATCCCTTTCCTATGAGGTAACGCCAGGTGAGTTTCGCGAATGTAATGGTGAAAAAGCGGCACTCCGTGCTGCTTTTTCACCATTACATTCGATTGCTGAGTGAGTCGCAGCCTTTACGCTAATGCTGACGGAAATTGTCTACCAATTTAAACAGATTGCACGGCACATCAATCTAGTGTAAGGACGCATGGCGATGCGTCCCTACTGTATCTGGTGCGATCGCTAATTAAATTGGTATCAGTCGCTATATTGGGCACAAGAAAGGGGGCACATTGTGCCCCCTTTCTTGTAGATGAACGTTATTTGTCGCAACCGAAGGGCTGGTGAGGACGGGATACAGATCTCGTCCTAATTAACCATTCAATTGCTACAGAATCGCTTTGAACCGCAATTTGCAGGATTCGGCTCAACCTTAAGACGCAAATTACTTGATGGCTACTTTGCCACCAGCGGCTTCGAGGGCTTTCTTAGCTTCTTCGGCAGCTTCTTTAGCGATCGCTTCTTTGACGGCTTTAGGTGTAGATTCGACCAATTCTTTAGCTTCTTTCAGACCTAGCCCAGTCAATTCACGCACTGCTTTAAGCACGGCGATCTTCTTATCAGCTGGAACTTCTTCCAAAATCACGTCAAATTCAGTTTGCTCTTCAACTTCCTCAGCCGGAGCAGCTGCACCCGGAGCTGCCATCATCATCATCCCGCCCGCAGGAGCCGCAGCGGTTACACCAAATGCCTCTTCGATTTGCTTGACTAGTTCAGCCGCTTCTAGCAAAGTAATCGATTTGAGCTTTTCCAAAATATCATCAGTTGCAGCAGACATGGATTGAACTCCTGTAATTGTGTCAGCAATGTATGGTCAGTAATCAAGTGGGGTCGCGATGCGCGAACTCTCACTTACGAGTGGCAAGCTTTTCTTCACAATCAATGCTGGAAAAGCTAATTTGGCAAAGCTTATGCAGCTTTGTCGTCTTGCTCTTTGTCTGCAACAGCTTGCAAAGCACGAGCCAACGATGCCGGAACTTCGTTGATTCCAGTTGCAACCTTGGCAGTCACAGCGTTGATCGCTCCAGCAATTTGAGCAATCAGCTGTTCCTTGGATGGTAAATCTCCAATAGCCTTGACATCTGCCTCGGTCAATTGGCGTCCTTCCATGACACCGCCACGAATGACGGTCTTTTTGGACACCTTCTGGAAGTCTTGATATGCCTTGATTGCGCCGCCAATATCGTCTTTAATCAGCAAAAATGCGGAAGATTCTTTGCATAAATCGGACAGATTTTGCCAATTGGCATCGTCTTGAATCGCGATCTTCATCAAGGTATTTTTCGTGACCTTGCACTCTGTTCCTGATGGACGAAGACGATTACGCAGATCGGTAATCTCAGCCACTGACAATCCTTTGTAGTCGATGACAATCGTCATCTGAGACTGACTCAAGCTTTGCTTAAGCTCAGTAACAATCTCTTGCTTGCCCTTTAGCGTTCTACCCATTCTTGTCTCACCTCCTTGTAGTCGGGTATAGAATTTGCCAAACTTTATTATTCAACTGATTAAAAAACCTCGGACATAAGCCCGAGGTTACAAGCAAAATCCAACGTCTGCCCAATGCAGTTTTTGGTTGGTATCTATGCTTACAAACCTCGGCAGGAAATTAAGCGTCTCAGCACCTGCTGTCTTTGGCTTGGCTATTCAGTTGAACAAAATGTCTATACAGCTCTAATCCTTGAAAAAATTGGATAATGCAGAATCACCGAAACCTAAGCCGTTTCACCTGCTTTCATGTCACGCAGAGCGTTGATATCTACCTGGATAGAAGGTCCCATTGTGGACGCGACATAGATCGTGCGCCAGTAACGACCTTTAGCCCCAGATGGACGGTTGCGGTCAATGGTTTCTTGCAATGCTTTGAGGTTGACTAACAAATCTTCCACAGAAAATGCAGCCTTCCCAAACATAACATGGACGATCCCGGTTCGATCGGCACGGAATTCTAATTTACCTGCTTTGAATTCTGCGATCGCTTGTGCCACATCAAAGGTAACAGTTCCACCCTTCGGAGACGGCATCAAGCCGCGAGGACCTAAGAGACGTCCTAACTTAGCAACCTGTGGCATCATGTCGGGGGTTGCAATCAACACATCGAAATCCATCATGCCTTTTTGGATTTCGTCAATCAATTCTTCGGAGCCAGAGATATCTGCACCTGAGTTAGAGGCTTCCGTAACTTTTTCACCTCTAGCAATGACTGCCACCCGTACTAACTGACCTGTTCCCTTTGGCAGAGCCACCGTTGTCCGCAACTGTTGGTCGCTATATTTGGGATCAATTCCCAAGCGAATATGCGCTTCAGCAGATTCAGGGAACTTGGCAGTTGCCGTTTCTTTGAGTAGGCTCAGCGCTTCTAATGGTTCGTAAGCGCGATCTTCTACTTTCTTTTGCAACTCTTGCAATCGACGAGATACTTTTCCAGACATGGTTTATGCTTCTCCTGGGGTAATGGCGAGATAGCAATCTCTCCCCCAATAAAGGTCTAAAAAATTCTTGTGGGAAACTAGCTTGTAACCGTAACACCCATGTTACGGGCTGTTCCTTCGATAATATTCATCGCTGCCTCAACATCATTGGCGTTAAGGTCAGGCATTTTTGTTTCTGCAATTTCACGCAACTGCGCTCTAGTAATCGAACCCACCTTTTTCTTGTTGGGTTCGCCTGAGCCTCGCTCAATTCCGGCTGCCTTTTGAATTAAGACAGATGCCGGAGGTGTTTTTAGGACAAATGTGAAACTCCGATCTTCATAGACAGAAATTTCAACCGGGATAACAAATCCAACTTTTTCAGCTGTTCTTGCGTTGTATTCTTTGCAGAACATCATGATGTTGACACCATGCTGACCCAGTGCAGGACCAACCGGCGGAGCAGGGTTTGCCTTGCCTGCTTGAAGTGCCAACTTAATAATTGCAACTACTTTCTTTGCCATTGAATGACTAACTCTGTTTCTGAACCTGATTAAATTCCAATTCGACGGGCGTGTCTCGACCAAAGATCGATAGTAAGGCTTTCAGCTTACTGCGTTCAGGGCTAACTTCAATGACCTCGCCCTCAAAGTCTTTGAATGGTCCCGATAGAACTAGAATCTTGTCGCCAGCAGCCATATCAACCTTGACGACAGGTTTTTGTTCTTGCGCTTGCTTGAAGATACGTTCGACCTCTGAAGCCCCGAGGGGAACAGGCTTAACGTGTCCTCGACCTCTACCATACCGACGCTTTTGTTCTGCTCCAACAAAGTTGATGACGTTCGGCGTGTTTTTGACGACCTGCCAACTTTCATCGTCCATAACCATGCGAATGAGCACATAGCCAGGAAAGACTTTCTCCGCTGATTCTTTAGGCTTACTTCCTTTTTGCTGCTTCAGAATCGGGGTTTGAGGAATCTCAATTTGCAAAATGCGATCGACGACATCCAATGTTTCGATGCGCTGCAATAAGTTGAGCTTCACGCGGTTCTCGCAACCAGAAGCAACCTGAACGGCATACCATCTGGCGGACGTTGCCGGAATGGCATCGTCTTCGTCAGATGGCAAAAAGTTTTCTGAATCTTCTGAGGCAAGCATGGTCAAAAAATTTGGTGAGAAGCCCAACTAAACAATTTATCAACCAAATAAATGATTGAGGCAGATAAGCTGACCATTAAGATAACGGCGATAGATTCACTGATGAGTTGCTGACGGCTAGGCCAAACGACTTTATCAAGCTCTTCTCTCGTTCCTTTGGCAAACTCAACAACGCTGAACCCCCCTTGGGTTTCTTGTGTGGCTGAGTCATTCTTTTTAGCTACCTCTTTTTTCGGAGCTTCGTCCTTTGTAGCTTCGTCTTTATTTGCCACAATACCCCTGCCCCATCAATTTATTTAGTACCAGGATGTCTGAAATTACGAAAAATCGAGCGCGCCCTGGAGGACTCGAACCCCCGACATCAGGTTTTGGAGACCTGCGTTCTACCAACTGAACTAAGAGCGCATGACCTGAGCTGTTTTGATTGGAATGCCTTTCCTAGTCTAGCAGGTAGTTGGCAATTCCCCTTAGCTCTTAACAATATAGTGTTTTATCGCGCTTTGCCTCAACGTGTGAAGACTCGAAGAGATTTTGAAGCGTGACTACATTGTTTAGATTGCCCGATCAAAACGCTGTTTGAGGCGAGTTGCCTTACCAATGCGATCGCGCAAGTAGTACAGCTTGGCTCGACGAGCTTTACCTCGACGGATAATCTGGATACTGGCAATGCGGGGAGAATGGAGCAAGAAGACTCGCTCAACGCCGACTCCCTGGAAAATGCGGCGTACAGTCACGGTTTGGTTAATCCCGGAGCCACCTTTGGCAATGACTGTGCCTTCGTAGGGCTGTACCCGTTCTTTACCACCTTCTTGAATGACTACGCCAAACTTGACGGTGTCGCCCACATGGATGATGGGCAAATCTTGCTTCATTTGCTCCGCTTCAATAGAGCGGATGATTTCCTGGGCACTCATATACCAAATATTAAAAGTCGCAACTTCTCAGTATAGTCAAAGGGAAGTCCGGAAGTCTAGATTTAAACTCAAATCTGTTTTGAGTCGAAAGTGGACTTCTTCCTGGCGCTACGCACCGGGGTTTGGACGGGATCCAGGGGTAGAACCTGAATACGATACATAAAAAGGTTTATGGCGTGGGCGAAGCCCACGCCATAAACCTTTTTGCTTGGCAGCCTAACAAAGGGGGAGCATTGCTCCCCCTTTGTTAGGCTGACTTAGCTGTGATCAAAATTAGGCATCGTCAAGAGCCGCAATTCCTGGCAATTCTTTGCCTTCGAGCAGCTCAAGACTTGCGCCACCCCCTGTGGAAATGTGGCTCATTTTTTCAGCGACACCGACTTTTTCGACGGCTGCCACGGAGTCTCCACCCCCGATGATGGTGATGACGCCTTTGCCCGTTAAATCTGCCAGCGTGTGGGCGATCGCTTCCGTCCCGGCGGCAAATTTATCGAACTCAAATACGCCCATTGGCCCGTTCCAAATGGCGCTCTTGCACTGTTCCAGGGCTGCCTGGAAGACTTTTACAGAGTCAGGACCGATGTCTAGACCCATCCAGCCATCTGGAATATTGTTGATGCTAACGGTTTGAGCGTTGGCATCTGGGGAAAAGTTGTCGGCGACCACTACATCGGTGGGCAAGAGTAAGTCAACACCTTTCTCTTTTGCCTTGATTTCTAGCATCTTTGCTAGTTCTAGCTTGTCTTCTTCGACCAGAGATTTACCCACATTTAAGCCTCTGGCTTTGTAGAAGGTAAAGATCATGCCGCCGCCGATTAAAAGTTTGTCTACTTTTTCGAGCAGGGTTTCGATGACCCCAATTTTACTAGAGACTTTCGATCCACCCACGATCGCCGCCAGGGGTCGTTGGGGATTTTCAATGGCATTTTGTAAATATTGCAGTTCTTTTTCGATCAAAAAGCCAGCTACAGACGGCTTGAGGAAGTGGGTTACCCCTTCGGTAGAGGCATGCGCCCGGTGTGCCGTACCAAAGGCATCGTTGACATACAGATCGGCAACAGATGCCAGTTTTTTGGCAAATTCCGGATCGTTTGCTTCTTCTTCCGCATAGAAACGGACGTTTTCGAGCAAGGCAACATCGCCGTTTTTCATTCCAGCAACGGCATTGGCAACCTCATCACCGATGCAATCGTTGCACTTGATCACAGATTGACCGAGTTGCTCAGAAAGACGATTGGCGACTGGCGTCAAACGCATCGATTCATTTACCTTCCCTTTGGGGCGACCAAAGTGGCTGGTTAAAATGACTTTTGCACCCTTGGATGTTAGATATTGAATGGTGGGTAAAGCCGCTCGAATGCGGGTGTCGTCAGTGATGTTACCCTTGTCGTCTAAAGGCACATTGAAATCAACCCGTACTAAAACTCGCTTCCCTGATAGATCTGATTCCGTTAAGCTGGCTAAAGCTTTTTTTGCCACCGCGTTAACCCCCTAAATGAGTCTTTTTACCTATTTAGTATTGTAAAGCGTTGGGGATCATTAACGGTTAGTATCTGGGTGCTCAGCTTTTGAGAAAATTGTAGTAGAGAGCTAAGAACTATAAAGTATGTTGAGTGATCGTGCTCAAGAGCTAGACATCAGAGAGGCGCATTATGTTTAAGACTGTCTTATTTCCGTTGGACGAGAGCCGTGAATCTCGTGAGGCAGCTGATATGGTGGCAAATTTAGTCAAGACGTTAGGCAGTCGGTTGTTTCTCCTGTCGGTTGTGGAATCTTCAGAAGAGGGTGAGCCAGCAGCGGCAGAGATGGCTTCGCCAGAGGCGATCGCCGAACTCTTGCAAAGTGCTAAACAGCTTTTTGATACCCAGGGAATTACGGCTGAAGCGATCGAACGACAGGGTAAACCGGCATTTGTCATTTGTGATGTGGCAGATGAAATTGGGGCAGACCTGATTATTATGGGTTGCCGAGGTCTGGGTTTGACGGAGGAAGGGGTCGCCGAAAGCGTGACCAATCGAGTCATCAACTTATCTCCTTGCCCAGTTTTGATCGTGCCTTAAGGTCTCAGATAAATGAACCTGTCATTTTTTTGGAGAGAGCGATGGCTTCGCCGTCGCTCTCTCCAAAAAAATGACAGGTTCACTTAGGACGGCTAAAGCGATCGCATGGTTCATCAGGACGATGTTGTGGGGCGCTTCGCGCCCCACAACATCGTTTCTGGACTTAACGAACGTGCATACCGCTATATCATCTGCTTTTCAGGCGTAAACAGCGAAGTGGCATCCTCTGGAGGATGCCACTTCGCTGTTATTTAATTGTTATTTAGAGAGTATTAGCGATGGCTTTCAGGTGGAAGCTTTAGTAGCAGGTTCACTAACACTTGCCTCATGACTGGCTGCCATAGAAGAGGTTAGGGTTGCCATCTTCTCTTTATCTAAGCGACGTTTTTTGGCATAGAGCTGAATGGTGGCTGCCATCGCTATAATCATTGCCAAAATTGCCCAAGCCGTGATGTCAGTTGGCAAGCTGCCTTTAAATACAACTAGCAAGACGATGATGACTAAAAGCACGGTGGGTGCTTCGTTGAGCCATCGCATTTGTTGCCCATTCCAGGTAAATTGCCCCTTTGCCATCTGTTTCATTAGGCGACCACAGTAAAAGTGGTAGGCAATGGTGGCGGCAACAAAGGCTAGCTTAATGTGCAGCCAGGTGTTTTTGAGTAAGTCTGGAGCAACGATAAGAAGGGCGATCGCCATAGAGACGGTCAATACCATACCTGGTGTTGTAATCAGGTTGTATAGCCGTTTCTCCATGATTTGATACTGCTGCTGGAGAATAGAGCGAGCAGGCTCTGGCTGTTCATTTGCTTCCACGTGATAGACAAATAGACGCACCAGGTAGAACAAGCCAGCAAACCAGACTACAACCCCGATAATGTGAAATGCTTTGAACCAAAGATAAGACATGGTCTAGATCCTACGTCTCCTACCAGATCTATCTGAAATTGTCCTGGGATAAAAGCTTAAAGATGGTGCCAAAACAACGTTCAGATACATCTGCTATGCAGACTTTATTCTATCGACTTGAGTCATGTCAGGCATAGAGCAGAGGACGGAATGACTAAACAGCGTGTTTAAACAGAGTATCGAGATACACTCTCGCGGCTCTGCGGTAGCTGCGGGATGAATCTGGCGTCTCACTACATCCATTTTGCAAAAGAAAAAGGGACAAAGCAGCGCAGAATACACGGTCTTGATCCCAATCAGGATGAGAATCTAAGTAGACCTGAAGTGATTCATGCAGTTCCTCTGGAATTTCTGCCAGGATGCTGACGGTTGCGTTCATAGGAACCTCTATAAGGCATTAGGTGAACAAAATTAGACATCTTAGAGCCTCTATCCGGAGCGTTAACGGTTCGTGCCAATGGGCGCAATACGCTAACGTTTCCAATCACGGTGCGGATAGGTGCTGCATTTGAACTCTCAGACAGGCGATCGCCTGACGTAGAAATAAACAGGACAAATCAGACCCTATTGGTGCCCAGAGCGTTGTCGAAATGGTTTGGACAAGTTCTGAGTGACCTCAAGTCGATCTGGATTGGTTAGGTGGGTCGCATCATTGTGCGTCAGGAGGGGGTGGGGTTGTCAACTTGAAAAAATGGGAGAGCGAATTTCATACAAAAACCAGATTTACGAATGAATCAGCTTTTGAATGCGATCCCCGTTACAATCCGTTACAAAAACCTGGCTCTTCTCATTAAATTTGTCGTAGGTGGCAAATTCCCCAGATCCATCCGCTAACCTTTATCCCCCCGTTGCCGGTTGTGGAAAACGCGAAGCTGCCTGTGGAAAACTTCGATACTCCTGTGGAAACTATGTGGAACAGGTGGGGAAAAGAAAGTGATAAGTTAAGAATTGTTTCATGTGGGACAACGTCTGGAAAAGTCAGAAATCGATGAACAGAAGTCTTGAAAATGGTAGGTTTCTGTTACACTGATCGGCGGATTGATCGATCGGGTAGCGCAGACGAAAAACAAAAATGTTTAGATTTCGTAATCTAAAATTTGATGAATGCTACCGTTTGCTTACAAATCAGGAATGCGCCGAACTGTGGGAAGGCTGTGGAATTCTAAAGGGAACGGCGGCAAAATCGCGGTTGATGGGGTGCCGATTGTTCGGGCGTGTGGAGTTGTGAACAATCTCGGCTGAAGGCGATCGCCGTTGGGCTTTTTCGGGCTGATGTTTGAGGGCAATCGGTTTTGCGTCGCCTGTCTGAGCAAAGTCCCTTTAAGTGTTGCCCTGAAGTTTTTAGGTCAAATCAAGCTTGACTGATATAAAAAACCCTGGTATTTCTACCAGGGTACAAGGTGATCTCATCCAACAACTAAATTTCAGTATTCCCAGGTTTGCGTTGACCGTAACGAGAACAACCGTTTCTGCCGATAGTTTCTCGGTGGAAGGGAGTTTTACACCGGATCTGCTGTTCAACGCCCGGACTGATCAGGTCTGAGACAGCAGTATCCTGTTTTTGATTTACTGAAGGAGATTAAATTTGGGTTGGTGTCGCTTCCTATCCGCTAGTTTTGGTGTTTCTGTTGTTCTTTTAGGAGTTTCCCCAACTCAAGCCCAGGTCAAACAGACTTGTGTATCGCAAGATACTTCGCCCAGTGCATTGGCTCAGTCCGGTTCATTGGCTCAGTTGACCGATTTTTGTATGGCAGGCGATCGCACCGCTGCATCGATCATGGCGATCGCCTCCGTCCCCGCTATACTGACCGCTCAAACCTCTTCTGAACCAACCACCGATAGCCCTCGCCAACGGGCACAGATTCAATCGCTGAGTTGGTCGGCAGAGGGTAATCAGCTGATCATTACTGCCGATCAGCCGATCACATTCAGCAATGGCTGGGATCGAGCCACCGCAGATTATCAAATCACCATTCCCCATGCCCGCTTAACGCCATCGGCGATCGCCCCCCAACCTCCTGAAAATAGTCCCTTCTTGCAAATTCGGTTGCGGCAGGCAGACCCCGATACTGTGGTGATTTTGGTGAAACCTGCGGCTGGGATTCACATCGGCAGAGTTGTTCAGCCCGACAATCAATCGATTGCGTTGCCCCTCTTACCGGCAGGCACCACGAGTCCTGTGGTGGGTTGGACATCGGGTGATTCTGTGTCAGCGATCGCATTACCCTCTGTTGGCGATCGTCAGATTGTGATCGTGATTGACCCTGGTCATGGAGGCAACGATCCGGGGGCGATTGGCATTAACCGCCTGCGCGAAGTAGATGTGGTCAATCCGATCGCCTTTCAGGTTGCTGAATTGCTAGAGCAGCAAGGGGCACAAGTCGTGTTAACCCGTTCTGACAATCGCACGCTGACGTTAGACCAGCGGGTACAAACGGCAAGTCGTGCCAGAGCTAACCTGTTTGTTAGCATTCACGCCAATGCCATTAATCTCAGCCGTCCAGATGTTAATGGGTTAGAAACTTACTACTATTCATCTTCTAGTCTGCGGTTAGCCGAAACGATTCATGCGAGTGTGTTGAGTGCATCGGGTGTTCCCGATCGCAGAGTGCGGCAAGCCCGATTTTATGTCTTACGGCACACTACAATGCCCGCTGTTTTGGTAGAAGTTGGGTTTGTGACGGGTGCCGAAGATGCTCAACGGTTGTCTGATGCCGAATATCGTTATTTGATGGCACAGGCGATCGCCCGTGGCATTTTACAATATGTCACCAGCAGTTCATCGCCTTAGAATTACTTATGAAAATCGTGTTTCCTGACTACGCCGATCTGCTGGAAGACGACAAAACTCGCATTCGCCAGCTGGGAGACGTCACTTTCTACGACGATACGCAGGATAGTGAAGCAGAAACGATTCGTCGGATTGCTGGGGCAGAGCTGATTGGGGTGAGCTGGGTCGATATTACGGCAGCAGTGATGCAGCAGTCGCCCAATTTGAAATATATTGTGGCGTTAGCGGTGGGCTATGACCAGATTGATGTCAAAGCGGCAACAGCCGCAGGCATTCGAGTGATCAATTGCCCGACTCACAATGCCCTGGCAGTGGCGGAATATACGATTGGGGTGATGATTGCGGTCACCCGGCAGATTTTGCCTGCCAATCGGGCACTTCAGTTGGGCGAATGGACACCAGTTCAATATTTGGGGACAGAGTTACAGGGAAAGACGCTGGGTTTGATCGGCTATGGCACGATTGGTCAAGAGACGGCACGGTTGGCACGAGCCTTAGGGATGCAGGTAAAGTGGGCAACATCAACAACCTCATCAGAAGCGTTAGACGATCTGATTGCCACTGCCGATATTCTGAGTTTGCATGTGCCACTGACTCCCAAAACCCATCATTTGCTGGACGAGCGTCGGTTGCATTTACTCAAACCGTCAGCCTATCTAATTAACACGGCGCGAGGGGCGATCGCCGATCAGTCTGCGCTACTCAAAATTTTGCAAGCCCATCAAATTGCTGGAGCCGCGCTGGATGTGTTTGACCATGAACCCGTTACGGGGGCACCCAATGCAGAAATTATGGAGCTGGTCAAACTGGGGCAGGTGCTGGCAACGCCTCATATTGCTTATAACACCGAAGAGACGATCGTCAGGCTTGGGGCAGAATTAATCCGCAATATCCAGGCTTGTCTGACGGGAGCACCGATTAATCTGGTGAATTAAACGTGAATTTCAGTCCCGTTGAGAGTGAAAATTAAAACGTAAGTTAATGGATCAGGCAATGTCTGAATCTCTAACCCGTTTGCTTGAAAAAAGGATATCTCTCTAACCTGAAAGCCTACGTTTTTATGTTAGAAAAACACCTGAATCAGCGATCGCATAGTGTCCGTTGGCACAGCATAAAACTCTCGATAAAACTATAGTGCGACGCGCTCAAAACCGGGATAGTGATGGGTTGAGATACTGTACTCTACATAGCGTCTCAACGCACTATAGCGGTACGCATTAGAGTTAGGACGGGGCGTAGGGGTGGAACTCCTGCGTAGGGGCACCGCCCCCACCCCCCAATGTCCTGACTAGATTGCGTAGAACCATATTCGTCTTAACTCGATAACGTCGGGCTAGATCGCGATCGCCAATAGATTATCAGAGGCGTACCCCGAAGAGGTTCGTCTCTCACAACTCGCGTATTTTACAGCTCCTTTCAGACTGCTATCATTCATGGAATTCATCTCTGCTTTTGGCGCTGCGGATGGCAGAGATCGGTGTTCTGCATAGAAATATGTATCCCCAAATTGTTCTACCCAACATCAGTTTTCTCCGTCATGCCCCGTTCGTAAAACTGATTTATTACCTTAATCGCTTCAATAGTTGTCTATGGCTGTTCTGTCTTCGCTCAAACGGTTTTTTATTGGTAAGACACTCCCAACCAGTGCTCACACCGAAGAAAGGCTCAGCAAAGCTGAAGCTCTTGCAGTTCTCTCGTCGGATGCATTGTCTTCGGTCGCCTATGCGACACAGGAAGCACTCCTGGTTTTAGTGGCAGCAGGAACAAGTTCTAATGTGTTGGGATTATCGATCCCTATCTCATTTTCTATTGTGTTGCTGTTGGGTATTGTAGTCGTGTCTTATCGGCAGACCATTCGTGCTTACCCCAAGGGGGGTGGATCGTATATTGTTGCTCGCGAAAATTTGGGGCTTTACCCCGGCTTGATTGCTGGGGGGTCGTTGATGATCGACTATGTCTTAACCGTGACGGTCAGTGTGACTGCCGGGGTAGAAAACTTAGTTGCTGCCTTACCTGCGTTGCATGGGTTTTCCGTTGATTTGTGTCTCACCTTTATTGTGTTGTTGACACTCGTCAACTTACGAGGGGTACGGGAAACGGGCAAGTTGTTCATGCTGCCGACTTATACCTTTGTGTTCAGCATGTTTATGCTGATTATTTTGGGATTGGTTAGACAGGCGACCGGAGATGTGGTGACGGACGCGGCATCGGTGAGTGTGGCAACGGGGGCAACCGAAAGCCTGAGTTTATTTCTCATCCTTCGAGCTTTTTCTGCGGGCTGTACGGCTTTGACTGGGGTAGAAGCAATTTCTGACGGAGTTCTGGCGTTTAAACCGCCCGAATGGAAACATGCTCGTCAGACTTTAATCTATCTGGGCGTTTTGCTCAGTGTGATGTTTTTGGGAATTAGTTATGTTGCCCATCTCTACCACATCGTGCCGGATCTATCGGGTAAGCAGACGGTGATCTCGCAACTGGGGAACCAAATTTTTGGCTCCGATCCGCTGGGTAGAGGAATGTACTATTTTGTCCAGATTTCTACACTTCTGGTCTTGTTATTAGCTGCCAATACGAGTTTTGCGGATTTCCCCCGGTTGTGTTATTTCCTGGCGCGAGATGGATTTTTGCCCAGACAGTTATCGATCCTGGGCGATCGCCTGGTGTATTCCAACGGCATCTTGATGCTCAGCGTATTTGCTGCCATTTTGGTAATTATTTTTGGTGGCAGCACGACGGCATTAATCCCACTCTATGCCGTTGGGGTGTTTACCTCATTTACCCTATCGCAAGCCGGAATGGTGCGGCATTGGTTTAAAGAGCGATCGTCCGGATGGCAACCCAGTGCCTTAATGAATGGCATTGGCACCTTCTGCACGGCTCTTGTCTTGATCGTGGTGATTTGGACAAAGTTTAGTCGGGGTGCATGGCTGGTCATTTTAGCAATTCCCTTATTAGTCCGCTTTTTTGTTGCCGTGCATCGCCACTATGAAGATTTTGCCGCCAGAATTAGCCTGAAAGAATTACCTCCCCGTAGCTACATTGAACGACCCAAAGGATGGGTTGTGACCCATCCGGCTCTGGTGGTGATTGGACAACTCAATCGCGGTACGATCGAAACGCTCGACTATGCCCGTAGCATTGCGGACGAAATCGTTGCAGTCCACGTCGATATTGGTTCTACCGATCGAGAGGAAATGCAACGGCGCTGGCAGCAAGTCGCGCCCGATATTCCTTTGGTGATTTTAGATTCGCCCTATCGCTCGGTGGTCAGCCCAATTTTGGATTATGCCAAGCAGTTTGAAGCTCGATACCCGGGTATCTTATCCACCATCATCATTCCGGCAGTGGTGCCCCGCAACTGGTGGGAAAGTATTTTGCACAACCAGACTACATTTTTCCTCAAAGCTTCACTGAGAGCCAAACGAAGTCGCGTTGTTACGACCGTTCGCTATTACTTATAGTAGCCGAAGGGCTGGTTAGGGCAGATAGGACAGGGGTTCTACCCCTGCACCCCGTTCTAATTGACCATTCAATTGCTATATAAATGGTAGTCCTGAATCAGAGCTGATGCAGAGCGTTGGGATTCCTGCCCAAAGGGCAGGAATCCCAACGCTCCCCAGTGCTTTTGCATAGGGGGTTAAAGCACTCGCAGCAAACTCGCAACGCTATCTAAAGCGTCAAAGCTGCGAATTTCTTCGAGCGCCCGATGGAAGTTGCCCTCTTGGACAGAGTGGGTAACGACAACAATTTCAGCTCTGCCGTCGCGCATACCAATCTGCACAACCGATTCTAAGCTGACATTGTGGTTGCCAAAACAGGTTCCTAGTTTGCCAATTACACCCGGACTATCTTTGGTTAAGAACCGGACATAAAACCGTGTTTCCAGTTCTTCCATGGGCGTAATCGTGCAATAGTGCTGGTGTGAACACGCCAACAGTGGGTCGAGCAGAGGGGTGCCGTCTGCTTGCGTAGCGGTGGTTCGACCGACTTTGAGAATGGCAGCAATATTGAGAATATCGGATACTACAGCACTGGCGGTCGGACCTGCCCCCGCACCGGGTCCGAAGAACATGACTTGTCCGATAGGTTCTCCTTCGATCAAGATGGCGTTATAAACACCACTGACGCTTGCCAGGGGATGGCTCTTGGCGACCAGGGTGGGGTGGACTCTGACCTGAAGTTGATCTTTTTTCTCCAGGGCTTCGTCGTCGAGTGGATAGATATCTCGTTTGGCAGTAGCTAATAGCTTGATCACAAACCCCAGTCGGTCGGCATAGCTGATGTCGGCAGCCGTGACCTTGCGAATGCCTTCGCAGTAGACTTCTTGTAACTTAATCCGTCCACCAAAGGCTAAAGATGCCAGGATAGCAATTTTGTCGGCAGCATCAAGTCCTTCGACATCGGCGGTGGGGTCGGCTTCGGCATATCCTAATCTCTGGGCATCCGCCAGAATTGTTTCAAAATCTCCCCCTTCGGTTTGCATCCGGCTGAGGATGTAGTTGGTGGTGCCGTTAATAATGCCCATTACCGTGTGAATTCGGTTGGAGCAAAGGGATTGTTTTAACGGCTCAATAACAGGAATACCACCTGCCACAGCTGCTTCGAGCAAGACATAGACGCCTGCTTTGTTAGCCGCTTCAAAAATCTCTTCGCCAAACCGAGCGATCGCCGCTTTATTCGCCGTAACGATGTGTTTACCATGGGCGATCGCCTGAAGCATCAGCGATCGCGCCGGTTCCAGCCCACCGATCACTTCTACGACAACATCAACCGCTGGATCAGTGACGATGGATTCCAGGTCGGTCGTCAACATGTCTTGGGGTAAGTCAACAGAGCGAGGTCTATCGAGCGATCGCACGCCTACTTTATAAAGTTCAATTTCTTTCAGCAGAGGATGCCGAAAAGAAGGATTGAGCAAAATATCTGCTGTTCCTGCACCAACCGTTCCGAGTCCGAGTAAACCGACCTTAAATGCCACGATTTCAACCTGTTTCAAACATCTTCCTTCCAATTGTAAGGATGTGTGGTCAATCAGTGCAGTAGTTCTTAAAGACGCTGATATATAGCAATCCTATGTGATTTGTGAAAATGATCAGTTGTGAAAGCGCTCGCCCGGAGGGCGGGCGCTTTCACAACTGATTTAGGATTGCTATAGCAGGTCTAAATGAGGTGTGAGATAAGCGGGTTATGAGAGGCGAACCCCGCAGGGGTTCGCCTCTCACACCTCATTTGGGATTGCTATAGTTCAGGGTCATTGCGTTAGGACGGCGGCTCTAGTTTGGTCGGCAAATAGATTGTGAATATGGAACCCTGACCGCTTTCACTGCTCACCGTAATCGCTCCACCCATGAGCTGGCAGAGTTTGTGGGTAATGGCTAACCCCAGCCCTGTTCCCCCATATCGCCGGGTTGTAGATTCATCGGCTTGGGTGAAGGGTTGAAAGACTCGTTTAACCTGATCGGGGGTCATGCCAATGCCGGTATCGATGACTTGAAAACGAATCAGGGAGGGGTGGAGGGATGAAGGGGTGGAGGGGTGGAGGGGTGAAGGGGGGGACAACTCTTGAACGTTGTCGTGTTTCGTCGATCTGCCTTCTATGGCTTCGATCGCTGCGTCCTGTTGCTCTTTCGCTCTGTCTCGTTTTATCGCTTCATCCGTTAGGGTTGCGATGGTGCCATCGAGTTGTAGCTCTGCGGTTTCTGCGGGTTGGACGATGAGCGTAATTGTGCCGTTGTGGGTAAATTTGCAGGCATTGCTAATCAAATTGAGCAAGCACTGGCGAATGCGAACGGGGTCGCCGTACATTTTTCCCAGATCTGCTGAGTAATCGACGGTGACGATATTAGAGTTTTGATTTGCCAGGAGCTTCAGCGTTGCTGCAATGTCTTCGATCAGGTCTGACACTTCAAAGGTTTCCAGAGACAAGTTCATCCGCCCAGATTCAATTTTGGTCAGATCTAGCATGTCTTTGATTAAACCCAGGAGATGTCTACCCGCACTGTGAATTCGTTGTAGATCTTCGACAAAATGAGAATTTTGACTGACTTTAAAGTCCTCCAGAAGCATTTCGCTATAGCCAATGATCGCGGTTAGGGGGGTGCGGAGTTCGTGACTCATGTTAGCGAGGAACTGGCTTTTGGTGCGGCTGGCAACTTCGGCGGCTTCTTTGGCTTGTTGCAAAGAAAGGGCAACTTTTTGGCGATCGCCCTCATAGCTTTCTAATGCTTGCAACATCTGGTTAATCGCGGTTGCCAGGTCTGCCAGCTCATCTGCACCTCGGACGGAAACCCGACCCGACAACCCAGTCTTAATATCGATCGCCCCTACTTCGGTGCTGAGATTGGTTAACCGTGCCAACACAAGTTTCTCTAACAACAGCACAGCTGCCAGTCCAAAGATTAGATCTAACAGCACAATCGCGGCGGCAAAATAGCGGAGGGTGACTTGGCTCTGCTGATAAATGGTGCGTTTGCTATCCACCCGGACTAACACCGTGGGTTGGTCGTAGATATCAGGTAGCAGCGTGTATCCGGCAATGATGTCCTTGCTGAGCGGCTTGATGACAATGGGTATCTCAGTCGAGAGTTGGCGTGAGATATGGTCTAGATCGGGCGGTAGCGTCGTATCGGTTGCCGATTTTAAAACCAGTGACAACCGAGTAATTTCTGCCAGATGCTGCATTTCTGACTGGTCGATGTATTGACCAAAAACCATCGTTCCACTCACGGGTCCTTCGCCTTCGTCATTAAGAATCGGGAGGGACGCAATCAGCATCAATTTTTCTGACAAAACCATAATTCCGGTAATCGTGCTGTCTGGATCGGGATGATCCAACAGGCGATCGCCGGGCACCAAACGAGTCTGAATAGCCGCTGGCAACGGCAGAGGTTGTTGTGTGTCGGGATCTAAAACCGTGCCATACAAAAGCTGCCCGCTGGTATCTAAAACAGCCACCATATCGGCTTGCAAGACTTGCAAAGCAGAGGGGTTGAGATAATTTTCAGGAAAGTCTGGGTTACGACCCTGGGCAAAGTCTCGGGTTGCACTCCAGGATGACTCGCCCGAAAAACGGTCGCTAAACTGGCTACTAAACTGATTCAGGGCATTGACGGCACTATCTACCAGTTCTGCCGTCTTCTCGGTTTCGACACGCTGAAAACTACCCCCCAGAATGATAGCGGCGATCGCATATAATCCTAGATTCGCACCGACTAAGATTGCACCGACAATAAGCAGAGCCTTCTGACGCAGCTTCATGAATTTGAGCGAAGACGTTGGTTGAGTAGAACTGAGTAGCTGGGGGCAAGTGACTGACAGATACGTTGGGGGGTTCCAGCATCACGGATCGGGGATTGAACCAAACTCATACCAATTTAATTAAGAGCACAACAGATCTCTGTACGGGCTTGGCAGTGCCAAGCCCCTTCTGAACTTTTACGTGCCTAAAGATTCGTTTAAATCGGTATCAATTCTGGTTCAGAGAGCGACGGCAGAGCCGTCGCTCTCTGAACCAGCCTGACAGGTTAGGAAATCCGTCAGGCTAAGGATCACAAATTCATTAAAACCCGGACGTTTATGTTTGGAAGCGCGGCGGAGCCGCGCTTCCAAACATAAACCTTCGGTTTATTCAATCCACGATCCTAAGTAAAGTTTCGGGTCTATCGTTCGATTAGGTTCGAGACGAAATCCATCCTGATCTCATGTGAAAACAGTCATACAATATCGATCCACCCGTTCGAGCGAGAGTCCGGACAGCTCTTTTGGCAAAATCGGGTATGGCTAAACCCTGGTACGAATTTGGCGATCAACGCAAAGGTCTCATCGCCAAGTTCATCGCCAAGTTCATCGCCAAACCAGCAACGCGTTTGGCAAAATTGACACGGTAATCGGTAGGGACGCTTGAGCAGGGAATGGGCGTGTTTTTAACTCAGTATAAAGTGCTACTCCTGGCGGAGCCTCGTTTTGTTGGACACTTTTACAGATTGCACGAGTCCTGCATTCCGGTCAGGTCGTAAATTGGCGATCGCCTGATATAAGGGTTTGAGATACCAAATCCGCGTGGGAAAAGAGCTTGTTAAGAGCGATCGCCTGGGCGCTGGGCATCTGTCCGTAGGTAAAGACATAGGGAATGTCGGGAGCCAGGTGCGGCAAAAACTGCTCCAGGCTGTAAGGGCTGCCGTAGAGCACCAATGCTTGTAATTGCCGAGTTTTTTGCAAAGCGTGCAACCAATCTTGAGCCATTTGGGTGAGTTTGGCATTGCCCCGAAATGGATTGCCTCGGATAAACACTTGTAATAAGGTCGGTTGTTGCGGCTGAGAGGCAGATTCAAATGCCAGGGGTGGTGTATGGCAATCAATCAGATGCAGTTGATAGCCCCGTGTTTGGGGTAAAGCGATCGCTGGAGCCTGTCGCCCTAGAAAATGGCTCTGGAGGATGTCATCGAGCAGGATGAGATTGAGCGGGGGAGATTGGGGGGAGGTGGGAGGTGGGGAGGATAGGGGAGATGGGGAGGATAGGGGAGATGGGAAATGGGAGTGGAGGGATTGGTGTAGGATTGCGTCAACGGTGGCGATCGCATCGGGTTGAGCTATCTGATTCAGCTGAATTGGGGGTGGAGCAATGGTTTCCCATTGGTGAGATGTGTCGCCTGTTAATGAAGCAGCGCAGGTTTTTTGTTTGGCGCGCCAGATGCGTTCAACAGATGCCTGAATCTGGTCTAGCGAAATTCGTCCGGTTTCTACAGCATGGCAGACGGCGGCGATCGCGGCTTCTGGGTCGGCAGGCATCAGCAGAATATCGGCTCCGGCTTCGACTGCCAGCACGGGGGCTTCGTTGCTGCCATAGTGCTGAGCGATCGCTCCCATAATCAGGGCATCGGTCACAATCAGCCCGTCAAATCCCAATCTCTGGCGTAGGATATCGGTAAGAATGGGGCGCGATAGTGTTGCCGGATAGGTGGTATCGATAGCGGGGAGTTGCAGATGGGCGGTCATGACCGCATCAACACCGGCGGCGATCGCGGTTTGAAAGGGCAGCCATTCAATGGTTGCCAGTCGCTCTAGAGAATGGGGCAAAACAGGCAGGCTGAGATGAGAATCGGTTGCGGTGTCTCCATGCCCTGGAAAGTGCTTGGCAGCAGTCAATACAGGATGCTGTTGTGCTCCGCGAATAAAGGCAGTGGTTAATTGACTGACGATCTCAGGCGTTTCTGCAAATGCCCGCACGTTAATCACCGGATTTTGGGGATTATTATTCACATCCACGACGGGAGCCAAAGTCCAATTCAGCCCAATCGCCAATGCTTCTCTGGCAATCACATCTCCCATCTGTTCGGCAAGTCGCAGGGCAGTGGGCAAATCTTGACGGGCGATCGCCCCTAATGCCATGGGGGGTGGAAACCAGGTTGCTCCAGTAAATCTTTGCCCCACGCCTTCTTCAATATCTGTGGCTAAGAGCAAAGGAATGGTTGCCCAAGCTTGTAATTGCTGCGATCGCAATCCCAGCTCAGCGGCGCTCCCGCCCAGCACAATCACGCCCCCAACGCCCAACGTTTCTATCCAATGCTGCAACGTTTTTGCAGGGGGTTCCCAGGCAGGATATTGAATTTGGTGGTCAAACAAATAGCCCGATGCCCGCACCACGACCATCTGCGCAACAAGTTGGGCAAGCGATAAATTTTCCCAATCGGGCAAAAGCATAACGCAAGGAAACAAGAGAAAATTAGTCGTCTAAGGCTTCTGGCTTACGCTCTTGGCTCAAACGATTGAGTAACGACAACACCTGTGTTCCCCGTTCAATCGACCGATCTTCCAAAAACACAACTTCTGGGGTACGGCGTAACCGAATTCGCTGACCTAACTCACTGCGAACAAAGCCTGTTGCAGATTTCAACCCTTGCATCGTTTCAGATCTGGCTTCATCTGTGCCGTAAATACTGACAAAGACTTTGGCGTGTTGTAAATCGCCCGACACTTCTACATCTGTAACGCTGACCATGCCCACCTGCACCCGGTCGTCTTTAATTTCGGAGATCAGCATTTGGCTGACTTCACGCTTAATTAATTCAGCTACGCGGGCAACCCGCCGATCCGTAGCCATACTTTTCACCCCTTCAGCAACGATCCGGCAAAGTAGTTCTTCAAACCCATGTCTCAAAGCCTACTTCAAACACCATTTAACCCCAGCATAGCGCGCAAGGTAAAGAAGATGAAGGAAAGGGCAGACAGTAATAGCAGGCTGGTGGCGATCGCGGTAGAAGGTCGTTTGAATAAAGACAGGAATGGACTGAGCAGCGTGTACAACACACCCAGAGAGAAAGAGATCAGATATCGAGGATATCGGGAAACATTCGTGAAAAAGTCTTGCATGGATCTAGCCTACTGACGGGATGGATAACTGCGTTAGAGCATCACTACTGTTGAAACATTGTACGAGACAACCTCGCCCTGACGCAGCTGTTGCGCTCCCCAAAAGAATTGAGGTTGAGTCAATTCACCGTCCTTAGGAGCACAAATTAATTAAAACCCGGACGTTTATGTTTGGAAGCGCGGCTCTGCCGCGCTTCCAAACATAAACGTCCGGGTTTATCAAATCCACGATCCTTGGGAGTGGGAATTAAATAACGTCGGTGATTTGTTGGAAGGGGCGAACGGCCGTTCGCCCCTTCCAACAAATCAATAGTCGATCTTATTTAATCCACGATCCTTAGTCCTGCTATTCACAAATAGGGTTCAACCAGGGGGTGCGGGGGCGCAGCCCCCGCACCCCTGTCCGAACCAGATCTGGGATTGTATGAAATTTTTATCAAAAAGTTAGCCGTGTGAATTTACTAGATATAGTGCTGACTTTTATGGTTTTTGATCAGCTAACACTATCTGCAAGATCATGGGAAATATTTGGCATCTTTAGGCTGATTCTTATTTTCTAAAATACTTATCTTTTATTGAATAGATAATGTTTAATAAGGTATCAATGGACTAGTACAGTTTTTTGAGAGCGTCATCTTTAATCATCGATCAATGCAGGATGACACATGAAATAAAACCCGGACGTTTATTTTGGCAAGCGCAGCGTCGCCGTGCTTCTCAAAAAGAGTTACAGGTTGATGAATCTGTAATCTTTAGTGCTGACAACACCAGTGTCTAAACGTGCGCCATGGATTGAGATTTGTACTGAAACTGGGCTGAGTGGTCGCAAACCATCTACAAATCGCACCGGACGTATCACCCAATTTAATACCGAAATATGTATGGTTTATTCTCCTGTTCAGGCGGTTTCGGCTCGCCCATTTCTCAAGTGGGCAGGTGGAAAAGGTCGATTACTGCAACAATATATTTCTTATTTCCCCAGTTCCTTTGACACCTATTACGAGCCATTTTTAGGCGGTGGGGCTGTTTTTTTCTATCTGTCGCCCCGACGTTCTCACTTGATGGATATTAATCCAGAGTTGGTGAATGTCTATCGCTGTATTCGTGACCAAATTGAAGGGGTCATTGGCTTGCTGTGGGAGCATCAGCGCAATCATTCCAATGAATATTATTACTACCTGCGATCGCATCCTGGCTCCAGTGAAATTGAACGAGCCGCCCGACTGATTTATCTCAATAAAACCTGCTTTAACGGACTGTATCGAGAAAATTCTCAGGGCAAATTTAACGTGCCGATGGGACGCTATAAAGATCCAAAAATTTGCAACCCAGCGTTACTCTATGCGGCATCCTCTGCTTTAAAGCGGGCAACGATCAACGTCTATCCATTTGATATGACGTTAGAAGATGCGAGAACGAGTCAAGATTTTGTGTATTTTGATCCGCCTTATCATCCCATCAGCGCCACGAGTTGCTTTACATCCTATTGCCGCTATTCATTCAATCAATCCGATCAAATTCGCCTCAGAGATACGTTTGTAGAATTGGCGCGACGGGGGGTTAAGGTGATGCTTTCTAATTCCGATTGTCCTTTCATCCGCGAGCTCTATCAGGACTTCACCATCCACACTATTTATGCGTCCAGAGCCATCAATTCCAATGCCCAACGACGAGGAAAAATCTCTGAGGTGTTGGTGACTTCTTATTAACTAAAGGTTGAGCGATTCGACGGAGGTCAGTTGGCGAATGGTGTCGAGGGCTTGGTCGTGTAGGTCAGCATTCCCCGCCACAATGCCCTGATTATTGATCAATTTAAAGCCAGCGGAGAAGTCTAATGGCTTGCCATGCATATCGGTCACTCGTCCCCCTGCTTCTTCCAATACAATCACTCCGGCGGCGTGATCCCAGATGTTTTCGCGGTAGTCGAGTTCACCAACCCAGGGCAGTCGAATATACAAAGCGGCTTGCCCACAGGCTACTAAGCCATACTTGGCAAGACTATCTACTTCCAGAGGTGGGTTGTGTAACCCAATAGTTTTAGCAACCTGTTGCTGCAAGGCGCGATCGCCATGTTCTTTTTCAACACTTTCGGCAAGGCGGAGCTGCACTCCCTGCAACTGTTTTGCGGTTTGGATGACACAGGCATTGTCGTGCTTCAGGCTGAGCAACGTGGTGCCCTGACCTTTTGCCGCTACAAATAAGACCCCTGTTTCCTCTACCCCGTTGATCGTCAGAGTTAGCGCCGGACAACCCAAGACGCCTACCGTTACGGTTCCTGCTTCAACCAGTGCCAGCGCGATCGCATATTGATCGCCACGGATAAATCCTTTGGTGCCGTCGATCGGATCTAGGGTCCAATAGCGATCGCACACGTTGCCAGTGCCTTGATCAATCCATTGGAGGATCGTATCGCTGGTCGCGTCGGGTGCGATCGTCTGGACGTACGTTGTAATGTGTTGCAATCGTTCTGCCATCTCTGGCTGACGCAACATGGTTGTACTTTCTTCACCCACAACTGGATCGTGTGGAAAAGCGTTTGCCAATGCTCGACAGATCACGGCTTGGGCGCTGAAGTCAGC
The DNA here is from genome assembly GCF_055793305.1 of Calyptranema fuscum S582. Lineage (NCBI taxonomy): Bacteria > Bacillati > Cyanobacteriota > Cyanophyceae > Oculatellales > Oculatellaceae > Calyptranema > Calyptranema fuscum. The sequence goes on from NZ_JBSLYH010000044.1 coordinate 36,753, forward strand.
GATTGTCACAGGGCTGCGGTCTTGCTTTTGCAGGGTGCTTTCGCTCCGGCTCTGGCGCACTTGCTCACACAGATGAGCTGCCACTTTCACCGCAGCGATCGCAATCTCTCTTTCTTGTTCGTATGCCATGGGTTGAGGGTGTTCTTCAATTTCCTAAGCTAATCATTACAAATCTTGCCTGAAGTTGCCGAACAAAAAAAGAATAGGCTGACACCAGCGAGTTAGGACAGATGATGTGATGAAAAGCGTCGCGTCGCGACGCTTTTCATCACATTACTCTTCCGGTTTTGAGCGAGAGCGGTATGGGAGATTACAATAGACACCGTCCCCAACGAGAACTGAGTGAAGGTGGAATAGGGCGTGTGCGGAAAATCGGGCTAACAGGATTACTGCTGGCAATTTTGGCAGGGTGGTTGGGGGTGATCCTGTACTCAAAAATGATGCCTCTGTTAGTGGCGAAAGCCATGGCACCCTATGCCGTTGTCTCTTTACCTCCCCGACCTGTGGACTATCAAACGTACAGAGTTGAGCAAAGTCTGGTACACACGTTACGTATTCCAACAGACGCCTATAGGGTCATACCTGCGATCGCATCTACGACCCGCACAGTAGAAGACTTCGCTCAAGCAACGGGAGCGATCGCCGTCCTCAATGGTGGGTTCTTCGATCCGGTGAATCAGCAAACAACCTCATACGTCTTGATCAATGGCGAAACCGTTGCTGATCCCAGCCAAAATTCAAGATTGATGGACAATCCACGCCTGACTCCTTATCTCGATCAAATCCTCAATCGCAGTGAATTTCGTCGCTATCAATGTGACCAGACCATTCGCTACGCCATCGTTCCCCACTCAGACGCGGTGGCGTCAGACTGTCAGTTAATCGACTCTCTGGCGGCGGGGCCCCGCCTGTTACCCGAGCTCACCTTGGAGGCGGAAGCGTTTGTTGAAAGGGTTGATGGTACGGTGATTCGAGATGCCATCGGCAGCAGTCAAGCCAATGCCAGAACCGCGATTGGAATTGCTGAGAATGGCGATATGGTCTGGGTGATGGTAGCCCAGTTGCCCGAGGCTCCGGAAAATTCGGGCTTATCGTTAGAGGCGATCGCCGATTTCATGACGTCTCTGGGTGTAACTCAGGCATTGAACCTGGATGGGGGCAGCTCTTCCTCGCTGTATTACAATGGCGAAACTTTCTATGGCAAGCTGGATGACGCTGGCAATCCGGTGCAACGTCCAGTAAAGTCTGTACTCATCCTCCAGCAACAGTCTTAGACTTATGGATTTCCTGTTGAGTAGAATCTCAGCGTTATTGCGGCGCTATGGACTTACAGCCATTTTCAATTGATTAAGCCACAGATTTTTTGTTGTGTGCCGCGCGGAGCGCGGCACACAACAAAAAATCTAAACATATTCAAGCGCGAAGCGCTGTAGGTTTGAACAGGGTGTAGGGGTAGAACCCCTGTCCGGGGACGCAGCCCTCGCGCCCCTGTGCTAACTAGCCCTCCGGCTACTGTAAGACTGTTTTTGGGATGAAACTTTTAAGCTTGTCTCAACACTTGGGATGAGCCATCCTGGTCAAAATTGTGCCAGATTAGAACCTGGGATCAACGACATCGAAGCTATTTCTTGCGTCGAAACTGCCATCATTGCTCCCAATTGAGGAACTGTAAATCACTGTCCGGGTGAGTGCTTGCCGCGTAAAACTTGCGAATTTATAGAAACCTCAGCCCATACGCAACTAGCCGTATGGCAGCAGGGGACTGGTTTCCCGATCCTGTGTTTACATGGGCATCCGGGTTCGGGTGAGAGCATGTCGATCTTTACCGACTTCTTATCCCAGCGGTTTCGCACGATCGCGCCCGATTTGCGAGGCTATGGCAAAAGTCGGACAAAGACAGCCTTTCAGATGTCGGATCATTTGCCCGATCTGGAAGCGATTTTGGATCACTATCAAATTCCCCAATGCCTGGTTTTGGGATGGTCTTTGGGTGGAATTCTGGCAATGGAATTAGCCTTGCGTCAGCTCCATCGAGTGCGGGGTATGATCCTGGTCGCCACTGCTGCCCGACCGAGAGGCAATCACCCGCCAATCACCTGGCAAGACAATGCTTATACGGGGTTAGCTTCAATTTTTAATAAGTTACAACCGGGCGCACAATGGACTATCGACTGGTTGGGTAAGCGATCGCTCTATCGCTACTTAATTCAACAGCATACGCCGCTTGCCTATCACTATCTGGCAGAGGCAGCGTTGCCTGCTTACTTGCAAACCTCTAATGTTGCCCATCAAGCTCTGAATGCAGCTTTACAAAAAAGGTACGACAGGCTCGAAGCAATCGAGCAGATTCAATGTCCAAGCCTGGTACTAGCTGGATCATGCGATCGCCACATTACAGCTGCGTCTAGCCTGGAAACCGCTCAACATCTACAGAAATCAGAGTGGAACTGTTATGAAAACGTTGCCCACCTGTTTCCCTGGGAAATTCCCCATCGGGTGCTGCAAGATATTAACGATTGGTTGGATAGACATCCAGAGTGCTATGGCTAAGGGCTAGAACCCTGCATGGATCCCTGCTAATGCGTTACATCAGCGAAATAATTAGCCGCTAAAGCAACCACTAGCCGCTGTAAGCGGGTGAGGTATTTTGGGGCATGGCGACATCCGAAAATTCATCGTAAATCGTCAATTTATCAGGCTTACAGCGTTTAATTTGTACTCTTATGTTTTGTGCACCCTCTTGCTCTAAATCCTCAATGTATCCAGGCTGATGCATGGCTGCTTCAGCCTCAGATAGAAAAGGACCGAAGTAGTAGGTACAGTGGGGTGCTTCAGTGATGATTTCAACCCACCATGCCTGACCCAAAGATTTAAGAATATTAGTCCAGATTTCCTTCATAGTCCTCAAAAATTTGTTTGAGTGTGGTGTAGATGCAAGCAGGATATTAACAGATCTTTAATAACCCACATATTTTGTTATACTCTGTCGGATTTCCTTTGCAAAGAGTCCATCGATAGAATGTTAGACCAACGTTGCCGATAAATTTCGTAAAGTGCCATACCAGCAGCTACTGAAGCATTAAGGCTGGGGGTCTTTCCTTGTAGCGGAATTGAGACTAAAACATCGCATTGACGTTGAATCAACAAACCTAAACCATCTCCTTCAGAACCCATCACCAAGACGGCAGATTTGGAAAACTCAACGGTGTGCACGGGCTGACTGCCATCTACGGCAGTGCCATAAATCCAAAATCCCGCGCTCTTTAATTCTTCCAATGCTCTCGCCAGATTGACAACCCTGGCAACTGGAAAACTTTCTAAAGCTCCGGCAGCGACTTTGACTACCGTAGACGTGATCCCAACAGAGCGTCGCTGCGGGATCACCAGACCTTGTGCCCCTAGTGCTTCAGCCGTGCGGATGATGGCTCCTAAATTATGGGGATCGGTGATGCCATCCACCGCCACAATCACGGGATGTTCGGTTTTTGCTTTTGCCTGATCAATCAACTCGCCCAGATCCAGATAACCGTAGGGTGCAATCTGTGCGGCGATCCCCTGGTGGTTGCCACCCTGAACCATTTGGCTTAGACGGCGAGAATCAACTTCATCGACAATGGCACCATTGGCTTTTGCTTTTAACAACAATCCGCGAAAGCGGGGATCGTAATGAAGCTTGGGCAAAATCCAAATGCGATGCAGCGATCGCTCACTTTCTAAGGCGGCTAAAACCGGATGCCGACCATAAATTAAATCACTGTCAATATCTGATTCCGTTGGTGGGATCGTTTCTGGCTCTGGCATTGACGATCTGGAAACGGCTGGCAGACTCAGGCGATTTTTAATGCGGTGAGGGATGGTGTGCCCACTCGCAACGACAACCCGTTTCTTAAATTTATCCGGTGAGTTTGGATCTGATCCCCTAACCCGAGGCGAGGCTGAATCGTATTTAGCAGATGGGGATCGTCTGGGTCGATCGCTATCGGCTGACCGTTTTGGTCGATCGCTATCTGAAAAAGACCGCTTGGGACGATCGCTATCCGAAAAGGAACGGTTTGACCGATCGCTATCTGCAAAGGAACGCTTAGGGCGATCGCCGTCTGAAAAGGAACGGTTTGACCGATCGTTATCTGAAAAAGAGCGCTTGGGGCGATCGCCATCTGAAAAAGAGCGCTTGGGACGATCGCTATCCGAAGCGGCTCGTCTGGATCGATCGCTATCCGATGAACGTCTGGGGCGATCGTTGTCAGATCCTGCCCGCCTGGGATAATCGCTATCCGATGAACGTCTGGGGCGATCGCTATTACCTGGGGATCGTTTAGGGCGATCGCTGCCCGAAGCAGAACGTCTGGGGCGATCGCTCTCACCATTTTGGTCTTGTGGCGCGGGTAAATTGTCACGCTTGACTTTGCGTTTAGAGCCAAAATTTCGATTCTTATTAATTGCCATTGTCATGATCCCCTAACATTCTGTGTTCACAATTCGATATATAAGTGTTCCGAGATCAACAGATAGGCGCTACATCTCGACACTCAACCCCTCGGAAAAGGTCGCAAAGCGCTGACATTCTTGCATCAATGCCAACAACCAACGTCTTTTCCTCAATGCAGATCAATTTTTTGGGACATTACACCCAACTTGAGCTGACCTAGAACCGTTGAATCTGCTTACTCATTCGTCGGTTCAGCCGCGTCTGGCGGTAAATCAAAATTAATTTGAGACAAAATTTGAGTTAGACGTGAAGGGTTCGTCAGATACAGATATCCAATCAAAGCTTCCAAACTACTAGCCTGCTGATAAATACTAAGTGCAACGCGCCTGGGCCCTTTAGCAGCGGCATTTCGCCCCCGTCTCACAACTTCACGTTCTAAATCCGTTAACGTTGGTTCCAGCGATCGCAACTGACGCATCTGGCTTTCTGCTCGCACCTGATCAACCACCTGTTGATGATAGGTTTTCAGGCTTCTTGGGGGTACCAAATAGTGGAGCCGGACATATAACTCATAGACGGCATCCCCAATATAAGCCAAAGAGGCTGGAGATAGGCGTTCAATATCCGTAGGGTGCTGGAGTCCTGCGGCTAAGACTCCATGCAATTGAGTAGCGGCGAATGTCTTCCAGTCATCTGGCAACAGTGGCGAATTTAGCTCTTCCTCAGCTTGCACATTTACAGCCCTTGAGATCCATAGTTCTCATCAATGCTATATTCGACGGCATCTTGCACTCCCTAGTTTGGACTCACTAATTAGTTTGGACTCACTAATGGGTTGGCGTTGCTAATTTAGGCTATGAAATTTGGTGTGAGTGCCTCACTCTGTGGGGCACTCACACCAAATTTCATAGCTGGATTCAACAATGCCATTGATTTATAAAGATAAAGATATATTGGTCTTCTATACCGCGATCTTCTAGCCGCTTGCCAGGATTTATATCGAATCATGGGTCGTCAGGCTGACATCGCTACCCAAATGAAGCTATTAGGGGTTTGATAAACTACTTGGGCGGCAGGAAGACCTACCGCCCAAAAGCTTTAAATACATTGCCACAAAATATCCATGGAGGTTTTTGGAAGATAGATGATGAGTACAAGCCTTAGCCAAGGGATCTGACTCACTTAATCTTTATAGGCTCCACACATCCAAAAACGTGATGCAAGGGCTTGAAACCGTTTAGCGATCGCGCGAGATAAACCTAAACGGGACAAAATTAAAGATTGATGATGACAAGAGCAATCTCACCTGAAAGATGCACTCAAGACTGCTTCAAATTCTCTAATGCAACGTCAACGGATGGCTGCAATGCCAAAAATTGCTCTAATCGGACTAACTTGACGGTTTGAGTAACCCGTGGATTTGTGACAATTTGTAGTTTTCCGCTCGATCCTTGAACTTTTTTGGCGAGTTGTACTAACGCGCCTAGACCGGAGCTATCTACAAAATCAATTTGAGCCAGATCCAAAATAATGTTTTTGGGTCCTTCCTCAACAAATTTATCGAAAACCTTGCGGAATGTCGGCTCAGAAAAAGCATCCAACAATCCAGCAAGACGGAACAATTGACAGTTATCCCTAACTTCGCGAGTACCTCTTAAACTGACGGTTAGGGTGAGTGGCTCAGGAATAGAAACCTCCTAACAAATGTTCTAAAACGGCTTACGTGTATAGTTCGAGGCTTAAGTATAAGTTAGCTTGCGTTCTTGTGCAACCTTTGCGTCGAATTCTTTAATAGACTATCACTAATCGTCTTGAGGAACCTCCTGCCAAAGGGTTGTAGTTTGGCGCAAGCTAAGATGATTGCCACTCCCTAAGATTAAATGATCTAGCAACGGAATGCCTAGCAATTTTGCTCCTGTGAGTAATTGTCGGGTCAGGCAAATGTCTTCTGGGCTAGGTTCTACACTACCAGATGGATGATTGTGGGCAACAATCAGGCGAATGGCTCCCTGGCGAATGGCTTCCCGAAAAATATCACGAGGATGGGCGAGCGTTTCGGTAGCGGTACCGATGCTCACCACCTGACTGCCGATGAGCCGATGTTTCACATCTAATAAAAGAACTGCAAACCGCTCTTGCGTTTGCCACATTAAATCGGTACTGAGAATGGCGGCGGCGATCGCCGGATCATCAATCACAGGTTTATCAGAAGGTCGCGAGTACAGCACCCGTTTGCCCAGCTCAATGGCTGCCAGAATAGATGCCGCTTTGGCAAGCCCAATCCCTTGAATTTGCATCAACTCTTGGGCTGTGATGTGGCGCAACACATCCAGCGAATCGCGTTGATGTTCGCCCAGTTTTTTTAAAATATATTGTCCTAAGCCAATCGCCGATAGTTTTCCAGGACCCTGACCTGTGCCAATTAAAATGGCGATGAGTTCGGCAGTCGAAAGGTTATGAGCCCCTTGTTCTATCAGCCGCTCACGCGGTCGCTCTGTAGTTGGTAAATCTGCAACGCGAAGTGTATAGACCATGAATGCACCCCAGAAGCCAACGAGAATCACGAAAGCTCTTGCACCATAAAACCTTAAAACCCTGCATGGGCAGGGCTTTTGATCTAGTTTTCAAGTCGGTTGAAATACTTCGACAATGGCACAGATCTCACCCAACCTGATGTGCAAAAGAATTCGTATGGTTTAGTTATTCCCAAAGACGGCAACTGTGTGACAGGGTAACTCAGGATTGTAGTGCGATGCATTCAGATGCGGAAAGGCGATGTGAAAAGCGGCGCGCCGCGCCGCTTTTCACATCGCCTGCGGTTTAGGATATAGCTGAATCTGGCTATGAATTTGCCTGTGAAACCTTTGGTTTCACAGGCAAATTCATAGCCAAAACTAGCACCGCCCGGTTTATTTCATGCCGGGGATGAGACCTGCGCCCAGGCGCTTGATGGCACGGTTGGCAATATCGGCATAGCGCATTTCTCCGCACAAAATCCGACCCATTTGTTTGGTTGCAGAAGGACGCTTCACGCCTAGACGGTAGCCGACACCGGGCATCCGGTAGAAGACACCTGCCAGCCGTTGTGCCCATGCCATGTCTGTGCCCCAATCCTGGCTGATGACCTGGGTATATTTCTCTAGAGCATTGATGTCACCGGCGATCGCCGCATTAATAGCCGCCGCTGCTTTAACACCTGAGAAGATCGACGGGCGAATGCCTTCGGCAGTAAAGGGGTCTACAACGCACGCCGCTTCACCTGCCAAAAGTGCATTTTGGGTATGTAAAACCTGGTCGCCATCCCAAAGGCAAAGCGGATGACCATATTGTTGGCAATTTTTAACATCAATGCCAAACATGGTGGCGTATTTCGACAGAATACTCTTGAAATCTTGGGGTTCTCCACCCCGGAAGGTTCCCACCCCAATCGAGTAGCCGTCTGCCTTGGGGAAATTCCAGATATAACCATTTTTGATCATGCCAAATTCGAAGTGAATTGGCTCATTGCTATGGATAGGGGCAGCAGCTTCTGCTTCTAATGCCCCTCCCAAACGGCGTTTTCGTTCTTTAAACCCTAGCCATTTTGCCATTGGACCTTTGGCTCCATCGGCAGCAATCAAATAACGCCCGACGACAGGACCGTTGGCTGTATTGACTTGCCAGCGATCGCTTTGGAATTCAATGCCTGTGACCTCAGTATTATCCCGGAGTTCAGCACCTTGCTTTTGGGCTTGCTGCACCAAAAAATGGTCAAACACGTCCCGACGTACCATCCAAATCGGCTCTGAGGGTTTCAGGTCAGCTTCTACTGGGTCTTCCATGTTCCAGGTATAGCGAACCACATCGACCTTGAGTGAGATAGCTGGAGTGAAGTCAAAGTCAAACCATTGTGCAATTTGAGGCGAAACACCACCGCCGCAGGGTTTGTAACGTGGCAGAGTGGCTTTTTCTAAAATTAAAACCGATCGACCTTGCTTTGCCAGATGATAGGCAGCAGCTCCGCCTGCTGGACCTGCGCCAACAATAATACAGTCATACATATGGTTTGAAACCTACTTTTCACTACACCGTACAAATCTGGACGGAGAGTCCATCAATTACTCCTCCACAGTCTAATTGTCACTTTAGATGGGAGTGTGTGATTCTTTCAAAATTTTCTTTAGCTTCTATAAAGCTGACTTGAAGAAAAGATTTTGGACACAGTAGGTTTTCTGATTCTCTACGGAGGCAATGGAGCGATTTATTACACCTTTATTTCATGGGGATAACGAATCTAAAAAGGGTGTTGTCATGCGCCAGGGTGCGTTGGCTTACAGAAGGTGAATCTCGTCGAATTTTGCAACTCAAGTTTTATAACCATTCTCAATAGCGTGATATCCATGGTGTTGTGTGAGAGCCGCGCCCCGTGCGGCTCTCACACAACACCTGTAATTTATCCAGGCGTGAAGCTTTATAGATGGTTGAGTAATGAATTTAAGTGAGGGGTTAGACCCTCTAACCTCTCTAGATTTTGCTGACTTAGCATGGGTGCTTAATACTACATCAGCTTTGAAATGACCCATTAACGTAGTTTTACTATTGCAAGCATTCAATAATTGCACGGAGTGCAAAGCTTCTATGAAAGCATAAGATTTTGTATGAAAGGGTTGTAAAGTTACGACCAAGTTTTGTAAAGCTCTGAACATGATTTTGAAAGTGGCTGCATGAATTTTTAGTTGTATTGGGCTGGGGTAGGCATCATGATCTGGCAACTGTGCATTCTCTACGCAAATGGTACTGAGCAAGTTCTCCGTTCTTATAGAAATCGTGAGGCAGCTCTCAAAGGGGTTGATAAGCTCTATTCGCAGGGTTATCCCCTTCACATTGCTTATGTTGTCCGTCATGCGCAGCTTAGCCCTGCTTTATCTGCCGCTTAGACGCATGAAACAAACAAAATCCCCATTCTTTTGTGCCCCTGTGGAGTAGGAACACGAAAGGATGGGGATTTATATTAGGGCGTGTTTTAAAACTCGCTAAGAGGGGGTGTTTTTTTCGGGCGCGAAGCGCCCAAAAAAATACTCCTTTAAACAGACCCTGGCTTGAAGCGATACAAACTCTACTGTTTGGGTTCAGTAGCTTGTAACTCAGAGGGTTTTGGGCTTTCCTCTTTGGCTAGAAAAGAATAAGCAGTGCCTGCGGCTTTGCTAGCTTTGCTGAGGTTTTTTAGAGCCACTAAGGTCTCTTCTCCGTCAGGTTTTACATCGGCAATCTGCAAATTATTAGAAAAGTTTGCCAGGGCTGTTTCTAGCAGATGACCTGGGTCTACAGCTACCCAACCATCAGACGTTCTTTGGCGAACTTCAAAGTGCAGGTGAGGTCCGGTTGAGTTGCCCGTGCTACCAACGCGACCGATGACCGTACCTTGCTCAATGCGATCGCCTGGACGGACGTAGATTTCGGAAAGATGCGCGTACAGCGTTTGTTGCGTGTCACCGTGTTGCACCACGATGGCTAATCCATAGCCCCGCATCATACTGGCGATCGCCACTTGACCTGAATAAGCCGCTAACACCGGGGTACCCATGGGCGCACCGATATCTGTCCCTGAGTGAAAGCGCATATCTCCGTAGATAGGATGCATCCGCCAGCCAAACAAGGAGGTGATGGGTTCAGGTACCGATAGAGGGAAGATCAGGGCAATGTTGCCATTTCCTGGTAGTCCTGCTGGACGGGGACTGAGGTTGTAATAATTTTGGGCGGAGCCGCCATTCAGCCGGATGCCGTTGGGACTTAACGTAATCGGACCAACGCTAATGGAGTTGACTCGTCCGGGGCGTTGACCACCGCTAGAGGCAGTTTGGCAGAGGCTGGCAGGCACGCTTTGACCTCGTTGCAACACTGCCTGACATCCGGTGGAGCGTTCTGAAAACACAACGGTAGGCTGGTCAGAGTAGGTTGCGCCCAGATTGTAGTTGGTTGTGTCGATGTAAGGACTGCTAAAATCGCCGACGACTTGAGGTGTGTCATCTAGCTCAGAAGCATCGAGAGCGGGTACATGGGCAGGTGTTCCAGCCGTAGTTGGTTGTGGAGAAGCTGCGCTGTTTTCTTGGGGCGATGGTTCTTGGGGTGCTGCCTGAGGCTCTGGAACGCTGGCGGGTTCTGGATTTTGGATGACAGGCGCTGCGGGTGCCTGAGGGGCAGCCTCGATGTGCACATCTGCTCCCAGTAAATCTGAAGCACTTGGTACGGCATCGGTGCTGGAAGAGGGAGGCGTTTGGGCAAAGACCATGCCGCATGTAAGAACGCCTACACTACTAAGCAAGCCCAATCCTTGAGCAAGTAACGATGGATAGGAGGATGGCTTTCTGGGCTGATGCATAGGGGGTAACTCGCGTTTTTGTGTCATAGCTGGAATCGCGATTCGATATTAAGCGCTTAAGGCGCAAATAAAGTTCTATCTAAATATTGAGAATTACGTGGGAATTACAAAATAGCGAGTCCGAAAGTGAATGTTTCGAGAACTTCAACTATGAAGGTTAACATTTTTTCATATCCAGTAGCGTTCATCTTAACGATGCATCTGACCGAACTGATTATCGCTATCGACGAGAGTGCTGATCTTCATCCAGCGGATTCATCCACTCGGACGAGTTTCACAGACCTCTCTAAGTTGACGAGGTATCCAGTGCGGGGTGCAGGGGTGGAACCCCTGTCTGGGAGCGAAGCCCCCAGCCCCCTTTTACCTTTATTAATATGAAATACGCTGTAAGGGTGTGAGCAGATCGGACTCACCTCAATAGGGTAGTATAAACTGCTTGAAGTTGAGGGCGTTGGATTAGAGATAGAGAGTCAGTGAGCGTTGGCGATCGCTCTGGTTAGTTTTGCAGACGCTAGTTCAAAGAACCGGATCGATTAATCAACGGGGCACCCTAATTCATTGGCATTATCGCAGACATACCCGAGGCTGATGCTGCCAGGTTGCACATCAACCTCTTCATATATAGGCGGAATTGCTTGAACTTGCAATTTTACTTTGAGTGCGCCTGTTGAGGTGACGCCCACAAGTTGACCAATGTGCCCGTCAAATTCGATCGTTGTGCCGATGCCAGCCATGATTGCGTGATAGCAAGGCAGAATCGCGTCAATGCCCTGGTGCTGCCAGCGTCGATAGCCGTTGATTGCCCCTAGCAGGACGATCGCCGCCAGTTCTTCTAACGAGGCGATCGCCAGGTGCGGATAGTTGACCTGGACTTGGCTGAGGTTGATTCCGGTTGGGGGAACAGGATTACACCAGTTGATGCCAATGCCGACGACAGCTTTAGTGACCCGTCCCTTTTGAAGTCGAGTTTCAGTAAGAATACCCCCCAACTTCAACCCATCCACCACCAGATCATTCGGCCATTTTAGGTGGACGGGCACCCCCCGACTTCTTAAGCCATTGCCGATGCCCCAAGCTATACAAAGGGTGAGTTGTCCACTCTGGGCTGCGATCAGGTTGGGCATTAATGCCAGGGAAAGGTATAAGCCACCCGGCAACGACAACCATTGGTGGCCCCATTGTCCGCGTCCGGCACGTTGTTGTAGGGCGATCGCCACGGTTCCTTCTTCGGCACCCTGCTCGATCCACTCCCATACGGTGGAACTGGTGGACGCAAGTTCGTCAAAAACTTGGATTTTGAAGGCGGGGTAGGATGGAGCTAACGTTGCATTTGCAGATTTGTATTGTTCTAGCGGATTGTTTTCTGACTGAATGAGAGACTGCAAATGGTTGACATCAAACGGCACAAGAAATTCCCCAGAGCAGGCTCAACTGATCATAGAATGTCGCCAGCGTTAAAGACGACTCGTTTATTCTCTATACGTTCTAATTTCTATGCAAACCTGGCATTGGCATCACTGGCAAGATATGCCCTATCTAACGTGTAGTTTGTTAGATGGGTTTCCCCACGGCTTTTTTACCCAGCATTATTCTCCCCAACTGCCAGAAAATTTGGTGCAGGTACTCCATCCAACGGCATCGGTTTATCGAGCCAAGCAGGTGCATGGCAATACGGTGCTAACCCCATCTGAAATTGCCAGCTTGACGGCTGAACAGGCGATCGCCACAGACGCTTCGTTGCCGTTAGCCGATGCCGATGGAGTGGTGACGGAGCAGTTAGAACAGGCGGTTTGGGTTTGTTCTGCCGATTGTGTTCCGGCATTAGTGGCAGATATCGAAACCGGGCAGGTGGCAGCGGTTCATGCAGGGTGGCGGGGGACGGCGTTAGAAATTTTGCCTAAAGCGATCGCTCGTTTGCAAACGCAGGGCAGTCAGCTACAAAACCTGCGAATAGCCCTGGGTCCGGCGATCGCGGGAGAGGTATATCAGGTTTCAACAACCGTCGCAGCTGAGGTGGGGGCAACGGTGTTAAACGATATTGAGCGCACGGCAGCGGTTGACAATCCAGATGCCATTTTAGATGCGTTGCGGCAACTTCCCGATTCACCCTTACTTCCCGATCCCCAACCCGGACGGGCGCGCCTGGATGTCCGGCGGATTAATCTATTGCAGCTGGCGCAGCTAGGGTTGACCTCTGCACAAGTGGCGATCGCCCCTTACTGCACCTATCAACACGCAGACCACTTTTTTTCCTATCGCCGCGATCGCCTGAAAAAAGTGCAATGGTCAGGAATTGTCAGCATGAAGTGACTGAGGATCAGGATTCATAGAACCTAATTCTTTTTGAGAGAGCGACAGCGCCGCTGTCGCTCTCTCAAAAAGATAATTTGTGCTCCTAAGAATTAGATGTAGACGGGGTACGCTAAAGGCAGATGCTGCAACAGGTTGAGGGGATTGAACATGGACTATCGGCAGTTTATTGCTCAGCTTCCTGCCTACTACGATCAGTGGGGACGCGATCGCCTGCAACCTCGTTCTCAAGTCTGGCACGATCTGCAAGATTCCCTTCAGACAGACACCCCAGCCAGCGCGTTACAGTTGCTCAATTTAGCAGTGGCACATCTGGAGGCTGGCGAAATTTATTGTCAGGTCGGCTGTCCCGATGCGGCAAGCTTAGTCGGCGCACTGCTGCATCACCCCGATGCAATGGCATACGCCGTTCACGATTTTTCCAGCCAAACGGGCGAGTCAGATTGGTATGACGGATTTGTCAGCGCTTTAGAGCAAGTGGGTATCAGCGACCAGGTAGGGCTGTGTGACCAATCTGCCAACGCGTTTTTTTACCAGCTCAGACAGATGGGGAGTGACGATGCCATTGGTGTCTATGTGGAGCATGGGGCGCAAGATTATCGAGATTGTCTGCTGCGATTGCTATCGGTTCAGCCTTTTTTGGCAAACCGGGCTGTCATGATTTTGGTTGGGAGTAACTCCAGTGCGATCCAGCAAGCGATCTGGGATTTTTTGATGCTGCATCCCCAGAGTCACAGTGCTTTGACGTTGCCGATCGCCAATGGCATTCATTTGCTCACCTGGGATAGAGAGCAAAGTGAACATTATGACTATGAAACGCTGGAACAACACAGCCAACCCCAATTCCTTCAAGCGTTGCGACAATTTCACAAGGAGTTTGGCGATCGCCAGTCTCAGGTTGATCACCTCTATCAAACCGCGTTGCAATCTCATCAGGCGGGTGATCTCGATCAGGCTGAACAGGCATATCACGCGGTGGTATCGCTTGATCCTCATCATGCCGATGGCTGGCGCAATTTAGGACTGTTGTATTACATGAAAGGAGTGTATGACCGTGCCTTAGAGGCTGCTTTAAAGGCAGTGCAAATTGCTCCAAATCAGGCGGTTCAACACTACAGTTTGGGTTTAGTGCTGGAACGGGGGCAGGAGGATGCTCAGGCAATTCAGGCATACCAAACGGCGATCGCCCTCGATGCAACTTTTACAGATGCCTACAATAATTTGGCAAATCTTTTAACTCGGTGTCGTCAAGAACATGAGGCAGAATCTGTTTATCGATCGGCTATATCGACGAACCCAAATCATGTCGGCAGCTATCTTAATCTGGGCAATTTATTAATGGCTCAAAATCGCGCAGAAGAGGCGATCGCCATTTATCAAATGGCTCTAAAAATAGAGGCAACTCAATACGATGTGTTGAATAATTTAGCACTCGCCTATTTTGCAACCAATCAACATCAAGAAGCAGCAAAGGTTTACGAAACAGCGCTAAGTCTCTATCCTAATTCGATTGAGCTACGGTTTGAAAATCAACGATTGTTGCCTGTGCTGTATGAATCTGAAGCGGAAATTTATACCTATCGACAGCGATTTACCGATGCTTTAGACGACTTGATCCGAACGCTGAGGTTAGATCAACTTTCTGATCGACAGGCAGCCATCACGGCAATCAGTCGGGGCAGTAATTTTTATCTGGCATATCAAAACGAGAATGATCTGGAGTTGCAGAAGCAATATGGAGAATTGGTGCATCAGATTATGGTTGCCAATTATCCTCAGTTGGTTGCACCCCGACCGATGCCACCGCTTACGGAACATGGAAAGATCCGCGTTGGCTATATTTCAGGATTTATGCGACTCCATTCGGTGGCAAAAACATCAATTGGGTATTTTAAATATTGCGATCGCAATCAGTTTGAAATTTATTCGTATTACACCGATACTCAGCACGATTCATTGACCGATCAATTCAAATCCTATAGCGATCACTTTAGAGAATATGACAATCCTGCTCACTATTTTGGCGAGCAGATTAACGATCCATTAGACGCGATCGCCCAACAAATTATTGACGATCAACTGCATATTTTGGTGCATCTTGATTTGGGGATGAATGTGTTAGCGGCTAAATTGGCAGGGTTGCGGTTAGCCCCGATTCAGTGCAGTGTTGGCTCTCATCCCATTACCTCCGGTTCACCCGTGATTGACTATTTCATTTCCAGCGATTTAATGGAACCTGAGGATGCCGATAGCCAGTATTCAGAAACGCTGATTCGCTTGCCCAATCTGGGGTTTGCCTATCCCAAACCCAATATTCCTGCCCCCACCCAGACACGGGCTGATTTTGGGTTGCGAGACGATGCGATCATCTATCTTTCGTGCCAATCGCTCTATAAATATCTACCGCAACATGACGATATCTTTGCCGCGATCGCTCAGCGGGTACCCAATGCCCAGATTGCGTTTTTAGCGGCTAATACGGGCACTTACACCACCCAAACGTTCCGGCAACGTCTCCAGCACGCCTTTGCTAAGGTGGGATTGGATAGTGAGCAGTATTGCGTCATTCTGCCGCGCCAGGATCAGGTTGGCTTTTTTCAGCTCAATCAGGTGGTTGATGTCTTTTTAGATGGCTTGAGCTGGTCAGGGTGCAACACAACGTTTGAAACCTCTGCCTGCCATGTGCCGGTGGTCACTCGTCCCGGTCGGTTTATGCGCGGTCGCCATGCTTACGCCATTTTGACCATGATGGGGATGACAGAAACAATTGCCCGCGACGAAGCAGAGTACGTCGAGATTGCGGTGAAGTTAGGGTGCGATCGCCCATGGCGACAGTCCATCGTCGAGAAAATTCGTCAGCGCTACAGCATCATTTACGACGATCGCCAGTGTGTTCAGGGGTTAGATGCGTTTTATCAACAAGCTGTGCGATCGGTTATGACGCAAGAAGCCATGAAATAAAATTCACATAATTTGTGTTGGTCAGCGTGGCAGTGCCACGCTGACCAACATAGATCTTTCTTTATATCGCGCTACGCGCTCAGAACCAGGAAGGTGATGGGTTGAAAAGGGGCGCGGAGCGCCCCTTTTCAACCCATCAGCTGTCTTTATATTATTGAGACTTAGTTTATATTATTGAGGCTTGGTTTCGATGCCTAATGAAACCCTGCCGCCGCCTACATCTCGCATGGTTTTGAGCAACGCCGAAACATTTTTGTATGCCAATTCGCGATCGGCTTTTAAGATCACGATGCCTTCAGGGTGCTGCTGAAGAAAGGTCTGCATCTCCTGAATCATGGCGTCGCGACTGACGGGCTGATTGTGTAATAGGATTTCGTTTTGCGTGGTCAGTCCGACGACTAGCGTGGGTGCTAAATCGCTGTCGGTTGCGGCTGTGTCCGATTCTGTGACTTGGGGCAGAAACACATTGACGACTTCGCCATTTAAGGTCATGGCGATAATGATGAAAAAGGTTAGGACGGTCATGAGCACGTCCATCATCGGCACCAGGTTAACTTCTGGCAGATCGTTGCCAGGTCGGTGTTGGTTAAATCGCATGGCTCAAGCTTGCGTTAAGCAGTAATGGATCATTACAAAATTAAAACCCACACTTTTTATGGGAAAGTGTGGCGGAGCCGCACTCTCCCATAAAAAGTATTCAAGTTATGTTTATGAGGATTCTAAGGGTCTGAATTATTCGATCGCCAGAGAAACGCGATCGCCCCCGATATCCTTTAAGTCCGTTAGCAGATCGATGACATGTTCATACGGTAAATCCGGATCTGCCTGCAAAATCACCACGCCTTCCGCATGAGCCGTGAGATAGGCACGGGTCTGCGAGGCTAATTCCTCATAGGTGCTGGGTGTGTTGTTGAGTCGGATCTGACCCGTTGCATCGAGCTGAACTACTAACGGTGTTGGGGATAGAGGTGGCGAGGCAGACTCTTCACGACCGGGCAACTCTAGGTCTACTCCCTGTTCTAGCGATAGACTCATTGCCACAATAATGAAAAACGTGAGAACCGTCATCAACACATCTAGCATGGGAACCAGATTGAGGATGGGCATTTGCTGAGGGGCTTGCCGATTCTTAAAACGCATAGGAAGGGGTTAACTTTTTAAGACGGGGCAATGCTGCCGCTCGTGGCAGACGACAGGTAGGAGGCTTGCTCGCTCACCGATGGTTCGTACCAGATCTGGCGGTAAATTAATTCCATTTCAGACCCGACTTCTGAAAAATAATCGATTTGATGAGATTGCAACGTCACAAACAATCGGAAAAACATCAGGGCGATGATGGCTACCACCATTCCACCCGCTGTGGTGATCAGAGCTTCTCCGATGCCTGATGCTGCCTGCGTTGCCTGGGTAGTTGTACCACCCCCGCCAACCTGAAGGTTAGCAAAGGTGATAATCAGCCCGGTGACAGTGCCTAACAAGCCTAATAAGGGTGCGATCGCCACTACCGTTTCTAATAGCTTGTCGCCTTTGCGCATTTTGATAAATTCTTTATCGGCGGCAGCTTCCATAGCCAGGCGAAAGGTTTCCGGCGTCGGACTTTTCAGTTTTAAAGGGGCTAACAAAAAGCGACCAATGGGTAAATCTTTAGCGTGTTCGGCGATCGCCTCTGCTTGATCTAAATCGTATCGAGCAGCTTCTAAAACATCGTGAACAATCCGATCTTCTTTCGCTAAAAAGCGATACCAAAACCAGGCTCGTTCTAAACCACACGCCAGGGTCAGCACCGATAACCCCACTATCGGGATCATCACAGGTCCCCCTTTTAGAATCAGACTCAACAGGTTAGACATAAAGTACTCAAATGAAATAAATGACCCATTGTTGGACGGATGCGACAGTGGAGCCGTTACCTTCTCAAAAAGAATGACAGGTTGATTAATTAGTGAGCTTAAGGGGCAAGGGGAATCGAGCATTGAATGCGGGTGAGATCAGAGGTCGCTTCGATATTCAGACTAGAAGGCAGTCCTTCAAGCAGACAGTCTTCTGGGGCGGCGACCAGCTCCAAGCGCCCCTGCATCAATTCCAATAACGTCTGGCTAATAAACAGCGTCAGCCCTGGTTTCTTCAGGTGGTTGAGTGACTTGGCGATCGCCTTGACCTGTTCTTTTGCCTCTTGTGACGTCGTGGGTTGCTCGGCATGCTGTTTATTAAAGGTGGCTTTCAACAGCTCCAACGGTTCATTCCAGGTTTCCACCGGGCGTTGATCTTCGATGCAAATGTAAACTCGATGTTCTTCAGCGGCAACTCGATGGGTGACGCGAATGTTGCCCTCTTGCATCAGGGCTAGGGGTGTATCGATCAGATTTAACACCACCTGTTTGAACCAGCGTTGATCTGCCAAAACAGAGATATCGGGATCGGGAAACTCGATTGTCATGCGCAAATTGCGATTTTGCGCTTGCAAATAGGTGAGATGGTAAATCTCATGCAGCATATCGGACAACGAAAAGGGCTGAAACTGCGGCTGAATAGAACCGTAGTCGGCTTTGGAAACGCTAATCAGTTCATCCAAAAGCCCCAACATCTTTTTTGCAGCTGTGTCTGCCTGGGCAATAAATTCTTTTTCTTCTTCTGGGCTGTCATACAGCTCTGCCAAAATGAGTTGGTGCAAGCTGATTACACTGTTGATCGGCGATCGCAACTCATGGGAGGTGCGCGATAAAAAACCGGACTTAAACTGCGCCATTTCTACAGCCCGATCGTAGGCGAGGCGAAGATAGGTCAGTTCAGTTTGCAGGGATTCAATGCTGGGCAGCGGTGCCGATGGAGGAGTGGGGGGATGGGGAAGCTGGGGGATAGACGCCGACTCCACTACCTGTTTTCCTGTGGCTAACCCTTGACTCTGGTCTAATGTTTGCCATGCCAGCTTGGCTGCCCCTGCGATACCAGCTTGATTGCCTAATTCGGCGGTCAACAGTTGCAAGCCTTCACGCGAGCTGGGAAGCACCCGTTGCTCGATTTCTGCCCAGATGGCGGGAAAAAAGAATTTTGCACTGGCACTGACGCCCCCGCCAATAATCACAGCTTCAGGGGTAAGGATATAAATCAGGCTAGCCAATCCGGCTCCCAAATCGCGTCCATAGCTCTGCCAAAAGGCGATCGCTGCTTCATCTCCAGCTTCAGCCTGTGCCCCCAAGACATCGGGTTCTAAACCCATCCGGCGGCGAATGGCTTGCACTGACGCATATTGTTCTAACGAGCCGCGATTACCACTGTTGCATTCCGGACCATCGGGATTTAGCGTAATTAGCCCTAACTCTCCTGCGGTGCCCTGGGCTCCAACAAAGAGTTCGCCATTGAGAATCACCGCACCGCCAACGCCCGTTCCCAGTGTCAGTACGATCAGATTGCGAAATGACCGACCTGCCCCCAGCCAATACTCTCCCATGCCAGCGCAGTTCGCATCATTGGCTAAAATCGTCGGTTTTCCGGTTTGTTTTTCCAGCCAGTCTGCCAGTGGCACATCTCGCCAACCCTGGAGGTTAATCGCAACACGGGCAATGCGTCCGGCAGCATCAGCAGGTCCGGGGGTGCCGACCCCAATCGCCATAGACTCGTGGTTGGGATCAAGTTGTGCGATCGCCTCCACCATCGCTGTCAAAACAGCGTTTGGGTAGGCAGGTTGTGGCGTAGGTACGGTCAACGATTGTAAGCAATTGCCGTCTCGGTCAAACCGTCCTAATTTGATTGCAGTGCCGCCCAGATCAATGCCAATAACTTGATCCAACGTCTACCCCCAAAACGAATGCTGAATCTATTGTTGTGACTGCCCAATCATTATAGGTTGCCTGGAGAGAGACGTATGTATGCATAACAATGCTTTCCTGGAAACTGCTGACCTCGACTGCTCTGAATCGTGCTGGGCGCTATACACTCAAGGAAGTCGTACTCATGTCGAGTTTTGGTTAGTGGTCTATGTCCAATCGTCTTGCCCAGGCTCAGAGCCTTTATCTCCGCAAACATGCCGACAATCCGATCGACTGGTGGTCGTGGTGTGATGCAGCCCTGGAAACGGCAAAGCAAGAAAATAAACCCATTTTTCTGTCGATTGGCTATTCCAGTTGCCACTGGTGCACGGTGATGGAGGGAGAAGCCTTTTCAGACCCGGCGATCGCAGAGTATATGAATGCCTATTTTTTGCCGATCAAGGTCGATCGAGAAGAGCGCCCTGACATCGATAGCATCTATATGCAAGCTCTACAAATGATGGCAGGACAGGGGGGATGGCCGCTCAATGTGTTTCTTTCTCCCGATGATCTCGTCCCGTTTTATGGCGGCACGTATTTTCCGCTGGAACCCAAATATGGACGACCCGGATTTTTACAAGTACTTCAGGCAATCCGGCAGTTTTACGACACTGAGAAAACCAAAATTCAATCGGTCAAACACGAAATTCTAGAACGGCTCCAGCAAGCCACGCTGACTCAAACGGTAGAACCCTTAGATGGCGATGTCTTGACTCGGGGCTTAATCTATAGTGCCGGAATTTTGACCGGACGGGGGCACGGCACCAGTTTCCCCATGATTCCCTACGCCGCAGCTGCATTGCGAGCCGTACGGTTTGCCATTGAAGATGCCAAATATGATGCCGCAGTCGCCTGTCGTCAGCGCGGCTTAGATTTAGCCCTGGGGGGTATTTTTGACCATGTGGCGGGCGGTTTTCATCGCTATACCGTTGATCCCAACTGGACAGTGCCTCATTTCGAAAAAATGCTCTACGACAATGGCCAGATTGTCGAATTTTTGGCAGATCTCTGGAGTGTCGGAGTCGAGGAACCCTGTTTTAAACGGGCGATCGCCCTGACCGTTTCCTGGCTAAAACGGGAAATGACGGCACCCACCGGCTATTTTTATGCCGCGCAAGATGCTGATAGCTTCATCACACCCGATGATATCGAACCTGAGGAGGGTGCCTTTTATGTCTGGCACTATGCCGAGCTGGCAAGCTTATTGTCCTCAGAACAACTGGCAACCCTATCCGAGCTGTTTACCGTCACTCCAGGCGGCAACTTTGAGGGCAAAAATGTATTGCAAAGGCGCACGGCGGATGACATCGCAGGCAACAGCATCGAAGACATCCTCCAGCAATTATTTGCCGTTCGCTATGGCAGCGCCACCCTGAAAACCTTCCCACCTGCTCGCAATAACCAAGAGGCAAAAACCACAGCCTGGGCGGGACGCATTCCGGCAGTGACCGATACCAAAATGATCGTCGCCTGGAATAGCCTGATGATTTCTGGCTTAGCCAGAGCGGCTATGGTGTTTCAAAATCCGGAGTATTTTGAACTGGCAGCCACCGCTGCCCAATTTATTCTCGATCACCAGTTTGTCAGCGATGCGTCAGAATCCGCTATGGGCGATCGCTTTCACCGCCTCAATTATGAAGGGCAGGCCTCTGTGATGGCTCAGTCTGAAGACTACGCCCTGTTTATCAAAGCGCTATTGGATTTAGATCAAGCCAGTAGTCAGGGATTAACGATCAAAGATCAGGACTCGAACACTTCACCCCTTCACCCCCTTACCCCTTCATCGCAAATCGCATGGCTCGATCACGCGATCAAATTACAGGATGAATTTGACGACTATCTCTGGAGTGTAGAACTGGGAGGCTATTACAACACGGATGCTCGTCCCGATCTGGTCGTGCGCGAGCGCAGTTATGACGACAATGCAACACCCTCTGCCAATGGGATAGCGATCGCCAATCTGGTTCGCCTTTTCCTGTTAACTGAAAATTTAGACTATCTCGATCGCGCTGAAGCCGCCTTACAATCCTTTAGCAGCATGATGAACCGCTCTCCTCAGGCGTGTCCCAGTCTGTTTATTGCGTTGGACTGGTTCCGCAATGCCACACTGATCCGTGCCCGTCCAGAAACACTCAATAACCTCGGCTGTGCCTATTTGCCCACTGCCATGCTGAAATTTGAATCAGATTTGCCACAAGGGGCGATCGCCTTAGTCTGCCAGGGGTTAAGTTGCCTGGAACCGGCTCTAACGGAGGCACAATTGCAAGCTCAGGTACAAGACAGTTTGACTAGAGCTTAGTCGCGCTCAGAACCAGGATGGTCATGTGTTGGAAAGCGCCGCTTTCCAACACATGACCTATTGCACTCGTCCGCAACAAACACAGAAAAAATCCCCTGCCTTGCGACAGAGGATTTTTTCTTGTGATCTTAAATCAGCTTATCAACCGTAGCGACTCGCTGTTGAGGCAATTAGGAAGGCTGCATAGGTGAGAATGTAACCCACGGTGAAGTGAGCCAAACCAACCAAGCGAGCTTGAACGATGGAGAGTGCAACGGGCTTATCTTTCCAACGAACCAGGTTCGCCAGAGGAGTCCGCTCATGTGCCCAAACAATCGTTTCGATGAGTTCTTGCCAATAACCTCTCCAGGAGATCAAGAACATGAAGCCAGTTGCCCAGACCAGGTGTCCAAACAGGAACATCCATGCCCAGACCGCCAGGTTATTCATGCCAAACGGGTTGTAACCGTTGATCAACTGAGACGAGTTGAGCCAGAGGTAGTCGCGTAACCAGCCCATGATCGTCGGAGACGCTTCATTAAACTGAGCTACGTTTCCAGACCAAATGCCCAAATGCTTCCAATGCCAGTAGAAGGTGATCCAACCAATGGTGTTCAGCATCCAGAACATGGCGAGGTAGAAGGAATCCCAAGCAGAGATATCGCATGTACCGCCACGACCCGGACCATCGCAAGGGAAGCTATAGCCAAAGTCTTTCTTGTCAGGCATCAGCTTAGAGCCACGAGCATCCAACGCACCTTTGACCAAGATCAGGGTGGTGGTGTGCAGACCCAGAGCGATCGCATGATGAATCAAGAAGTCGCCAGGTCCAATGGTTAAGAACAAAGAGTTCGCACCACTGTTGATGGCATCTAACCAGTTGGGTAACCAGACATCACCATGGTTTGGCCAAGCCGTAGACGCAATGCTATCTGGATTAGAAAGCAACGCACTAAAGCCATACAACGCCTTACCATGAGCCGCCTGAATCCATTGTGCAAAGGTAGGCTCAATCAAGATTTGCTTTTCAGGCGTACCAAACGCTTGCATGACGTCGTTGTGGACGTACAGACCTAAGGTATGGAAGCCCAAGAAGAGAGACACCCAGCTCAGGTGAGAGATGATTGCCTCTTTGTGGTCGAGAACACGCGCCAACACGTTGTTCTTGTTAGCCGCAGGATCGTAATCCCGAACTAAGAAGATAGCACCGTGAGCAAACGCGCCCACCATAATGAACCCAGCAATGTACTCATGGTGAGTAAACAACGCTGCCATGGTGGTGTGATCTTGCGCAATGAATGCGTAGGGAGGCATGGAATACATGTGATGCGCCACCACAGAGGTGATCACACCCAAGCAAGCCAGGTGCCAACCGAGTTGGAAATGTAGCGAGTTGTTGTAGGTGTCATACATGCCCTTATGACCTTCACCCAACAATCCACCAAACGGAGTTCCAGAAGGAGGATTGTGAGCGTCCATGATCTCGCGCATGTTGTGACCGATACCAAAGTTGGTCCGGTACATATGACCCGCAACGATGAACAGAACAGCGATCGCCAGGTGGTGATGAGCCATGTCAGTCAACCACAGCGACTCAGTCTGAGGATGGAAACCACCCAAGAAAGTCAGGATTGCAGTGCCTGCACCAGTAGAGCTGTTGAAGATATGCCCAGCCGTATCAGGGTTTTGAGCATAAACTCCCCAGTTGCCAGTGAAGAAAGGTAGCAAACCAGCGGGATGTGGAGGTGTAGACAAGAAGTTATCCCAGCCCACATGCTGACCACGGGATTCAGGAATCGCAACGTGAATCAGGTGACCTGCCCAAGCCAGAGAGCTAACCCCAAACAAACCAGCCAAGTGGTGGTTGAGACGAGATTCAGCATTCTTAAACCAGGACAGAGACGGACGGAATTTGGGCTGAAGATGCAACCAACCTGCGAACAGGAAGATAGCAGAGAGGATGAGAAGGAAGATCGAACCGCTGTACAGATCTCCGTTAGACCGCATCCCGATGGTGTACCACCAGTGGTAAACACCTGAGTAAGCGATGTTAACAGGACCCGAAGCACCAGCCCGAGTAAACGCATCTACAGCAGCTTGACCAAAGTGAGGGTCCCAAATCGCGTGAGCAATGGGACGGATATTGAGAGGATCTTTGATCCACTGTTCGAAATTACCTTGCCAGGCAACGTGAAAGAGATTGCCAGAGGTCCACAAGAATATGATTGCGAGGTGACCGAAGTGGGAGGCGAAAATCTTCTGGTAAAGATTTTCTTCCGTCATCCCATCATGGCTCTCAAAATCATGGGCTGTGGCAATCCCATACCAGATCCGACGTGTAGTCGGATCTTGAGCCAAGTCCTGGCTAAATTTAGGGAATTTTGTTGCCATAAGTCCTAATTGAAGTTCTCAATTAGCGATCAGCTTTTAATATCTGCCTCCAGTCTACCGGACTCTAGACGATGGACTCTGGACTCTAAACTACAAATCAATTAGGAAATCGATTAAAAAATCCTACTGCCCTGTAACGTAAGGTCCAAAGCCCATCCTCTAATCCAGCAGTCTAGAGAGGTTCAAGATCAAAGCTAACGCTAGCTTACAGAAATGATCCGAGCCAGGAAGAATGCCCAGGTGGTAACAATTCCTCCCAGAAGGTAATGAGCTACCCCAACAGCACGACCCTGAATAATGCTCAGAGCACGAGGCTGAATCGCAGGGGCAACCTTGAGCTTGCTATGTGCCCAAACAATAGATTCAATCAATTCCTGCCAATAGCCACGACCGCTGAACAAGAACATCAAGCTGAATGCCCAAACAAAGTGTGCACCCAGGAACAGCAGCCCATAAGCAGACAGTGCAGAACCGTAAGAACCAATCACGTTGACCGCTTGTGCCCAAAGGAAGTCGCGCAACCATCCGTTGATGGTGATCGCACTCTGAGCAAAGTTGCCGCCCGTGATGTGGGATACGGAACCGTCAGCGTTTACAGTGCCCCAAACATCTGACTGCATCTTCCAGCTGAAGTGGAAAATTACAACAGAAATGGAGTTATACATCCAGAACAGACCTAAGAAGACGTGATCCCAACCAGAAACCTGGCAGGTGCCACCCCGACCCGGACCGTCACAAGGGAAACGGAATCCCAAGTTAGCCTTGTCTGGAACTAGGCGAGAGTTACGAGCAAACAGCACACCCTTGAGGAGGATGAGAACCGTTACGTGGATGGTGAAGGCGTGAATATGATGCACCATGAAGTCTGCCGTGCCTAAGGCGATCGGCATCATGGCAACCTTTCCACCAACAGCAACCAGGTCACCACCAAAGGCAGAACTGACACTTGCCAGCGCATTCGGTGCTGTATTGCCAGGAGCCATTGCATGGAGATGTTGAATCCACTGGGCAAACACAGGCTGAAGGTTAATCGCCGTGTCGGAGAACATATCTTGAGGACGACCCAAAGCCCGCATCGTATCGTTGTGAATATACAACCCGAAGCTGTGGAATCCTAAGAAGATACAAACCCAGTTGAGGTGGGAAATGATGGCATCCCGATGACGGAGTACCCGATCCAGGTTGTTATTGACGTGTACCGCTGGATCGTAGTCGCGCACCATAAAGATCGCTGCGTGAGCTGCCGCACCAACAATCAGGAACCCTCCAATCCACATATGGTGAGTGAACAGAGAGAGCTGAGTGGGGTAGTCCGTTGCGATATAGGGGTACGGTGGCATGGAGTACATGTGCTGAGCCACCAGAATGGACAGAGATCCCATCCATGCTAGGTTCCAGGACAACTGGCAATGCCAGGAAGTCGTGAAGATCTCATACATGCCCTTGTGGCCTTCACCCGTGAAAGGACCCTTGTGGGCTTCCAACACTTCCTTAAAGCTATGACCAATGCCCCAGTTTGTCCGGTAGAAGTGACCAGCGACAATCAAGAGAACAGCCAGTGCTAGGTGATGGTGTGCCGTATCCGACAACCACAGCCCTCCTGTTACGGGGTTTAGTCCACCCTTAAAGGTTAGGAAGTCAGAGTACTCTGCCCAATTGAGGGTGAAGAAGGGAGTTAAACCTTTAGCAAAACTTGGATATAAATCTGCCATCAGGTTGGAGTTCAGAATGAACTCGTGAGGCAGGGGGATGTCTTTAGGTGCAACCCCAGCATCCAACAGTTTGTTAATTGGCAGTGAAACGTGGATTTGGTGACCAGCCCAACCCAGGGAGCCACAGCCTAGCAAGCCTGCCAAGTGGTGGTTCATCATGGATTCCACATTTTGGAACCACTCCAGTTTGGGAGCAGCCTTGTGGTAATGGAACCAGCCAGCAAACAGCATCAACGCAGCCATCACTAGACCGCCGATGGCAGTGCAGTACAACTGAAATTCATTGGTGATGCCAGAAGCACGCCAGAGCTGGAAGAAACCAGAGGTAATTTGAATTCCCTGGAAACCACCGCCTACATCTGCATTCAAAATTTCTTGACCAACAATGGGCCAAACGACCTGAGCACTAGGCTTAATGCTCAGAGGGTCGGCTAACCAAGCTTCATAATTGGAAAACTTAGCACCGTGGAAATACATCCCACTCAACCAGATGAACACAACGGCTAGATGCCCGAAGTGTGCACTGAAAATTTTACGGGAGATATCTTCCAGGTCACTGGTATGACTATCAAAATCGTGAGCGTCGGCATGGAGGTTCCAAATCCAGGTAGTAGTCTTTGGACCTTTTGCCAGGGTGCGATCGAAGTGACCAGGCTTAGCCCACAACTCGAAAGAAGTGGGAACCGGATCCTTGTCAACTACGACCTTGGCTTTTGCCTCTCGCTCCCGTGGGGTAGTTGTCATTAGAGACTCTCCTCTCTCTAGACACAGGAACGATCATATTCTCCCCGGATTCGTAACTACGATTTTTTCTCTTGTTCTATTCATCTCCACAGATTGCTCTATGGCGAGGGGAAGTAAATCCCAGATACAGCGTTAACAGAAAACTGCCTTCGCTATTTGCCCAAGAGAGCAGTCATCCATTCCTATCTTGCAGAAATACGAGACAGAAGATTTTTGACTAACCGGGGTGAGTACTTCTGGTGATTATAAAACCGTCGGTGTTTCTACTTTAAAGGCAATTAACAATAATTCAAATTCGGCAAATCGAGATTTACTCTGGTTTTCACCCCCCGTGATCAGCAAAAAATCTACCGTTTGTTGTTACTTATTTACAAATTGAAATAATCTATAGTATCTATAAGAAATCGCTAAGCCCTTCTACTGTTCTCATATACTTAAAAAAGCTTAATCATTTAATTAAATTGAATTAACATTTATCTCCTTAAATATCGGTTATCCCCAAGAATATCGGGTCAACACAAAACGGATTTAAAATTAATAAGAAATCTTGAGGCTCCCTCAGATTTGTGCGATCGCCAATACCCAATAAATCTCAAAAATTTTGTGGTGAAGGCATGAGATCAACGCCTGATTTTGCTAGGGCGATCGCCCTGTCTGGGTTTCAGATCGTGCCCAAAATTAAAAAACCGGAGTTTTTTCTTATCGTTAAAACTCCAGCATCCAAGCAAATTTAATTTTTTTGATGGGGATCAGGGACGTTTCCGTCGCTTTGCAGCTGCCCTGGGGTAATCTTCCAACCATTCCGATTTTGGATTTAGCTCAAACCAGATTGCTCTGACCATAGCGAGCAAGAGACTTTTTTGCTGAACAGCTTGCTTACGATACTGAGCGGCTTGCCGTTGTCCCTGGCTATACGCTTCCCACGACAGATCGTTAGAAACCTGAATGGCTAAGTCATCGAGCATTTGCTGTCTAAATCTCAAGTGCGCCTGAACTATCTCATCTAAAGAGAGATCCGCATAATACAGTCGCAGCCATTTGGGGTTACGCCAGAAAGCATAGGAGAGGCTGTCGAGTAACCCTGCGGCTCTACCAATTGACGCCAGTAGCCAATCTTCTGTCAGCACGCTGAAAATAACCGAGTGGGTTTGACTCAGCTGCCCGGTTGTTGGATTAAACAGTTGCCCAATTTCAGCAAAACAGTAGTGCTGTGGATGCATGAAACATCGGGAAAACCCAGACCCTGGTTCGACAGAATAATTTCTGAAGATGACAAAGCCTAGAGATTCTAAAGTTTGCGTTTGTCGTTGCAGTAGATCGGTATTCAAACCAGGAAAGTCTTGGGGCTGCGCTGGTACGTAGTGCCAGTCACTGGGCAGAGAGTTAACGATCCTATGTTTGGTGTCTCGTAAAAACGACAGGAGAAAGAAACTGAACAAGATGCCACTGAAACCCAGGGCGAGCAGCCAATGAACTCTGACCCCGATCAGCAGCCCATAAGGGATTAAGCCAGTACAGAGAAAACTTAAGCCAACTTGAACCCAAAAATTTTGAACCCCCTGACTA
>NZ_JBSLYH010000045.1:0-62555 GCF_055793305.1 Calyptranema fuscum S582
GCTACTGGATCGAATTGGACATTGGAATCCCCAACTCTTTCGCGAACTGAAAGGGCGTTTTACTCCTCGCAATATGTTGGGGGCGATCGCCATATCGATCGGGTTTCAGATGCTAGTCCTGTGGCTGTTTCATTCCCAACTCAGTAATGATCCCAACTCATATTGTGTTCTAGAAAATACACCGCCGATTGACAGTTTGGGCTATACGAGATGTCGAGTCGATGAATTTGGGAAGTTCATCATCCGTTGGGATGAATGGTGGCGCGATATTCAGATGACGTTGAGCTGGGTTTTGTATCTGTCGCTGACTGTGGCGGGCGCTTATCTACTGGTCAACGATATTTATCAAGAAGAAAAACAGGGGACTTTAAACTTTATTCGCCTCAGCCCCCAATCGGGTCACAGCATTTTGATGGGTAAGATGCTGGGTGTGCCGATCTTGGTCTATGTATTTGCCATGTCACTGGTGCCGCTTCATGCGATCGCTGGGCTGAATGCTGACGTCCCTATCGCGTCGTTTCTCAGCTACTACACGCTGCTGATTACTGGCTGCTTCTTTTTGTTTAGTAGTGCATTGTTGAGTGGATTGTGGAGCAAATCTCAGACCAGCCAACCGGCTAACTCCGAGTTTGTCGGCAATCCTACCTTATTGGTAGCAGCGCTGATCGTGATCGGCTTTATTCCGGTGTATTTAATTTGGAATATCCGCACCAATCCGCTGTTTGCTGACGCTATTGTAGGGCTTGATTCGGTATCTACAGTAGGCATATCTTGGTTTTGGTTTGTGTTAGGCGATCGCCATTTCATCTTCAGCAATCTTTTTACTCTGGTAAATTTGGGGTTAGGCAGTTATTGGGTCTGGCAGGCACTGCAACGTCGATTTCATAACCCCAATGCCACGTTACTGAGTAAAACTCAAAGCTATAGCACTACCCTCTACAGCGCCATTTTAATCTTGGGCTTTGTCTGGATACCAGAGCATACACGCTCCTCGTCTCCTTCCAAAGAATTCCTTGAAGGACAGGTCTTTTTTCTATCGGTTGTCCTTGTGCTGGGGATGTTTCTGTTAACGATTTTGTTATTACCCCAACGCCAAACCTTACTAGACTGGGCACGTTTTCGCCATATGCAAACCCTGGAAATATCGAGTGCTTTAGACTCTCGTCGTGCTGCAAAAAGAGGATTTATCGGAGATTTGTTGAGATCAGAAAAGAGTCCGATTGTGATGACGATGCTCGTAAATTTGGGCATTGTGGCGATCGCATTTTTGCCCTGGTTTTTAACCCAAGTTCCTCACTGGTCTATCGTTAGTCCGTTGCTATTGTTCTTGATGACCTTGAATATGTTGGCGATCTATAGTGCGATCGCCCAATGGTTATCTTTTATTCAAAGCAAACATCGCAAGACTTGGGTCGTTTTGACGTTTAGCTTTCTGGGAGTCTTGCCCTTTGCTGTAGCAGTCGTTGCCGGTGTTGCTCATCAAAATGCCTTATCCCAGATTGCTCTCATGGTTTCACCTCTACCAACCACGATTCTGATACTGACTAATGTGTTGACGCCATCCTTAACCCTGATGGGGTTCACACTGTTAGGGCAATGGACTGGGGCGATTTTGATTAATCTGCAAATCACTCGTCAATTACGCAGAGCCGGAGAATCTAGCTCAAAAGCCCTCTTCCAATCACACCCGAATTAACTACACAGCGTATTTCAACAACAACAGGTCAGGGGCGATCGCCCCTGACCTGTTGCTTTACGTAATTCAGTCCGGTATTGTGGGGCGCGGAGCGCCTCACAATACCGTTTCTGTCCGTAACCAGATTACTCGCTGCTATCAATAAAACCCGAAAGTCTACCTTTGGAAGCGCGGCGTCGCCACGCTTCCAAAAATAAATCTCCGGGTTTATCCAATTCACGATTCTTGGTTCTAAATCGATTGACTTAGAACTGATAAGTCAATCAAACCTAGACAGAAATGGTTTTCTTGGTCAACTGAGTCAGTTCACCCTTAGCATACTTAGAGGCATACAACTCTAAAGAGCCTTGCTTGATCTTGCTTGCATTGCCAGCGGTCGCAAACTCTTTATAGCGATCGGCACAAACTTTTTGCATGTAAGTGATCGAAGGCTTGAGGAAGTGACGGGGGTCAAACTCTTTAGGATTGGCAGCCAACGCTTCACGCACCGCAGCCGTAATAGCCAGACGGTTATCGGTGTCGATATTGACCTTACGAACACCGCTCTTGATCCCTTTCTGAATTTCTTCTACAGGTACACCGTAGGTTTCAGGGATGGCACCACCATACTGGTTGATCAGAGCCAGCAGATCTTCAGGAACGGACGAAGAACCATGCATGACCAAATGGGTGTTGGGCAAACGACGATGGATTTCTTCGATGCGGCTGATTGCCAAAATTTCACCCGTTGGCTTACGAGTAAATTTATAAGCACCGTGGCTCGTTCCGATCGCCACTGCCAGAGCATCAACCTGGGTTTGCTCAACAAAGTCTACGGCCTGGTCAGGATCAGTCAGTAGTTGAGAGTGATCCAATTTACCCTCAAATCCGTGACCATCTTCTGCTTCACCCATGCCAGTTTCCAGAGAACCGAGGCAACCCAATTCACCTTCAACACTCGCACCAATGGCATGAGCAACCTTAACAACTTCGCTGGTGACCGCAACGTTGTACTCATAGCTAGCCGGAGTCTTCGCATCTGCTTCCAGAGACCCGTCCATCATGACGCTCGTGAAGCCATTTTTGATAGCAGAGTAGCAAGTAGCAGGCTCGTTACCATGATCCTGGTGCATCACAATGGGAATGTGAGGATAGGTTTCAACCGCAGCCAGAATGAGGTGACGGAGGAAGTTTTCACCAGCATACTTGCGAGCGCCACGAGAGGCTTGCAGAATCACAGGGCTATCCGTTTCGTGGGCAGCCTGCATGATTGCTTGAATCTGCTCCATATTATTAACGTTAAAAGCAGGGATGCCGTAGCCATTTTCGGCTGCGTGATCCAGAAGCAGTCGCATCGGCACAAGCGCCATAAAAATTCCTCCTGAATTGTTGTGATCAGCGGGTTTAGCTTTAAACAGAATAATTTAATGCTTACGATAATATTCCTTTAAAAACCCGTCAAAAGTCAAATGCCTTAGGTATTTATCTCTACTAGAAAGCTAGACCTGGGCGATCGCCTGGTGCTTCCCGTCCACCTCAAAATTGCTCTCAAGCCGTTAACCTCCTTAGCCATAGCGCTTGGACGCAGTCAGCTGATAGCCAACCTAACTTAAAATAACTGGACTTAACTTTACATTTCGTTGTTAATCTTTACAAAAAGCTGGGGAGTGATTCAGATAGGCAAGTTTATTTTCCGAAGCGGCACATCGCAGCGCTTTGGAAAACAAACCATTGGGCGTATTAAATCTACGATCCTGACGACAGGGGAGGACAACAGGCAGAGACGAGCAGACCCGGCGAAATGGGCTGTTCAAAAAATACAGGCTCCGCCAGGGCTGTACTTGCTGCTGTAGGACTTCTGTATTACTCAAAAATATATAAATTAACCTTTACCAATAAATTTACCAATACATTTTGGCGCGCTTCTTAACCTGCGCTTTAATAAGGCTCTCTTGATAAATCCTGGGAATTACTGAGGTTGATCAGGGAGGGAGCGTTGGAGAATCTTGGGTAGAGCCAAGAAGTGAAACTGTATAATGGATTTGTAAAGCTTCAACGGGATCAGGCATACATCAGTCATCGGGTCTGCCGTAAGACTGAGCAAACATTTCAAGATAACACCAGAAGCTATATCAAGGGTTAGAGTGTCTCCATCGCAACTGTTTTATTGCGAATGGGTGATGTAAACTTTGTATAAAGCGAATCTCTTAGAAGTTGAATAGCTTACCTACACCCTACTGAAGGCTTTCAATGAATCTCTCAGTCGTCAATCTGCCAAACCGTAAGTTTATAGATCAGCCACAACTGTTGCTGACTGGGTTGTGTGGATCTGATCAGATTTTTCGCGATCGCTATCAGGTAATCCGATCTCTAGGTCGAGGTGGGTTTGGTGTAACTTTTTTGGCAAGGGATGTGTCTCTGCCCGGAGAGCCGGAATGTGTGATCAAACAGCTGTCACCCAAGACGACAAACCCCGCAGTTTTACGGAAAGCTTCTGAACGATTTGAACGAGAGGCGAAGGCATTAGCTCAGTTAGGCAGCCACGCTCAGATCCCCAGGTTGCTAGACTATTTTGAGTCTGAAGGTTCATTTTATCTGGTGCAGGAATATGTCAGTGGTTCTAATTTAGCCAAAGAGATTCGGCAGAATGGACCTCTGTCAGAGCTGGGCGTCAAGCGATTCTTAAAAGAAATTTTGTCAGTTCTGGAGTACGTTCACCAGAATCAAGTGATCCACCGAGATATCAAGCCCCCGAACATTATTCGGTGTCAGGATGATGGCAGGTTGGTGCTGATCGATTTTGGTGCGGTGAAAGAAGAGATCGCAGAATTCGACGATGATGGTCAGAAAGCTCCTACTACGCAATTTGTCGGAACAGTCGGGTTTGCTCCGCCCGAGCAGTTAGCATTACGCCCCCTCTATGCCAGTGATATTTATGCGATTGGGGTTACCTGCCTCTATTTGCTGACGGGTAAGCCGCCGATGGAGTTTGAAATCGATTCCCGTACAGGAGAGATCCTCTGGCAAGAGTTTGTGGATGTCAGCGAACATTTTGAAAAGATCTTGCGCAAAATGCTCAAGATTTCCCCACGCGATCGCTACCAATCAGTTGAACAGGTATTGAGAGCATTGGATTTAGAGCCGTATCTCGATAACCTGGCAGATTGTATGCACAAGAAACCGTCTGCGTCTGCACAGGCGATCGCCTCTGACACAGAAAGCAACAGTGCTTACTTGACCCCGATCGCTCGAACTGCCAAAGAAATTCGTACCTGGCGAAGCCGTCTCCATGCCAAACAGCAAAAACAAAACTGGAACCCCGAAAACTTGGTGATGACGTCCGATTGTTGTAGTTAAACCGGGCAAGATCCAAAGGGTCGAAAGTCAATTACATGAAGCAATCAAGGCGGTCTGTTTTGCAAAAAATGGGCAGCTTTGTTCTTGTGGCGTGGCAAGTTCGTTAAGTGCAGAAACGGTGTTGTAGGACGCTCCGCGCCCTACAACACCGTCCTGGATCAACCGCACAGCATTACATAGCTTGCACCCGTATTTCACTTGCCAAGCGAATGTTTAGGGGAGACGAACCGAAGGTTCGTCTCCCCTAAACATTCGCTTGGCAAATCATTCCAACTCGGTGGCTATTAACGAGGCGCGCGAGCGGCAATAGCCTTTATGACAAAAGGAGCAGCATTAATTGAAGAACGGTGATTCATCAATGTAGAGAACATCAATGATCTGTATTTCTAACACGGCAATCCTATTGGATTCATGAAAATGATCAGTGATGAAAGCGCCCACCTGAAGGGCGATCGCTTTCATCACTGATTTAAGATTGCTATAGCTAATTGACTTTAATGAATCATCTAATGAATCATCTAAAACGCTATCTCAATCGTGATGAGAACCGCTGGTTTTTCAGGTTAAAAAGATACAAAAAAATAGTGCTTTAAATCAGCTCTAACTATCTGTTGTCTACTGAGAAAAGCTTGATTTAAGAACTTCTAATTTCTTATTGATCAGTCTAGTTGATTTTACGGATAAGTCAGTGAATCTATCAATATCTGTTTTCTAAAACCGTGAATATGCTTAGGATCGTGGATTAAATCAGATCGACTATTGAATCGGTTGAAGGGGCAAACGGTTGTTCGTCCGTGCAACAAATCATCGAAGTTATTTAATTCCCATTCCTCAGGATGCGTCGCTCTTCAGCACGATCGAATTAATATTATTCTATAAACTAATACTTCAAAAATAGACCCATTCCGGACAAACAATTGAATGCCTGTATAGGGGAATAGTATTTCGAGTACAGGTACTTCCAATGCGGGTTTTGACGTTTTCTCTTGTTTCTGGTTTGTGCTTTATTGGGTTGGTCATTGCAGATCAGGGAATCAATGTGCAATTAACCGGATTTCAACTTACAGGTTCTGAACATCCAGTATTGGTTGGCAATGGCGGTCGTGACAGAACGTCTTATCGCGGCAGTGGTCGCAGAGAAATTATGGCATCACCCGGAACGACGCCAGAATCCTTTGAACCAATCAGTTAAGTTCTAAAATAGTGTTGATGTTGGGTTTTACTTTGTTTAACACCAACCTGCATCAGAACGTTTTTTAGGTAATCAGGTTATTGGGTGAGGGCTGCGCTCCGCACGGCTCTCACGCAGCAAATGCAATTTATCTAAGCGCGACGTTCGATAGGGGTGACAAGGGTTAATTTTCGTACCCGAAGGTCATACACGATCAATGTTGCGCCAATGTTGCGATCAATGTTGCGCCGGGTTTTTAGCCAGGTGAATCGGCAACGGGCTGAGTCGGTGCTTGAAGCTGTTCGAGTTGATATTGCGCATCCTGGTAGCAGCCCATGCGCCCCGAATCGAGGCATAAAGTGGCTGATTGTTGGAAATCAGCGATCGCCCCTTCTATATCTCCTGCTTCGACACGGGCTAACCCCCGATCGTAGTAGGCAAAAACGTGCTGAGGGTCTCTTTGGAGGGCTTCGGTATAGTCAGCGATCGCACCTGGGCGATCGCCTAGATCCATCCGGGCAAGCCCTCGATTGTAATAGGGATCGGGATCATTGGGATCCAGCCGAATCGAAATATTGAAATCTTCGATCGCTCCGGCAAAATCCCCAATCCGACGTCTGACTAGGCCTCGATTTTGGTATGCCAGTACGGAACTGGGTTGTAGATTAATGGCTTGTGTGCAGTCGGCGATCGCCGCTCTATGTTCACCTAAATTAGACCGCGATAAACAGCGATTGAGATAAGCCGCCGCCAAATTGGGGTCTAGTTGAATGGCTAACGTATAGTCGTCTACGGCACCCTGTTCATCACTTAACTCTGCCCGCACACTCCCGCGATTCACATAAGCAGAAATATAGTTGGGGTCGAGCCGAATTGCCTGGGTATAGTCTGCCAGCGCACCCTGGTTATCGCCTAACTCAAAGCGCAGATTTGCCCGTTGATAATAGGCTTCTTTATATTTGGAGTCGAGTTCAATCGCCTGCGATAAATCTTGTAAAGCAGATTGCTGATCCTCACGACTGAGGGCTGCCATCGCCCGATTGTAATAAGCAGAACTACTGGGATGGGCACGAATTGCCTGCGTATAACTGGCGATCGCCTGGTCATTGAGATTTTGCCGAGCCTGCTGCTCACCCTGCTGGGTTAAATAGCGAGCTAACAGCGCTTGAGGAACTTGTGCCAACAATAAAGCTGCCAATGCCGCAGCGATCGCTAAAACCATCAACCAGGGTTTGAAAGAGCCATGAGTTCCCAGATGGCGATTGGATTTTTGCTGCAAAAGAGGTGCCCCCAACGGCGACGGAGCGGCAGCTCCCTTGACAACTTTTAGTTTGCCAAGATCATCCAACACTTCCGTTGCGGTTTGATAGCGTTGTTTGCTATCTGGATGGATCATTTTGTTGAGAATGCTGGCTAGAGCGGGACTGACTTTAGCTTGCTCGTGCCATGAAAACGAGTCTGCATGACGATAGCCGCCGCTGGGTAAATCGATCAGCTCTGTTGTACTCAGCCCGGTTAGTGCCTGAATGCCGATCATACCAACGGCATAGAGGTCGGTATTAAATTGAACCTGTCGTTGTTGCGGTTGTTCAGGCGAAAGATAAACCGATGCACCATTTTTTTGGTAAGACAACGGTTCACTGGAAGGCTGAAGCATCTGGGCGCTCAGCTCTCGGAAAATACCGAACCCTGTCAAAACCAATTTGCCGTCCGATTGCCGCCGGATCAAACTGGAGGGTTTGATACAACGATGCACCAGACCCCAGCCATGCACTAAAACGAGAACGTCTAAGATCTCGCGTAAAAGCTGAACAACCTGGTGTTCGGGTAGGGGTTCTCCGGGCAAAAGAGCATCTTCAAGGGAGCGGCCGGCAATAAACTCTTCAACTAAATAAAAACTATTCTCATGCTCAAAGCAATCTAAAATCTTCGGCGTCTGGTCGTAATGGCTCAGTTTCGTTAGAGACTCCGCTTTTTTGCGGAGAAGTGCCATGACAAACTTAAGCGTCCTGGGTGTTTGGTTGGATAGTTGCAAATGTCGAATGACTCGTTCGGGATGCTGTGGTATCTGTGTGTCGCGAACCAGATACGTTTGCCCGAGCGAATTTGAACCGAGAACTTTGATTAGTTGGTAGTGTCCATTGAGTAGCTGACTCACAGTCTCTACACCCTGGCTTCAGTTAGCTTAGCCCCCTGTTGATTATGGCATAGGAACCAGAGCCTCTCTCTACGGAGTTTTACGGAGTCTTACTCCACATGAAAGAAATTCTCGATTTTCTACAGCTTCTATTCTTTGGCTGCATGAATTTTTTGTAAATCTTGTCCTGAAACAGCGATCGCACAGTGAGCCAATTCCGGAGACGGATCGCCGTTCAGGAAGAGTGAAACAGGATGTAACTGAACCCTGAGTTGGTTGCGGTTTAACAGAGCAGATAATTTTCTGAAATGCTTGCTGGGTAAGCGTTTTTCAAAATTTCTGGCACGACTATGACCGTACTGACTGGATGGTTGCATGCTGCATTCAACACCTACTATCGCAGATTTTTTAAGGAGTATCACCCATGAATGCGGAACTTCGGGTGAGATTGCTATTGCATTTGGCTCGCACCAACCGGCAGCACGGGGGATTTACGATCCTTGAGTTACTCGTGGTGGTTTTCATTGTTGGGCTCTTGTCTGCGATCGCCATGCCTTCGATGCTGAGCCAGAGCAATAAAGCGAGAGAATCAGAAGCAAAAACTTATATCGGTGCCATTAACCGGGCGCAGCAAGCTTATTTTCTGGAAAAAGGCACCTTTGGCTACATCACAAATCTAGAGTTGGGTATTTCTAACTCGGCAAACTATACCTATAGTTCTTTACCATCGGGTTCGGCAATGACGGCGGTTGCAGATACAACAGCGGTGCCCGTTGGAACGGTTAAGGGCTATGCGGGTCGTGTGTGGCTGAGCGTGTTGAATGATGGTGATGCAACTACGTGGGCAATTGTCTGTGAAGGAACGGCTAGTACAGTACCGTTGATTACAGGTACGGTATGTCCATAGGCGATCGCCTTCCTGAACGCCTAACTTAGAGATAGTTCATCACGGCTGCGGGATATAACGTTAGCTCACCCGATTGAAACTTTTTGATGTCAACCCACAGGGCTAAATGGGAGCGATCGCCTTCCTGAAAGGTCATGGATTCCAACTGGTAAAAGGCGGGATCCGTAAAATTACAGCGATAAAGTTGAACCACTTCATGACCGGGTTGCCCATCATAGACAAAAATATTTTCGATACATCCGAGATAGTCAATCTGGGTCAACTCGGCTTGGATCTCTTCCCAAAATTCGCGTTTTAGGGCATCCAGGCTGGTTTCTCCAAAATCAACTCCCCCACCCAACGCCCGATAAAAGGTTTGTTGTTTCGTGGGATCGAATCCTTCGGACACAAAAATGCGACCGTTATTTTGCACCAATCCCAACGCAATTACCCGAATTCGTGGCTTTTTCATCTTATTCTTGTCGTTCAGTAACTTAATGGTGTGGGTGCCGCGCTTCGCGCGGCACCCACACCAAATTTTATAGCTGGATATTCTTGCTGTGCAGGTTAATTCGGTCCGGTGTTGTGGAGCGCTCCGCGCCCCACAACACCGTTTCTGTCCTGAACGAACTGGCGCGCCGCTATATAGTTGGATTAAACAATGCCAATCGACCTTGCAGACCTGCTCCCTGGAGGAGCGATCAATTATTCTCTGCTAGCATGGGGCGTTTGTGCGTCGGAATTTCCCAATCTGGGTTTTCGCCCCCAATAATCAACCGCTCGATCACGACATACTCTTTGCTGAACTGTTTCAGGGTATTAATTAACACATCAAGGGCGATCGCATCTGATGTTCCCAAATCAAACCAGCACCGTGCCCAACGCCCCTCATATTCCACCTCACTCATGTTGTGCATCAACGCCATAAAAGCGCTTTCCGCTGAAGTATCGTCGTAGTTCATATAACTGATATCCAGCCCGGTTTCTTGTACCTGGAGGTTTTCTGCATTAAACCCTCCCAGTTTCCCTAATAAGAACCAGGAATCTAAAACCTCATCAATGTATTGTTGTTCCATCATGGAGGGTGGGTTGGTGAACTCCATCCAGATCCATAGATCAAAGAAATTGCACTCTCGAAATTCAACAATCATAGACGTTTTAGCTGTTACGGATTCATTCACTATTGTAGGTTTTGAGGTTCGCCTCATAGTCGGTCGGCTAGACCAACTCCCCCAAATTCACGGTGCTGCTCTCCATACTTTGGTCGTGATCCACAAATTCTTGTACCCAAGCCCGATATTCTCTCAGGGTTTCATCGACCCATCCCCGATCGTTGCTGTCGGCATAAAGATGAACCAGGGGTTCTCCAGCATCTGGCAAAATCAAAATCCAGCTGTCGTGTTGAGGGTTAACGATTTTGACCCCATCAATCAGCTCGATCGTATCGGACGGATGGGTTTCAACCAAATGTCGCATCAATGCCCCTTTTACTGTCCAGGGACACCGTACGGTTAGCGATCGATGGCAGACGCGTGGTAGATCTGCCCGGATCTGTCCCAAACTCTTGGGCGCACTTTGGTTAAAGTCTTGTTGCTGCAAGGTCAACATTTCGATCAGCTTGGCAATGCAAAACATGGCATCAAAGCCGGGATGGAGTTGCGGAAAAATAAACCCCATTTCTCCACTGCCGCCTAACACTACATTGGGGTTGCTGTGGCAGGTTTCCATTAATGCTGTCGGATTTGCCTTGGTGCGAATAACTTTGCCGCCGTGGCGACGGGCAATTTGTTCGACGGCACTGGAGGCATTCACCGGAACCACAATCGTGCCTCTGGGGTTTTCGGTCAGCACCATATGCACCATCAATGCTGTCAAGGCTTCCCCGCGAATGGGACTGCCCGACTCATCCACCAGGATCAGTTGTTCGCCATTGGCAGCAACTTGCACTCCTAAGGTGGCTTTGAGCGCTTCTACGACTCGTCCCAGTTGGTCGAGTAAGACTTCTCGATCGGATGCTGATAAGACAGATTGGCTGAGGCTGGCATTTAACACCACGGCATCGCAACCAAATTTACCCAATAACAGCGGTAATACGGCACCCGATACGGCGTAAACGTAGTCAATCACGACTTTAGAACTGCTGCGGCGAATGGCATCTACTT
This sequence comes from Calyptranema fuscum S582, assembly GCF_055793305.1. Lineage (NCBI taxonomy): Bacteria > Bacillati > Cyanobacteriota > Cyanophyceae > Oculatellales > Oculatellaceae > Calyptranema > Calyptranema fuscum. The sequence continues at coordinate 11,389 of NZ_JBSLYH010000045.1, forward strand.
TCAACCGTCGAGCAAAACTGGTGTTGTAAATCTCGTTTGCCTGGGTCATGTAGACGACATTGCCAATTTCTTGAATTTGGGCGCGACGAAAGTCTTCTTTAAAGTAAGCGCCTTCAATTTTTTTCTCTTTAGCTTTAGAAAGGTTGATCCCGTCATGATCAAAGAACTCAATCAGAATTTGATCGGATCGATCGGGGTGAACCCGAACATGAATTCCTCCGGCAACTGCCATCGTTGGCACGACTGTCCGGGCAACTGGAATGGCGGTGGCTTCTAAATTCAGCACATCCACACCGACAGACATCAGCCCTGCAATGAGCGATCGCGATACCATGCGGGAGATACTGCGTTGATCCCGAGAAACGGTCACTTGAGATCCCGTTTTCAAGGTTGAGCCAAAGGCTGCTCCCAATCGCACGGCAAATTCAGGGGTAATATCAACATTGGCTAAACCCGAAACACCCCGTTGCCCAAATAAATTGCGATGGGCAGCATGACCCCAGATCAAATTGATATTGAGAATGGCACCGGGTTCTACGGTTTTGCTCGGCCAAATGCGCACCTCTGGATTAATCAAGGCTTCTTCACCCACGATGGATAGAGAGCCAACGATCGCCCCTTCGAGTACATGGGCACGACGATCAATGCGCACCCCGCGTGCGGCAACACAGGCTCGCAGGTGTACTTCTTCACCCACAATGACGCCATTCCAAAGGATCGGACGTTTCAGATCGGCATCAGCGGCGATCGTGACATTATCGCCAATGATCGTTCCTGCTTCGATTTGCACACGCGGACCGATGCGGCAATTGTTGCCGATTAAACTGGGGGTTTCGATATGGGCAGTCAGGTCAATATCGGTGTTTTGCCCCACCCACAAACCGGGCGATCGCTCTTCATATTGCACATCCAGATGTACCCGCTGCTGCAAGGCGGCATACTGAGCTTCTCGATAGGCATCTAAATGTCCGACATCACACCAATAGCTTTGTGTAACGAATCCATAGATGGGCAGATCTTTTTCTAAAAGCAACGGAAACAAATCTTTAGAAAAATCAGATTCCTGGTTAGCAGGCAAATAGTCCAGAACCTCCGGTTCCAGAATATAGGTGCCCGTATTCACCGTGTCCGAAAAAATTTCACTGCTCGACGGTTTTTCCAAAAACCGTCGAATCCGTTGATTTTCATCCATAATCACAACCCCAAACTCAAGCGGATTGGGAACATGTGCCAGGATCAGGGTTGCTTTTGAGCGACGTGCTTTATGGAATTGAATTGCCGCCGTTAAGTCAAAATCAGCAATACTATCGCCGCTAATCACCACAAACGTTTGGTCGAGGAGTTCGGCAACATTTTTGACACAGCCCGCTGTTCCGAGTGGCTCATCTTCTTCGACCGAATACGTAATCTGAACGCCAAAATCATTGCCATCCTGGAAATAGTCACGCATGACATCCGGCAGATAGTGGAGAGTTGCAATGACTTCGTTGATATGGTGTCGCCGGAGTAAATTGATAATATGCTCTGCAATTGGGCGATTGAGGATAGGCACCATCGGTTTTGGGAGATCACAGGTCAACGGTCTTAAGCGCGTCCCCGAACCACCAGCCATTAACACTGCTCGCATAGATCCTCCTTACCATCAACCATCACTACCACCTGTTGCCCATCATGGGGTGGCAAATATTTCGTATACAAAGCTGTTTCACCCTTGTTTAAACAAATCTATTTTGGCAACTGTAGACCCAAGTCAAACGTTTGCAAGGGCAGGAAAGAGGGTTCAATCTCCGAATCAGGGCGCAGTCTTAAACCCTGATAGGGCAAAAAAAGGTTTGAACCACTCGGGTTTTGCGATAAACGTTCCCAATTTAGACAGGTTTTCATGCTGTATTTCTCATGCCAATTCCTCAAACCCAGTCTATGCAAGGGCAAGGAGCTTCGCCCGATGGTTTAAGATGGGTCGTGAGATGTTGAAAAAATGGTATGAGAATCGATATCGATTGAAACAAAACTCAAGGTAGATATCGCGCTTTCTGAGCGCATCCAATTCCAGGCACATACCCCTATCGAGGATGTGTGAGGTTGGCTCCTCAACCCGTTGGTGATCCTCCCTTAACTCTTTACCCAGATTTTTGTTGAGAATCGTGGATTTAATGGCAGTATTATTTTTTTGAACAACTCACTGCCTGAGCGTTTCAAAACCGTTATTTAATAACTAGAGCATCACCTTGCAACATGGATGTGTATTGAAAAACGGTTACGATACGTTGCCTATTACGTTTTGGATGCTTTCCTAAAACACCACCCGGTTGCCAGAGTGAATGCGAATGTTTGGATATATTCTGGGACATAGCAGAACCCGACGCACTACCCTACACTTGAATAGTAAGCCTGACTGACTCGGTTAAGGAACCTTTGTTATTAAGTTGCAAGATTACACGGTCTAGCATTATTTTCCTGGAGTCATGAAGCAGTCAACTCTATTACCCCGTTCTGGCGATTATTTGGGAGGTTAGAAATGTCTACTTTGGTTGGGATTATTATTTTGGGACTTTATGGCGGTGGCATCTTCAAATTTTGGACAGGGTTTAACCGTACCAACTTTAGCCAGGGAAAGCTGTATTTGTCCTTGCTGTGGCCCGTCTTGATTCTCAATAAATCATATCGAGAAAATTTTACTCGGGCGTTGAAAGGATAATGTTGAGACTGAGAGATGCCTAAAAAACAGAATCCTCAAGAACATCAGCTATCGAACCTGTTGGGCGATCGTACGGTGGCAACGTGGGATAGTCAACTAACGGCGGTTGCGGCTCGGTTTAACCAGGAATATCGGCGAGAAGCATTTGAGCTGCCCGAAGAAATCGAAGCGATGCCGATTTTTCGAGAGTGGGCATCGGGGGCGCTGGGGGCAAAAATTGCGTCGCCGTTCTGGGATCTGGCAAAGCCCAAGAAAGGGCAACGGGTGCTGGATTTGGGCTGTGGTGTGAGTTTTTTGATCTATCCTTGGCGAGATTGGGATGCTTTCTTTTACGGGCATGAAATTAGTACAGTTGCCCAGGAAACGCTGAATGCCAGAGGGTCACAGCTGAATTCTAAATTATTTAAGGGTGTGCAACTGGGGGCGGCTCATCAACTCAACTATCCAGATCATCAGTTTGATATTGCGATCGCCACAGGCTTTAGCTGCTATTACTCATTAGATTATTGGTCAGCCGTCTTAACCAATGTCAAGCGAGTATTAAAACCCGATGGCGTCTTCGTCTTCGATGTGTTGGATCCGGACTCACCTCTGGCAGAAAATTGGGCAATTTTAGAAACCTACTTAGGTGCCGAAGTCTTTCTAGAACCTCTCAGCCATTGGCAGAAAACGATTCAAGAAACGGGTGCCCAGATTACTAAAAAACGTCCGGGTGAATTGTTTCATCTCTATCGGGTGAAGTTTTGATAGGAAAACGCAAAACGTTTCGTTCCGTTCCATGGGTAAACGTGTCTGGTTAATTGGTGGCACTCAAGAAAGCGCAGCATTAGCGATCGCTCTTGCTCAAGCCCAGATCCCTTGTATTGTCACGGTGACAACGGAAACGGCGGCATTCCTCTATACCGATCCTTGCTTGATCCCTTTCGTTGAAGTTTGGGTCGGTCGTCTTGTGGCTGGGCAGATCGAACCCTTTATCGCATCGCAACGCATCGGTTGCATTTTAGATGCCTCTCATCCATTTGCCACAGACATTTCAACCCTGGCGATCGCCACAGCCTGCAACTATTCACTGCCCTATCTGCGCTACGAACGTCCTATGGTCGCCGGGGGAGCCAGGGAGCCGGAGAGTAAGAGGGTAGATGGAGATGGAACGGCGATCGCCGCTGAGCCATTGTATCTAGAGAATTTTGCAACCCTGATTTCCAGCAATTTGCTGCGTGGAGCGCGCGTGTTACTCACCATCGGGTATCGCCCATTAGCGCAGTTTCAATCCTGGCAACACCATGGCACCCTGTTTGCTCGAATTTTGCCATCTGTTACAGCATTGGAAGCCGCTTTAGCTGCCGGGTTTACCCCCGATCGTTTAATCGCCCTTCGACCGCCTGTTCCAATAGACTTGGAGCGATCGTTGTGGCAACACTGGCAAATTTCAATGGTGGTGACAAAAGCATCTGGAGTAGCTGGAGGTGAAGCGGTGAAGCGCCAACTCGCCGCAGAGCTAGGAATTCGTTTGGTGATGATTGAGCGACCAGCTGTTGCTTATCCTCAACAAACCAGTGATTTAAAGGTTGCCGTAGAGTTTTGTGCTCAGTTTCTTTAACCGTGAAAAGGGATGGTAAGCAACGGGATCAACCCCAGGGACAGCCACGACCATTGCAGCCAGTGGGGCGATCGCATCTGTGCAGCATTATTTATCAAGAGTGCGTCAATCCGTTCTTCTAAGCGATACATGGGTTCTTCGCCATCCAGGGCAACGCTCAGGTTGAGCCGTTCGGTTAAGGGCGATCGCACCACCATTAACAAGGTTTCAGCCAACACTAACGCGTCTACTTGTTGGGCTGCCCATTGATCTGCTCGGATTTCTCTGAGCAATAAAAGTTCTTGCCAGAGGGTGTTGGTATGGGGCATCCATACCGTCAATCGGCGCAGCCATCCCAACCAAAAGAACCAGAAGGTGTCGTGATAGTAGCAGTGTGCTTTTTCGTGGGTTAGCACGGCTTCTAGTTGTTCGGGCGTCACCTGGGTCAGCAAACCCCGACTCACAACTAACTCAGGTTGCCAAAAGCCAATTTGTCCGGCAAACAAAGTAGGGGTTTCTAAGATGCGTCCTTGCTGTTGCTGCCAACTGAATAGCTCCAAGGTACGAACCGTTTGCAGCGATCGCCAACCCTGGGCGGCGAGATAGATCAATAGCCCAAATATTCCCAGAAAAAAGAGTAAAGCTAGAGAGTACCCAATCCAACCGACGGAGATGCCAAACATTTGCCCCTGGGTGCCCATCCACAAAACCGATAGGGCAGTGGACACCATTAACAACGGCGGAAACAAGAAAGCCAGAAGGGTCTTTTGCCAACAGTCTGCCCAGGCACCCGTCGGTCTGTGCCACAGAATGCGGTGCAGTACCGTTAAGCTAAATGCAACCACAAGCATATAAAAGTGCATTATTGCTCCTCTCTCGCTTGACGAATTGATTTTAACCGTTGGGCGATCGCATCCAATTTTTCTAAACTGGCGCTATCCAGACTATCTGCAAACGCGGCGACCACATCGGGATTGCCCACCGCCAAAAATTGTTGCAATTGCTCATGCGCCTTCAAAATTTTTGCTTCCTGTCGGGAGACCAGCGGACACCACCGAAACGCCCGATCTTGCTTGTTACAAACGAGCCATCCCTTTTGGGTGAGGCGGTTTAACACCGTCGTCACAGAGGTGTAAGCCAGTTCCCGATTGGGGTCTGACAAAATCTGATCATGAATGTCTTTAACCGTAGCAGCACCTAAATCCCAGATGATTTCCAGGATTTCTGTTTCCAGCGGTCCCAATGATAGGTGTTTGGGGCGATGGGTTGGCAAAAAGGTCATTAGAGTTAGTTGCTGATAAACGATTGTGGATTTAATAAACCCCGATTCTGTTTGAGTGAGCGATGGCTCCGCCATCGCTCACTCAAACAGAACTTCAGATTAATTAATTTGTGATCCTAAAAGATCAGGATTAATGGGTGAGTAGTTCATACATTAATCCATTCGGTTTGCAGATGATTGGGCACAGGCGCAGGTGCAAAATCTGGGTACTTCGACAGCCTGTCTTTTGACAACCTCTGGCACGGTATCCAAAGATAGTAAACAAGTTGAATCTCGTCATCTGGCTGAGCCTGAACGGGCTTAGCCAGTTCACTATTTAAAGTATGTCAGGTCGCTGATTCCAGTTCAACCCACTGCTTCCCCTGGTGCCAATAAGAATTACTGCTACCCTGAAACAGCATGGATTCAGCAAGATAATCGTGCAGACGCCTTGGAAGATATAAAAGGGTAAAAGGTTGCTTTAAGCGCAGCGCGCTGTAATAGAGAGATGACTGTGATGGTGAAACCAACGCGTCACAGTCATCTCTAAAGGCAGTATGCGATATAGCATTCTCAATAGCGTGAAATACACGTTGTTGTGTGAGAGCCTTGCGGAGCGAGGCTCTCACACAACAACCGTCATTATTTTTAATCGAGTAGAGGACAGATTATTTTTTTGAAAGCCATGCAGAGCATGGCTTTCAAAAAAATAATCTGGTTCTAGCCGAGCGCGAAGCGCTATAGTATGACGTTTTGGTGATAGCGCCTGCCGCTATTACCCCCAAGGGTTGCACAATGTTAGATCTATTCCTGATTGCCGGACTCGGATTTTTAGGCAGTTTTGCCCACTGTGTAGGGATGTGTGGTCCTATTACAGTGGCGTTTTCACTGTCCGATCACCCTGCTGAAAAACCCTCCTGGTGGCAACAATTTTGTTTTCATGGATTGCTGAATGTGGGACGCATCCTCAGCTATGCCTTGATTGGTGCCACGATCGGTGCGTTGGGATCGGTGCTGATTGCCGGGGGACAAATGGCAGGTCTCGGTAGTGGTTTGCGTCGGGCAATGGCTCTGTTGACAGGTAGTTTGTTGATTTGGGCAGGTTTGGCGCAAGTCAAACCTGGTTTGTTGCCGCATATTCCGTTCCTCCATCCTTTATTGCAAGGTAAGTTACACAGTCGTTTGACCTCCGGCATGGTGACGTTATCGTTGCGATCGCACTGGTGGACGCCTGCCCTGCTGGGTGCCGTTTGGGGATTGATTCCCTGTGGATTTTTATATGCAGCTCAGATCAAAGCGGCTCAAACCGGAAGCCTCTGGATGGGATGTGCGACGATGCTGGCATTTGGGTTAGGCACGTTGCCCTCAATGTTAGCTGTGGGCATTTCCACCTCACTGATGAGTGGCGATCGCCGCAGTCAGATGTTTCGAGCAGGCGGATGGTTGACGGTCATCATCGGGGTGTTGACCCTGCTGAGAACTGGCAATGACATGACCGACTACACAGGCTATTCTGCCCTCATCTGTCTGATGCTCGCTTTAATTGCGCGTCCGATCAGCCGAATTTGGTCTGCACCACTCCGCTATCGGCGAGTGTTAGGGGTGGGTGCGTTTATTCTCTCGATCGCCCATACTGTCCATATGCTGGCACATAATCTGGGTTGGAATGTAGCATCCCTTGAATTTATGCTGCCTCAATATCGGTGGAGCTTAGTTGCTGGGGCGATCGCCCTGGTTTTTATGGCACCTGCTGCCCTCACCAGTTTTGACTGGGCACAAAAACAACTGGGTTATTTGTGGCGCAGGGTGCATTTGCTCACGATCCCAGCCATGCTCTTAGCAATCCTCCACACCATTGGGCTGGGTTCTTATTATCTGGGGGGAGTCCAGTTCACCGGGTTCAATTACCTTTGCACCAGCTTGTTGGGGCTGTTAGCACTGAGTGTTGTTGTGCTGCGAAACCGTTGGTTCTGGCAACTATGCGCTCTCGAAAAGCTCTATGTTGCGCCTAAAGAGTCTCGCCAAAATTCCTAGCAAACTGTCCGGATCCATCCCCTCATTCCCGAATGAATTAATTGGTAGATGCACCCTGATTTTAAGCCTCCCGGCAAAACTGGGAGGTTTTTTATTGCCCGTATATGGGATGTGCAAGTTCATTAAGAACAGAAACGGTGGTGTGGATACTGCCCACACACCGCTTGAAAGAGATATAGAAATTCTTGCTGATACCAATTTAATTAGCGATCGCACCAGATACCGTAGGGGTGCATTGCGATGCGCCCTTACACGAGATCGATGTGCCGTGGAGTCTGTTTAAATCGGTATGAGATTCCCAGTAAACTGTCCGGATCCATCCCCCCGTTCCCGAATGAATAAATTGGTAGATGCACCCTGATTTTAAGCCTCCCAGTTTTTCTGGGAGGTTTTTTGTTGCATTGAGAGAGTTTGGGTACCGGGGCGAAATGAACCGAGCAATCAATGTCGCGTTGGGATGGTTGTGCCGCAGCGAAGCTGCGGCACAACCATCCCAACGCGATACACGAATTAGGTTTTGCTAACGAACGGTGCGATAGTATTCCAAAATTTCAGCAACTTCCTCTTCTGAATTCAGACGATATCGTGCCATAAATAAAAATGGCTTGACTCTGGTATTGGTAACAGGCGCGGGTTCCCAAATGCGCAAGAGAATGGCTCCACTCTTTTGCGTCACGCTGTACTTAATCAGTTGAGGAATTTCAATAGACTGCATTAGAGACAACTGGGCCATAAGCGATCGCCCCAGCCAGGGAGACAGTTAGTAGATCAACCCACCATATTGAGCAATGTTACTGCTGCAATATCTAATATGAGTATTTTATAAATATTCTTACAACAGTTGAAAAAATACTCCGGGCGATCGTTGGCAAGTTTTCTATCTTCAGTCAAGTTTTATCCGGAGCAGGCGTAGAAATGGTTGTATCTCACCCACCTGCCAGGCCCTGGTGTTGCAAAACTGGTCTGAAGCCCCCTGTCAGTCATCCATCATCGGTCGTCCCAAAAAGTAATGATGGTCTGGTGCGCGAGCGACGCCCGCGCACCAGACCATCATTACTTTTTAAGTAACGTCTACATGAGGCTCAGCCCCCTGCTGCAAAGACAGACATAATCAAAATCGATAGCAGCAAACCCGGGCTTAATAGCAAAATCAAGGTCATCAAATCATGCATTTCCATACGTTTCCCTCATTACTAAATAAGAGCCTGATGGCGAATGCCACATCTAAGACCCGTTCAACACAAACAGGACGGTTAATCCTAATCTGATCCTGACTTGATAGCGTCGTAAAGCGTAACTTTACCCCACCAGAATCGCCCGTCTCATCTATTATCTACCTGGCAAATCGAGTTGGCGTAAAGTCTCACAAAGACTTAAGGGGATGCAGGGATTGCGGAGAATGAGGCGGTAAAGATGGGTGGGTCGGCTGACTCAGTTGATCTAATACGCTGACGATCTCTCGCTCAAACGAAACCTGGGCACGATTGGTTCTGCCACCGACAAATAGGCGGGTGTTTTCGGAAGAGCCGTTATTTTCTGGCTCTTGCAACGCCCAAATTTGCGAGTGCGACACATAACTCATGATCACGCTCAGCATCAGCAACCCAAACCCGGTATAGACGATGGGAATGCCCGGATCTGCTTTGATCTGTAGCCCTGTACTGCCAACGATTTCGTCAATCCAGAGATTTACGCCATTGACTTGGGTAGACATACCCTGGCGAACAGTCGAGATCAGTTGCCCTGCATTGTCATAAATCAACACGGTGCCCTGAAGGTCTTTGGCAATCACCGACACCCCTTCACTCAGATCCGGTTTGGTCGGAATCCAGGTGCCCCACAGCCTACCTTGACCGTTGGTACTGAGTTGTCCCATGGGCAGTTGCAAGACCGGGCTATTATTCAACCGGATGCGAACGGCGGCGATCGCCCAATCCGCCTGATACAGCGTCACCCCACGATAGCGCAGGGGTTGATTCACATGAATGGTTTTGCGATCGACCTCTTTACCGTCTTTATCCAGTACCGATAGGTCAGAATAAAACTGATCGATCGATCCATTAGGCGCATAATCGATCCAAAAGCGATTGACCTTGACAGACCAATCGTTAGGAATTTGGCTTTTTGCCCAGGGACCCGCATCAAAAATATTTTGTATGCGAAATTCCTCGCCACTCGGAACCATTTCCTGCGCAAAGAATCCAGTCATTGCGCCCAAAATCGACCCCAGCAAAATGATGAGCATACTGGCATGGACGATGATCGGCCCAATCCGTCCTATCAAGCCTTTACGAGCATAGAGACTATTGCCATCGCGAAAAATTCGATAGCGCTTTTGAGTCAATAGGGTAGCAAGCTGGTCAAGGGAACCGCTGGTGAGTTCTGTACTCAGTGCCAACTTTTGGAATTGTCGAGACTGGGTATAAAATTGCCACTTTTGCGCCGCTTTGAATGTCGGCAGCTGTCGGGTAAACGTACAGGCCGTCAGGCTAGAGCCAAACAGAATCAGCAATGCCAAAAACCACCAGGTGCGATAGACATGGTCTAACCCCAGGGTCAAAATGATATTTCCGCTGAGGAACCCAAACAGTGCCGGATGCTCCGGGTAATTAGCCTGGTAAAACGCTTGGGATTCACCTTGCTCGATCACCGTACCAGAAATACTAAAGAGGGCGATCGCCAGCAATAACATAATTGCCAGTCGCAGATCTGCCAGCAACGGCAATAACTCTTTCTGAAAATAATGTTTTATCTGCGTCCGCAGGCTAGAGGGTGTGGGTGCAGAGGGTTCTGAAAAGTTTGGAGTCATGAATCGATCTTAAAAGTTTCCCGAAGGAACCAAACGAAACAGTAGCGAAAATACGCCAAATCCGATCAACAGGACGCCGCTGGCAGGTGTAATCCATCCCGACCAGCGGCGCAATTCCAACAGTTTTTTGATGGATGCTGTGAAGGTGCCTGCCAAAATCAAAGGCGCAACATATCCAGCCGTGTACGCCAGCAACAAAATGCTGCCCAAAACTGGGTCTTTGGTTGCCGAGATCCAGGCTAAAAGGCTTGCCAAAACAGGGGTGCTACAGGGTGACGCCACCAGACCAAAGGTCAACCCCAGCAAGTACGACCGAACTCCTTCGGGTAAATCTTTAGAAATCCAATCCAATCCTGTAAAAGAGGGGAGACGCAGGGGCAGTGCCTCTAACAGATTTAGCCCCATGAGAATGGCAATGAGGCTGACGACGATAGGGAGCCCGATGCCGACCTGACCATAAATTCGTCCGGCGATCGCCGCTACGATGCCCAATGCTGCCAGCGTGGTCGCCAAGCCCAGCGAAAACCAGGTGGACTGGATGGCAGCCTGAAGGCGAGTTTTGGCTTCATAGCCGCCAATGTAGCCAATGGTAATAGGCAACATGGACAACATGCAGGGAGTGAGGCTGGTCAACAAACCGGCAAGAAAAATGATGCCCACACTGATCCCGGTCAAGTGGGTCAACTGTGTAGACACTAACGTATCGGCGAAATGTCCTAATCGGTAGAGTTGGAATTGTAGGGTTTCCAGCATATCAGCAGGGCGATCGCCTGGAAGGTATTTGAGCCAGTGGATCAAATTGCGATCTATGGAGCCTCCTGGTTCATTCTACCGAACTAGGGGGAAGGGAATTGAGCACAGAAAAAGATGTTACCCCTGTAGGGCGAAACATTCGTTATACCGATTTAAACAGACTCTACGGTACATCGATCTCGTGTAAGGGCGCATCGCGATGCGCCCTTACGATGTTCTGGGACGACCTTTTCTAGAAATCGCCTTAGCTCTGGGTCACGAGTTGGCGGACATCGTCTCCGGTCATCTTATCTTTGAGCCAGTGGGTTGCCATCTCCAGAGCCGCTTCACTGGGTTGGTGGCGCAGTGCCTCTGTCAAAGCATCCAGATGGGGTTCGATCGCCTGTGACCAGCGCAAACGTTCGCCCACATATTGAGGAAAGGTGAGATTTGGATTTTGGGCGATCGCCTCGACCAACAAGACAACCGCTCGGCTGTCTAATGACTGCACCAGACAAACAGCAACTTCGGCAAACACCTCTTTTTGGTCTGTCTTTTCTAGTAAATGAGTCAATTGAGCCAATGCCCATTCGCCCCGCCCAATTTTTAGCCACTGCTGGATCAGCCGACAGGTAGCATGGGCGACCGAACCATACAATTCAAGATTTTTTTCGTTTTGCAACAACTCCAGCATGGACGGAAACATAGATGGATTATTCCGCACAATCCGTTCCAGGCTGTCAATGGCCTGGGAATTGCTAGAGCGAAAATTTCTGGTTAACGATGCAACGGGTGGCGCTTTGGGTTGACAGTAATATTCAGCAACATAGCGGGTGGCTTCCTGACGAATAACCGGGACAGGGTGACTTTCCATCATTTTTCGTAATGCCACGATCGCTCGTTGATCAAAAACGGCAATGGTTTTCAGACAGACAAAATCTTTCCAACAATCAACGACTTCAAACTGGCGTTTGAGGTGATGAACAATTTCTGCGATCGCTTTTTTGGTCGTCACCCCCAGTTCTGCCAGTTCATAGGCAGCATTCAGGCAAGATGAGCGATCCCAGCTACAATCGACGATTTGGATCAACTCTGCAACGCGTTGGGTGGTTTGCTGACGGTTAACTTGCGCACCCTTATCAAATAGTTCGCGGAGGCTGGGTGGGTTTAGGGCGGCAAACTGGCACAGTTCAACGGTTTGCAGCTGCAATGCTTGCTTTCCCAGGCTGATGCGAGATAACACTTCAGCCGCTCGCATACTGCCAATGCCCTGATCGGCACGGATAGTGGTGAGAGTGGTTTTGACCCGCATGTGGGTTTCTGGAACACCCAGGCGATCTTCCAGAGAAGCGATCGCCTGCCAAAAACCATTCTCGTCGGCGATCGCCAACATCGATAACAGTTCTTGTACTTCCCACTCCAGCAATTCCATGCTTCTCTCCATAACCTAAGCAACTAACCAGTGAACCCACGCTTAATACGTTTTGGGGTTAGAACCCCTGCCTGAGGGCTTGCCCCCTACCCCAGGATGAAAAAGGGTTTATACCATTAAGACTGGCTCTTAAGGGGCGAAGTGCCAATTATAAATCCACCGTTGTAACAGTTCGACTTGCGCAACGGGAAATGAATGGCTGCAAACGCTGAGTTTTGCAACGACGATATCGGGGGTGCGTTGTTAGGAATCGGTATGACCGCTTCCACCCCACCAAAATCTGAGTTTGTGTCGTGTGAACCCGAAGGAGCGTCAATAACCTGTGATTCTTTTGGAGAGAGCCACAGCAGAACCGTCACTCTCTTTAAAAGGAGTCGGTTTTATTCAATTCACGATCTCAAGGAGCGTAGAGTTAATAAAATCAAAGATTTATGTTCAGAAGGATGGCGTCGCCATCCTTCTGAACATAAATGCCTAGTTTTTTATTGAATGGGTGACCCTTAGGTCTATAAGCTGCACGGTCTTAGAAGAGTTCCAGATCAGACTTTACCGGAGAATTGTTCTTCGCAAGAGCATAATAATTATGCCTGCATATCTAAGGGAAAATACTGTTCTAGAAATCGCCTTGTTCTTTTGTTCTTATTGGATCGTTCCCATAGACACCCATCCAAGCCCCATTTTTGTTAAGCAAAATTGAGCCTTGGTGTTTTGTTGAGAGGGTTGCTCTAAGGGTGACTGGGTTTATTTTGCTCTTCCTCATTATTTATCGTTTGGCGAGCTACCCAGTTCATATTTCCAAAGATTCACAATATCTTGAAATTTGCCCCTGCTAAAAATGGCAGGTCTTCAAAAAAATAGGCGGGTAAACGCATTCTAGGTGGGTAAGCCCATGACGCTTCGGTAGCGACGCTCCATTTGTTGCATGGTTTGCGAACGGCGATCGCCATCCCAACGGCTACGGTTAAATAGTTCTTGCCGGAGCTGTTCTAGATTGACGTGGGTGACCATACCGGCTTGCACGATGGGTTTTCCATCCACCCAGACGCTATCTACAACATTGGTGGGGCGACCCAAGACCAGCAGCCCGATTGGGTCGGTCTGGGGCAGTAGAGATAGATTGGTCAAGTCATACAAGACTAAATCTGCCTTTTTTCCTACCGTTAGCGATCCCATTTGCTCTGCCATACCCAAGCCAGTTGCACCACCCAAAGATGCCATTTCTACGGCTTCCCGTGGGGTAATCCACAAACGATAGTCAAAGTCGGTTGTGTTGTGTAAAATCGAGCCGATTTTAATCGCTTCTAATAAATCTTGAGAATCGTTGCTCGATGCGCCATCGCAGCCAAAGCTGACGTTTACCCCGGCTTGCCGATATCGCAAGATCGGTGCGATGCCACTGCCCAAGCGCAGATTACTGAGGGGATTGTGGACTACTGTAGATTGAGTGGCTGCCAAAATAGCACTGTCGGCATCCGTCAGCCAGACGCAATGCGCCAACGAGGTTCTGGAATTGAGAAACCCGATGTGCTGGAGGTGCTCGACGGCACTACAGCCGTATTTTTCGTGAGCCAGCAGTTGTTGGGCTCTGGTTTCCAGCAAGTGAGAATGGTGACAAAGTGAATGGCGATCGCTCAATTCGATGCACCCTGCAAACAACGCATCAGAGCAAAGCTGAATGCCCGTGGGGGCAACCATGATATTAATTCCTTCATCAGGGCGATGAAATTGTTCCACGGCTGCTTGCATCAGTGCCAGCGTTTCGGCAGTGCTACGAAAATACGGCTCGTCCGGCACATTTTTGCCCCCTGAGGGCAGGCTAGAACCGATCGACAGATCTTGAATCAGGGGTCCGATAAAAGCCCGAATCCCAACTTGTCGATAGGCTCTGACCGCTTCTGAAATCGTCTCAATTTCCTTACCCGGAATTAAAACGAGATGATCCACCAGGGTCGTTCCACCTGAGAGCAGTGTCTCAACGGCTGTACCCAAGGCACTGATATAGATTTGATCCACATCTAACGGGGTAAAGTCGTACAGTTCTGCAATCCAAAGCTCTAGAGGACGGGGTGGAATAGCTCCCCGTTGCCACATTTCCGACGAGTGGGAATGTGCGTTGACGAACCCCGGCAAGAGTAGTTTGTTGTGTCCATCAATGGGTGTGCCAGTGACCTTAAGATGGGGGGCGATCGCGGTGATGCGATCGCCTGTAATTTCTACATCTAGAGTTTCATACCCATTGTGAGTGGGTAGTACTGCGTTTTGAATGGTAAAGCTCACTGGTGAATACCCTTTCTCGTAAACCTTAAGCAGAGCTAACAGCAAAGGAGATTTAGTAGATCTCAGGATAAATTGTACTGTCGTAACCCAAATGGAATGGGCGATCGCCATCTCCCTCAGGATCACCTACGGTGTATACATTAAGTCTTCTATGCTTACCCAATCCTGTTTTGATCCCCCCTAGCCCCCCTTAAAAAGGGGGGGATTTGTTTGAAAGTCCCCCTTTTTAAGGGGGATTTAGGGGGATCGAGCAGAATTGTAGCTTCTCGTTTGAGATGTGTGTACACGGTAGCTCAGGACCACACGTTCATGAGTCGCCCGCTACTGGTTTGATCTCGTTACATTTTGCTGTTAAACGTCCATCTTAGTCATTCTTTATCCTGCATCCAGTCCCCTGACCTCGATTGTGCCATTCAATACGGAAGCCAAAACTAGTACACCAACTTACAAGTTCTAGAGGGGGTGGAGGGGGTAAACCCCCTCTTGGGGGCGCAGCCCCCAAACCCCCATGTTGCAAAATTTCGTGTTTGCAACACTAGTTTTCGCCTAGTACGGCTTGTCAGTTGCCTTGTCAGCCCTCTCTTCTCGGAGCACGAAGCGCTATATACCCATTTCTGAATCCTGTTTCTGAATCACCGTAAGCCAGATTTTGCCTTCACCATGATGAATCGATCTCTCAAAACTCTAGGAATACCCCCCAATGCCTGGGCAGTGGATGCAGAAACCGCAGACCTCAGCCGTCCACCTCTGCCCCCCCAAGTCATTACATTACCCACCGAAACCAAGGTTTTACAGCTAGACTTGGCAAAAGCAGCCATCATCGTGGTTGATATGCAAAATGACTTTTGTCATGCCGATGGTTGGTTAGCTCATATTGGGGTAGATGTGACGCCTGCTCGTACCCCAATTGATCCGCTAAAAACCCTTCTGCCCAAGCTTCGCAATGTAGACGTTCCAATCATTTGGCTAAATTGGGGAAATCGCCCCGATTTGCTAAACATTAGCCCTGCCGCATTACATGTCTATAACCCAACGGGCGAAGGTGTTGGATTAGGCGATCGCCTACCCAAAAATGGAGCACCCGTCCTCACCGTCGGCAGTTGGGCAGCCGCCGTTGTGGATGAACTCGAACAAAAACCTGAAGACATTAAAGTCGATAAGTATCGCATGAGCGGTTTTTGGGATACCCCATTGGATAGCATCTTACGTAATCTGGGTAAAACGACATTATTCTTTGCTGGAGTTAACGCAGACCAATGTGTCATGGCAACTTTGCAAGATGCTAATTTTTTAGGCTACGACTGTATTTTGCTCCGCGACTGTACCGCAACGACATCACCAGACTATTGTTTGAAAGCTACTTTTTATAACGTCAATCAATGCTTTGGCTTCGTAACAGATTCAACTATTTTAATAGCTAACAGCTAACAGCTATTAGCTATTAGCTAACAGCCAATAGCTAACAGCTAATAGCTAACAGCTAATAGCTAACAGCCATCAGCTAACAGCTAACAGCTAACAGCCCTTCATAAAATTGGGAGAAAGATGTATGGACCCCTATGCTTGCGTGATCCCTGTCTTAAAAACACCGAAAGACTATCAGGCTTATCGAATCACTCCTACGGATAGTAATCGCCTCGCGATCGTGTTTGATCCCGTTATTGCGAATATGTCTTTGACCTATTGCGTTGAAATTTTTGATGCAGGCGGAAAAACACCGCCCAATCGTCATCAAATGGCAGTAGAAATGTTTTTTGTGTTGAAGGGAGAAGGGTTAGCCAGTTGTGATGGCAAGACTGTCAAAATTCAAGCGGGGGATAGCATTTTGGTGCCACCCACAGGGATTCATGTGATCGAAAATATAGGGATCGGTCGCCTTTATACGCTCTGCATTATGGTGCCTAACGAAGATTTTGCAGAGCTGATTCGCAGTGGCACTCCGGTTGAATTAGATGAAGAAGATATGGCTGTCTTGAAACGGTCTGATGCGTTAGTTCCCTGCTAGTAATTTGCAAATCGATAATGAAGTGCTTTACGACTGGATAGATTACGGGTTGAGAGAGAGCCACGCTCCGCGTGGCTCTCTCTCAACACCTTGCACTTCAAACTTTTGAGAATAGCTATAGCGATCCTATTTGATTTGTGAATCTGATCAGTTGTGAAAGCGCCCGCTCTTCGGGCGGGCGCTTTCACAACTGATTTAGGATTGCTATATATCCCCTCTTTGCAAAGTGTGTTAAGCGATCGCCGTGATCCACTAAGAGGCATTTTGTTATGACGCAAGTCCTTTAGGGGTGCTTACTTGCCATGGCTGCCTGGTGAGGATGTCGGAAAGAAAATTTAATGGATCAAATAAATCGTTGTATGTTTCGTGTTCGCCCAAAACAACTCGTCTCCATGGTTACGCGTGATGGAGTGCGTCTAGATGCAGACGTTTACTATCCAGACAGTGAGGGCAAATTTCCAGTTTTATTAATGCGGCAACCTTATGGCAGGGCGATCGCATCGACGGTTGTGTATGCCCATCCCACCTGGTATGCCGCCCATGGGTATATCGTTGTCATCCAGGATGTACGGGGACGAGGCTCATCGGCAGGTGATTTTGATCTATTTGCCTATGAAATTGAAGATGGTCGAGATGCCGTGGATTGGGCAGCTAGCTTGCCCCAAAGCACTGGGCACGTGGGCATGTATGGGTTTTCCTATCAGGGCATGACCCAACTCTATGCAGCAGCGGGGCAACCGGCAGCGTTGAAGACCATTTGCCCCAGCATGATTGGCTATGACTTGTATCACGACTGGGCCTATGAAGGGGGCGCATTTCGCTATCAACTCAATTTGGGTTGGGCAATTCAACTTGCCACAGAAACAGCTCGGCGGCGCAATGATATCGCTACGTATCAAGCGCTTTATAATGCTTCGCGCAATTTGCCCCTGGATGATCCCATCTCTGCTCAGTCAGCCCTGCTCCAAGCCCTTGCGCCAGAGTCTTTTTATCACGATTGGTTGGCGCATCCTCAGCCCGATGACTATTGGGAGCAGCGATCGCCCAAACGCTATATGCAATCGGTCAATATGCCCATGTTGCACATTGGCGGCTGGTTTGATACTTACATGAGCGGCACGCTGCGGTTTTATCGCGAAATGGTAGCCCGCAGTGCATTTCTCCAGTACCTGATCGTAGGACCTTGGGCACATTTACCGTGGGGTCGTAAGGTCGGTGCGGTTGATTACGGAGTTACCGCTGCTACTCCTATCGATCGTCTACAAATCCGCTGGTTTAATCAATTTCTGAAGGGAGAAGAAACTGGCTTGTTAACAGAAGCATCTGTGCAATTGTTTGAAATGGGACGCAATCAATGGCAGATGTTTGAGTCTTTTCCGACTCCCGCATTGCAAGCATGGCCCCTCGATACCACAGGTCTTGCCAGTATGGGCGAACAGGAAGGGCGTTTGCTAAAGGAATCGCCTACGTCCCCTAATTCAGCTCTTGAAACGCCCACCATGACGGATGTGTGGGTGCATGATCCTTGGCGTCCTGTTCCGAGTTTGGGTGGTCATGCCACGATGCCAGCTGGATCGTTTGATCGGAGTGGTCTAGATTGCCGCACGGATGTGCTAATTTATACCTCTAACATCCTCATAGAAGATTTACATTTAGCCGGGGAAATTATTGTTGAAATTTATTGCACGGCTGATTCTACTGATTTTGATGTGTGTGCAACTTTATCAGACGTGCAGCCCAGTGGCGTGGTTTACAACTTCAGTCAGGGTTATCTAAGACATTCAGAAATTGCCAATGCCAGCCAACCTCTTCAAATTGTTATGCAGCCGACTTGCATGTGTATTGCTCAGGGACATGCCTTACGTCTCAGCCTGAGTGCAGCAAGTTTTCCAGCGTATACCGTAAATCCCGGAACACCCCCAACGGCTCAGGAGGCTCGTCTGATTGATGCCCAAGTGATTACTCTGAGCGTAACCTGTGGTGGCGATCGCCCCTCTAGAGTCCTACTCCCCATTCGTTCGGATGCACGGTTCTAACAGATTGAGAGAAATTTTTTGATGGGAAGGTGTGGACTTTAGATGACAAAACCGAGCCGACTTCACTGTGTTCATTTGAACAAATTGGGTTTTCAAACGTCATTAACTCTAGCTAAAAGTCGATCTAATTGCGGAAGTGGAGTGTTGTTGCAGAAAAGACTCTATTTCCCACGTTGAACGCCATGCCAACGTAAATCGTGTGAAAAGCAATAGCTGTTTTTGACAGATCTAAAACGCTCTTATTTCGCTGCCAAATTTGCACTGAGTAGGCATGCAGCCATTGCCCCATAGTCATCACCAGTACTGATTTTAATACTTAGACCTATCCCAATACTCATCTAATTCGATGAAGTTGTTAATAAAGAATTTAGGTTTTTCTTAATGCAGAAGCTGATCACAATCATTAAACAATAGCAACTTTACACATTCTTTAAAATTATCCATTGTTCTATGTAGTAATTTTGAAGACAGAGAGCCCTTTATAGTAGACGTGCTGAAAAACAATGTAAAAATTGAAACATACTGAATTAATTCGATTGCCATTATTCACGGAAATACGAGTATTAAAATTTCATTAAATTTTTCATGGTCTGTCTAACCGTGTAAAAGCAGTTCTTTCAGCTTGCGTTCAGTTTTTTGTCAGGCTCAACTGAGGTTAAGGTTTCCTTATTTTTGATCCTTGCTATCAAGACAGTTTGAACTTTTTGTTTTTCTGAAAAATTAACTTACCGTTTCTCTCAGTCCGTAGTGATTGCAGGGAAATCTTGTCAATTTTCAATTTCCGAGTTTCGCAATTCTTGGGTATTGCTCGGCTCTATTTCTCGATGTTATTGGTCAAGGGCAGGGAATCTGATGGAATCTACCAGTCAAAAAGAAAAGATGACTTTGTTTCAACAAATGGGGTTCAAATTACCCATTTTGGTCGCTTTGGGCAGTTTATCTGGTTCACTATGCGTCATCTCATCTGCTCCCGCGCAGGCTGCAACAATTGTCAATTCATCTTTTGAGGATAGTGCCTGTACACTCACAGGTGATTTCGCATTCGGTTGTATCGACGGCTGGGATGTGACAAGTGGTGGTCTTTACTATCCTTCGGTTCCTTCAACCATTTCATCCATCCCCGATGGTGAGAGGGTTGCCTTTGTCAGTAGCGGCACGCTTTCGCAGACGCTGAGCGACGGTTTTCTGATTGCCGGAGCAACATACACACTCACGGTAGATGTGGGTGCTCGTAATGATGTTAGCTTTGGTGGCTATACGATTGACTTGCTCGCGGGGAATGTTGTTCTCTCTAGCATCAAAGATTTGCTCACCCCGATTGCAGGGGGGTTTGTTACCTCCAGCCTGACTTATACCGCAACTGACGCTGATATCGATTTATTTGGGCAACCGCTACAAATTCGCCTCACTGGTTTTGGGGGGCAAGTGCTCTTCGACAGTGTCAGCTTGGTAGAAATACTTCCAACGCCAACGCCAACGCCAACGCCGGAACCCACCCCAACTCCAACCCCAACGCCGGAACCGACTCCAACTCCGACTCCAACCCCGACACCAGAACCTACTCCAACCCCGACTCCGACGCCGGAACCCACTCCAACTCCAACCCCAACGCCGGAACCCACTCCGACGCCGACCCCAACGCCGACTCCAACGCCGACTCCAACCCCAACCCCAACCCCTACACCCACGCCAGATCCGGTTTCCGTGCCGGAACCAAGCTCTGTCTTAAGTTTCCTGGCTCTGGGGGCATTGGGTGTCCGGAGCCTGATTATGAAGCGATCGCATAAATCAGATGACTCCGATCCGTCGAATTAAATTCGTCTGAATGCAATGCAGTGGAGGGAGGGGTATTCAAATGCAATAGCCCTCCTTCACTCGCACGAATTAAGTTATGCTGCTACTGTTCCAAGGATCTGGGCTAATTGAAGAAAATCTGATAGGGTTTTCTGAATAATTCACTGCGGCATTGATTTAAGGTGAGCATGGCATCACTAAAAGGGCGAGATTTTCTGAGCATGGCGGATTTGAGCGCGGATGAAGTCCGATCGCTTTTAGATCTTGCTGCTCAATTGAAGACAGGCAAGCTAAGTTTGCGCTGTGAAAAAGTTTTAGGGCTGTTGTTTAGCAAAGCGTCTACCCGCACTCGGGTCAGTTTTACGGTCGCGATGTATCAGCTAGGAGGGCAGGTTTTAGACCTGAATGCTAGCGTTACTCAGGTGAGTCGAGGTGAGCCTACGATTGATACAGCACGAGTGCTCGATCGCTATCTCGATATTGTGGCGATTCGGACGTTTGAACAACAAGAGATTGAAACCTTTGCCCATTATGCAAAATTACCTGTAATTAATGCGCTGACTGATTTAGAGCATCCTTGTCAAGCGGTGGCTGATTTGCTGACGGTACAAGAGCAATTTGGTAGTTTAGCGGGCTTAACTCTCACCTACGTAGGAGATGGCAATAACGTTGCTCATTCACTTCTTTTAGGGTGTGCCCTAGTGGGAATGAACATTCATGTGGCGACTCCCGCTTCATACCAACCAGATGCTGAGATTGTGGCACGCGCGAAGGATATTGCAGGCGATCGCACAACCGTCTTGATGACCGACGACCCTGAAGCGGCGGTAAAAGGAGCGCAGGTTCTCTATACCGATGTCTGGGCTAGCATGGGGCAAGAAGATTTGGCAGAATCGCGGGTTCCCATCTTTCAACCGTATCAAATCAATGAACAACTGTTAGCTCAGGCAGATCCACGGGCGATCGTGTTGCACTGTTTGCCAGCTCATCGAGGCGAAGAAATTACAGAGGGCGTTATCGAAGGGTCTCAATCTAAAGTTTGGGATCAAGCAGAAAATCGTCTTCATGCCCAAAAAGCATTGCTTGCCAGTCTCCTCGGAGCTGCCGATTAAAAAATTGCTCTCGTGTCACGAGGTTCAAGACTAGAAATAAAACAGCATTCCAGTTTTAGGGTGGCGCGGCAGAGCCGCGCCACCCTAAAACTGGAATTTTATGATTGTTCTTTACAGACCCATTTCCACAGAGGATGACTGATGCCTTGCTGATGGATTTTGAATAACAACTTTTCTAAGCGTTGGGTTTGTCGATCAGAAATACCCCATAGAATATTGTGACTTTGCCACAATAAGACACTTACCGTCGTTCCCAGGCAAAGGGACAGACCCAAGGTCGGAATTGGATTATAAACCAGGCTAAACCTGACCGCTGTCCAGGTAAAGTGTTCCAGCCACAATGCTATCTCTGAGCGTAGACTCCATAGACAGATAGGAGCGATACTGATCCAGAAAGCTGCCACTACGATCCATCTGGCATACACGGTGAGCTGATGTAATCTCAGTATCTGCTGTTTAAAAACCGGATCATACTCAACAAAGTCAGCATGTCGGATCAGCGGGTTAGATTCAGCCATAGAACTCCTTCTGGTGGCGATCGCATCGCACCAACACTAATCTAACTTGAATTCGAACAGCCCTTATATAGCGGTGTGCAAGTTCGTTAAGTACAGAAACGGTGTTGTGGGGCGCGGAGCGCCCCACAACACCGTACTGAATCAACCTGCACAGCGCTATATAAATGAAGTGAAGCTGCACCGTCGGCACAACTCCACTTCTTTTAATAGAAAACAATGGCTTAGGATTACAAATTGCTTAAGCTACAGATTTTTTGTTGTGTGCCGCGCTCCGCGCGGCACACAACAAAAAATCTAAACACATCCCAGCGCGAAGCGCTGTAATAGCGCACTGTCTAACTGACTAACGCCATTAAGGCAGATTGCTTTTTCGTATAGGGGAAAGGATGCTGCACCATGGGATAGTCGAGGAAATCACACAGTTCTTGCCAACCCTGACCATTACAAATATTCAGCACCAGCAGAGACTCTGGACGATCTTGGAAGTAGTCCAGCACATTTTTGTAGTGCTGATCGTAAACATAGGACATCCGCTCGTAATTAAATTCATAAGTCCCATAGACCGCTGCCCGGAGAAATCGTCTGATCTTCATATGGGTTTCTTTACCCGGCTTCCCTTCGTCAGCGTCCATAAAAGCAGGGCGGTTACTCCAGTGAGCCTTCATGGATTTTAGCCATGAGTTTTTATCGCGAACCGTTAGAACAAACTTGCTGCCGGGAAACAGTTTGTCTAGCTGCGCATAGTAAGGAACAACCGTGATGTCGGTAATGCCGTCATATTCTCGTAAGACAGAAAAATCACAATTCCCTTCGGTGAGCTCTCTTAGCGTCGTTTCATCATCTGGATAATGCACAGCTTTGATGCCAAGCATATGCAGCGCGCTGGTCAGGCTTTTTGTACCTGTGCGGCTCAGACCAATGCCAAAAACCTTGCCTTGTTTTGAGTGGGCAGAGTAGGAAGAACCAGAGTGCATAAGTTGCCACGTCCATTGACATTTAGCTTTTGCTTCCACTTCCGGATAGGTGAGAGGAATTTGTTCGGGAAGGTGGAGTTTTGGAACTTCAATCTTTGCCAATTCTGGCAAAGCGGCAATAAATTCAGCCAAATCTGCTGGAGTTGTATCGGGCTTCTTGGCTTCTCTAGCGTATTGCACGGCGTGGAGAGCAACCAGAAATTCTGGATCATCGGGCTGTTTCTGCCAATATTTCTCGGCGGCATCCAGCTGAATTCGGGTGTGGTGGGTACGGCTGCGTAGCTCTCTCAACGCAATTTTACAGAAGATGTCTTCGTAATACTGAAAAAAGTCATGGAAGATTCTAAAGTGTTTGAAATGTTTGCTCATTTCAAGTTTTGAAAGAGCAATGGAACGAATTCTCGATTCAGGACGGAGGACATATTTATGATCATTTTCAGGTACTTTGACCTTCTGCATCTCTCTGACTAAATCGATGCGCGTAATATGAACACCTTGATGAATTTGCCCTCTAAATTTATCGAGAACATAGCAATCAACATAGGGATATTCGTTGCGTTGCAGGAAACTGTTCATGTCTTCCATGATCAAGCAATCTGCATCCATGAACACGACCACATCACAGTCGTATTCAATCTTAAGCATTTGATTGACAGCTTCTGAAAAAGGACGAACCTTTTCAAGCACATGAATTCGATTGGGTTGAATGTTTTGAATTGCTAAATTCAGGGCAATTTCAGTCGTTCTCTCACCAACCGTTCTAAAAACAAGATCAACTTTTTTCATAATCGTTACACATCCCATCTGAGTTCTTGATTTTCTGTTCCAGCGAGCTCATTGAAAAGGGTTTCAATCGCTGGATCAAGTTCCTGTTTCCATCTCAAATCTAGAGCGATCGCTGAGTCATGCTTTTCGTAATAGTATTTATTCTTATCAGATAGGGATACAAAAGGCTGACTTAACTGAGTTGTTTGAGACTTTGCGACCAAAAATTGAGTCCCGTTATTTCCACCTAATACATGATGCTCATGTTGGTTATAATTTATCATTTCAGAATAATAATTGATATCCAGAAAATTACAGAGCTTTTCCACAATCTGAGTAGGATTGGTTGCCAATTCTTCATAATGGATCTTGATTTTGTTTCGGGTGAACCTTTCAAACAAGGCGTTGGTTAGCCGAATTTGTTCAGCCCAATCTAAAATCAAATCTTTTACGTCTTTATTTGGATATTTGCGAATCCTAGAATTGATTACAGCCCGTCCATCTCTTTGTAGAAAGATGAGAAACGGTTGAGCTGATGTTTGATGGAGTGCATCTATCTGATGTTGGATCCAATCGACATTTTTCGCAGAATCAATAATTAATGGCTTACGCACTTTGATCGAAATTTGTTCGTATAAATCTACGGTTTCGTCAATTAAAAAATCACCCCAAATTGAGCAATTCTCTCCGCATAGTTTACAAACTCGTTTCGTAATTCTTTTAGTTTCGTCATGCAGAAATCGAGTTTTTGTAGCTTCTCCTGCATAGAAACCATCGGGATGACTGCCTAAAATAAACCCGAGTAGGGTTGAGCCTGAGTGCCCTGCTCCACCAATAAAACAAACTTTTTGATTGATTCTTGAGTTCATAGAGGTTAGATGACGCCGTACCGGATTTCCTAAACCACAGCTTTTGTGAACAAGCAGACACCGGCTTAAGTATGGATATAGAGCTTAAGTTGCCCAGTTTGAGGTTGATTCCAACAAAACTGCTAAAGAATTAATACCTCCAAACAATTTAATAGATCCGTAAATATAACGGTGACGTCCGTTTAGTATCATGTGTAGCAACCGAGAGGCTGGTTGAACAGAGTGCAGAGGTGGAACCCCTGCGTAGGGGCGCAGCCCCTCCACCCCATGTTGCAGAATTTAGTGTTCGCAACAGTAGTGGCATTCAGGACATGATTTTTGTGGCGCGGGCGTCGCCCGCGCCACAAAAATCATGACATTTCCAGGCCTGCTACTTTGAGCTTGTATTGAAGGATTATCCTTTGGGGTATTACCCCTATTCAACTTAAAAGCTGAAGATTTTCTCACAGAAAATCTTCAGCTTTTAAATTAGCTGGAGGTTAAACCTGAATGCGATCGCTTGCTTTCAGCTCGATTTTAAGTGGTTCTGCGAGAACAGACATATACCTAAGGGTGATGAAATTAAGAGCGACTGAGAGCGCACAGATCAACAAAATCTAGCCACATCTTTTTGACGTCAGGATGGACGCTTTCAAAATAAAGCTCATGAAACCAAACATTAAGGTTGGCATCAATTTTTTTTAAGCGCTGACAGATTAAGCTAAACAATTTGACCGTGACCATAGGATCTTTCTGTTTTTCCAACACATTGATCCAGTGTCTTACTTGATCTTCATCTCGAGTTTTGATAATTTCGACCAGCTTCAGGCTAATTGCCTCTAGTGACTTTGATTTAACCATCGCCTGTGTCATCTGCCTCTCAATCAATGCTGCTGTTTTTTCTCATGAGCCACTGAGGACGAGCAAAAAAATGCCCTTCCTGGGGTGGGTGTAGTGCAATTTTCATCAAGCAGGTCTGGGAATTGAGGAAGAATGGGTGTCTGCGTTCCATGCTGGGATGGAGCCCCTTTTCACCTCAATCCGATCTGGTATGGATAATGATCTGCACTAAAGATGGGTTGATGAAAACTCCTGTTTATCTTTTCTGTTAATTTCGATAATTTCCGGATCGAGATGACGAATTTATGTAGGGCGTCGGCATTGATAGATCCCCGTTTCAGACTATTTTGTGCCTGAGATTTTATAGGTTTATAGTGCTGTGCAAGTTTTTTAAATACAGAAACGGTGTTGTGGGGCGCTCCACGCCCCACAACACCGTACTGAACAACCTGCACAGCGCTATATAGCCAGCCCTACACATCAGCGTCAGGACAAGGGGGAGCGGGGGCGACGTCCCCGAACAGAGGTTCCACCCCGGCACCCCGGCATAATCGTGGACTCAGTCGAATGAAGATATGTGATCAGAGTTAAAACGTTCGCTTTAATCTGCACAAATAAGGCTCAGATTGGCGGTATCTCTAGCTTTGATTTGTACGCCAGATGTCTCGAAAATGTGCCCTAAACACGCAGATTTACGGTTTACAGGATTGATCATTCTGAAAAGGATTTCCTGATCTCAGCAGAAAGCTAAGGAATAGTCGAATAAGTCTGTCTGGGCTGGGAGGAGACAATCTTCGTTTTCAGCCTGTCAAGTTGCAAGCCGTTTAATCTGGGGCAGGGTTATCTTGAAGAATCGTAGTTGGTTTGATTTTGCAGAATATGCATCACTAGTCGGACTAGGGGTGGGCACGGTTGCGGCTTCGGTTTCTTCGCAACTTCTCTATACCTCTGCCCCATTATCGCTAGTGTTAGTTCTTAATTTGATCAATCGTCGGAGATTGATACAACTGGGAGAACAAAATCGGGCGATCGCCGTTCACGAATTAGACCAGAAGCTCTCTAAAAATATGGAGCTACTCAACCAGCAAGTGGCTGACCTGCCGACACCAGAGACGTTGGGTAGTGTGAAAAAATCGCTGCTGATCAAAAATCGTGAAGTATTTGAGCGTCTTTCCCAAGATATCTCAACGGTTCAAAAAGAACTCCAAGAACGGCTTGACCCGATTGAAAAGCAGAATTTAGGGAATGTCCGCCGCGACCTTGTTAATTTGCAAGATCAATACAGAAACGTCAATGATCTGATTACCCAACTCAATGCCCGGATTCAGGAACTCTCTACATCCGACCGGGTTGAGGATCTTGATCGGTTGATTGCCAGACTCAGGGCAGACACCGATCAGTTGCGGAACGGTCTACAGAACCTCAGCGACCAGACCAGACCCACCCTAACGTCTTTGCAAGAACAGGTCAATCATCTCAATCGCCAGTTTCAAAAATTGCCCCCACCGTTTGACTCTACAGCTCTGAAGCAAGAGGTGGCAGAACTGATTCGGGTCGTTGCCGATTTAGTCCCCAAACGCGATTGGAGCAATTTGGTGACGGAGATGCAAGCGTTGCATCAGCAACAAGAGTCGCATTCTCAAAATGAGGAAAGTCTGCGTCGTAAGTTGCAAGAACTGAGTCAACAGTTGCAGTCTCGTCCGGCAAAATCGAGTCTGACATCGTTGCAAAATCAGATCAATCATCTCAATCGGCAATTTCAGAAACTTCCGCCTCCCTTTGATCCCAGCTCTCTGAAGCAGGAAGTGGCAGAGTTAATTAGAATTGTTGCCGACCGGGTGCCCAAGCATGACTGGAATGCGCTTGTGATTCAACTGAAAGCGCTGCAAAAACAACAAGTATTCCAATCGCAGGTTGAAGAAACGCTACGGCGGGAATTGAGAGAGATTAACCGACAGGTGCAGGCATTTGTTGCCCAGACAGAGGTTGCTCAGTTCCCCACCAATGTCGCTGCATCCAAGGCTGAAGAGCCGATCATTTTGCAACCCCAGCGGCAGTTTCAAGCTCGCATTGAAGAAACATTGCAACGGGAGTTAGAAGCGATCGGGCAGCAACTGCAAGCGCTACCCAGTGGTCCTCAGCTTCAGCGGCAAATTGAAGATACCTTGCGGCGAGAGTTACAGGAAATCAATCAGCAACTGCGCTCCTTTCCATCTGATCCGCACTATGAGCTAGTGTTTGACTTTAAATCGAGTCTGGCGGAGGAGGCATCAACGTCGTCCACACCTGCCTCTGCGCATAGCTTCGCGTATAGTAGTCGGGCAGTCTTAGAAGAAGCGCTGGCCGTGACTCAAAAGCGGTTGATTTTGATTTGGCCCTGGTCGAGTCAGTGTGTATTGGATGAGGCGTTGTTTGAGCAGATCGACGGATTTTTGGCTCAGGGGCGGCAGCTTGATTTGGGCTGGTGCCACCAGGCAGAACGAGAACACCGTTTCATTCAGAGTATTAATCAGCGGTGGGCGATTCAACCGCGCCAGAAAGAGCTGCAAGCGACTTTACAACGGTTGTTGCGCCTAAAGCAAACCTATCCAGAGCAATTTCAGTTCCAAATTTTAGGAACATCTGAAAACTTCCTGGTTTCCGATCATCGGTTTGCCGTTCTGGGAACGGACGATTCGTTGATCCAACAATCTCTGTTTCCAGAATTGGAACTCAAACTGCGCACCACCGATGGCGAAGTCATTCAACAATTGATCCATCGATTTGATCATCCAGTTCTACATGCAGATGATGTGGCTGCTTACTGGAACCGTGCTGTAACGCGCTATGACCTGGGAGATAAGCAAGGTGCCCTGGCAGACTTTAATCAGGTTTTGGGGACTACGGCTGAAGATGCGATCGCCTATAACTATCGCGGATTGGTGCAGTTTGACCTGGGCGACTACCAGAGTGCCATGTCTGACTTTAGCCACGCAGTTGATCTCGATCCTAATTTCATTACGGCTTATTGCAACCGGGGCTTTGTTGCCTCTGAGATGGGCGACCAATTAGGCGCGATCGCCGATTTGAGTCTGGCGATTCAATATCAGCCAGATTCTGCTATTGCGTTCTTTTATCGTGGTTTAGCAGGGCAAAAAATTGGCGACTTTCAGGGCGCACTGACCGATTACAATGCTGCCATTGAGTTAGTTCCCGATGCACCGCAGTGCTATTACTATCGCGGCATCACGTTGCAAAAACTGCAAAACTTTGAAGCAGCGATCGCTGACTTTGAAAAAGCTGCTGATTTATTTATGCAACGAGGCAATAAAGCGAACGCTGATAAAGCGGTCAAAAATCTATCTAGACTCCAGCAAGGCTTAGACGTTGGCACATTGCATTCCGTAGCCAGTGCTGCCATCCCAGACGCACCTGCGGCTGAACCTGGGGAAACTGCATTTACACCTGTATCACCTGCGCCTGAGGTACCTGCGACCGAGGCATCTGTAACTGAAGCGATCGCATCATCGCCTATCGAATCTCCGCTACAACCTCAGCACCTTACCAGTGAGGCATTGGCAGCCGATCCGCATGAGTCCAGTAACGGGGTTGATAGCCATCATGGGACGGAGTTGAATAACGGGATTGCCCTCGACACATTGGAATCTTTTTTCCAGGCGATTGGGCAGGTGGCTGAGTCTGAGCAAAACGGCGCAACGGCGCATAGTGTAGAGAATTTATCCGAAGAACAGTCTGCGATTGTAGACCTGTTCAATCCGTCGAGTCTGTTTGAAGAAGTCGATGAAGAGTCGGTAGATCCATCTGAGTTTGAAGAGTATCCTGACGCGCTGACCTTGAACTCGCTAGAAGAAAACGCGATCGCTGACCCCTCAATCAACCAGCCTGCCCCCCCAGAGTCAACCGATATACCGACGCCCTTGTCCGGAACGGAAACCCAACCGAATAACTTCCATCCATCCGCTAAATCTCATGCGGAGAGTAGCGCGGCGTCTGGTACGGAGACGATCTCCAGCTTTTTCTATGATTCAGCGGGCTACGATCCAGATGCAGAATCGGATCTGGCAGAAACAGGCTGGTCGGGAGACGGCACCCTGATCGATTTATTTGAAACCATTGATGCTGAACCGATCAGCAATGGACATCCAGAGCCTGCGATCGCCGAGACACTGGTGGATGCGATTTCGGCTTCGGCATTAGATGCGGCTGCCCAACGGCTGCATCAAAAGGCGTTGGATGATGCGATCGCGGCATCATTACCTACCGATCCCCAGGTCGGTGAAAGTCAATCGACCGATGAGAAAAACGCACTGATCAATTTTTTTGAGCATCTCTCGGCTGACGTAGAAGACGAAACTCCCATCTCCGTTTTTCCAGAGGCTGATAACACTGATCCCGAAGAACCAAGCCAACCCCACTTTACGGGAGTTGGATCAGAATATGCGGAATCGATGCCATTAACGGTTTCTGAGTTGGGGCAATGGTTTTGAAGATTAGCCCATCCATAGCGTTTCTAAATCAGTTGTGAGAGCGTCCGCCCGAAGGGCGGGCGCTCTCACAACTAATCATGTTTGCGAATCCAATAGGATCGCTATAGTCAATCAGTTGGTGTTTCAGAAGACTGTGATTAGACTAGATGGTTGAACGTTCTCACTGGAACTAGCCCTGACAAGAGTAGCTGCATGAATATTTTGATGATTTCCTCGACCTTCCCCTATCCACCCAGCCGGGGAGGCACAGAGATCAGAACGTTTAATCTGCTCAAATATCTCAGCCAAACCCATTCGGTTACCCTGGTGACGCAACGACATGCAGCCGTCTCAGATGAAGAGATCGCGGCGTTGCGGCAATGGGTCAGTGATCTTGTCATTTTTCCGTTGCCGGACGAGTCGATCCCAGCCAACTTGCTCCAGAAAATAGTCGGTAAAATCGGCAATTTTCTCGAATCTTGGATCAAACAGATCCCGCCAAATGTCTTGTATCGCTATGCTCCAGAGATGCAAGCCTGGATTGATGCTGGGGTAAATGCTGGAAAATTCGATGTGATTACTTGCGAACACAGCGTCAATGAAATCTACATCCGCCCAGAGTTTCGCAAGACGGTGAAAACGGTTGTCGATGTTCATAGCTCAGTCTATGCCTGGACTCGAAATCATTTAGAAATGGGAGCATCCCAAAATCCTCAACGCGATCGCCTTTATCTCTCTCTGCTCTATCGGTACGAAAAAGGCTATTGCAAAAAGTTTTCGCACATTGTTGTGACCACAGACGACGATCGCGACGAGATGCGCCATCTCAGCCCTAAAAGCAAGATTGCTGTGATTCCCAATGGCGTTGATCTGGAGCTATTTCCCTATCGCGATCGCGATCCCAGCGGTCATCATCTGGTTTTTGTAGGAGCCATGGATGCCTCTCATAATATTGACGCGGCTCGGTTTTTTGCCCTGGATGTAATGCCCGGTCTACGCCAACGGTATCCAGATGCCACGTTTAGCATCGTCGGTGCCCGTCCAACGCCAGAGGTAGAGGCATTGCAAGCTTGCCCTGGTGTTCGGGTCACGGGACGGGTTGAGTCAATGGTCGAGCAACTGCATCAGGCGACCGTTTGTGTGGTACCCCTGCGAACTGGCTTTGGCATTAAGAATAAAACCCTGGAGGCAATGGCAGCCGGGGTACCCGTGGTCGGCAGCGATCGCGGTTTAGAGGGGCTTGCCGTCGATACGGCTGATGTTCCTTTGAGGGCATTGCGGGCAAATCAGGTAGAAGAGTACATTAATGCCATCAGTCGATTGTTCGAAGATGCTGCATTGCGGGATCAATTTGCCAGAGAGGGACGAGCATTGGTGGAAGGTACGTATACTTGGGAACAGGCAGGACGAGCCTATGAGCAGGTTTTGATGAAAGGATAAAGGATGAAGAAGAAACCGGAGCGTGCGGTGAAAGTCAAGCTGTTCGTTGCCTCTCATTTGAAGGGGAAGCGATCGCCTCATGTCGATACATCCTCCCCGCTCAGTCAACCGTCTGACTCTTCTTCCCAGCCATCGTCCCAACCTGCACCGTCTCAACCCTCGATCCCGGTGCCAACCGACAAACGACCTGCTGCCAAAGTCACCGTGTTTGTGTCTCCTCAGACCCGTGCTCCGGTGCGTCGTCCAGCCCTGGAGCCAGCCGATGAGCGAGAGGATGAGGACGCCGATGACCTCGATTGGGACGATGAGGAATGGGATGAAGAACCTGCCGTCAAACTATTGGTCGCTCCGAAGGTGCCGTTTTTAGAGCGATGGTTTGTCTCTGCTTTTTTGGTGAGTGGCTTTTGGTTGGCGATCGCCACGTTATTGGTGGGTAGTGGTTGGGTGGCAATCCGCGTAATTGTTAACCCCGGTTCGGTCAGCTGGCTAAGTTGGATGATGCCCGAGTGGAATCGTAAGCCCTTGATCAGCGACAGCACACCCAGACCCTTGAGCAGCATTCGAGACAGTTTGGCAGAAGAGGGGTTAACGGTGGGCAATCCGATTACGCTTCAGTCTGACCATCTATTACTGCCTGTGTTAGCAAAGACAGACAGCTGTGATACGGCGGCGGCGATCGCCGCATCATGCCGACAAATTACAGAACTGCGCGTTTACCAGATTCACCACAAATCCGCCCACGACCCGGTTTTATTATTAGCCGATCGCCTTGCCGTCAGGGGAACGGAAGAGTTTTTTGTCGTTGCGCCCTTAGCCAGCACCCCGACAGAAAGCCAGGGTTCATCCCGGCTGTTACCATTCACGGAAATCAATCCCATTCCGGGAGTTGCACCCCCTGGAGCAGGCAATTGGCTTCAGCTCAAAGGCAACTGGCAACGAGGCAGCAATCGCTTGGTCTATGGACAGGTGGTATATTACGACGCCCAACAAGCGCGCTTATCTCTTTTGTCGGCGTGGACTAGTCCAACGGGTGAGGTGGCGGGTTGGCAAGCGGTCACTGGGGATACGGTGCCAGAATTGGTAGTGAACCAAACGGTTGGGCTAGAGCCTGCCTTTCAGGTTTACCAGGTAAAATCCTCTGCCTCGGCGATAAATCCGCAGCGGTTAGAGGCAATTCCTTTGACCGCAATGGATCTGAATAATTCGACGTATAAAAACGGCATTCTTCTGGCACAGAGCGGGTTATGGTCGCCAGCGTTGCAGTTGCTTCAGACGGCGAAAGAGCGATCGCAAGGGCGAGAAAAAAGCTGGTCGGCAACCGCTCAAGCCCAACTCGATCTGGTTGCCCTTCATGCCCAGTTGAGCCAGCAACAAGCGAGTCATTCCTGGTCGAGTCCGGGGCAAGATATTACCACTAAACTGATTGATGGTCGCTGGACGGACGCTCTCAAGTCTCTGCAAGCGGCAAGTCGGGACGGATACGACGTCACCAGTTTGCTGCGAGATGAATCAGGGCGACTCTGGCGACGGATCAATGCGGCATCTCAGATCTATCCCAATCAAGCCGATGTGCAAGCCTGGGGGATGTTGGTGATTGCTGTCCAACAAAATCGGGGAGCGGCGATCGCCTGGTTACAACAACAATTGGAGCGTGGGGGCAATCCCCTGACCCAACTGACGGCGCTCGATCCACGGCTTCAGGAAACCTTGGGATTATTGAACACGTTGACGGCTGATAATGCGATCCGTGAGGATGGTCGTTGGCTGGGAACCGTCGATCGCCTTGCCAGCATCAATCCGGCAGATTGGCTGAGACCGGGGGGCAACTCGTCGCTTCAGTTAGCCTCTGGACAATCCTGGTATCGGGTGCAGATTGCCAGTTTCCACGATGGGCAACAGTGGCAGCGATCGCCCTTTCCAGATCTGCATCTCTCTGTGATCGATGCCGCTAACCAACTGTGGAATGTGTTGGGGTTGGGTCGCGATCCCCAGGTACAAATCATGGTTTGGAGCGACGATGGCATGTCTCAGACCCTGCCAGCCACAGTCAAAGCGGCGCGCTATAGCAATGGCAGTCTGCAACTGTTAATTGCAGCGTCTGATTCAACCAGTGAAACTTTGGCAACATCACCGTTTCCGGCATTAGCCATGACCCCGACGATCCAGTGGCTGGAACCGGGAACGATGACAACTCTGTCCACTCTATACGCCGAGCAACCCACCTGGGTCAATGCCATGCTACCCGCTCTCTGGCAAGAGTTTAGACAAACAGACTATGCCCTGCCCGTTTCGACTGCCCAACCTGAGGACGATTTAGCGGTGGTGGGTACCTGGTCAGTGCAGTTGATCGATCTGACAGGGAATAGCCAACCCGAAGCCATTCTGCTATTTCAACCTAGCTCGACCGATCAGACTCAGATGAGTTTTAACCACGCTCTTTCCCCCGATTCCCGCACGATCATTTTTTCTGATCAAGGCAATATTATTTACAGCGATATTGACGCAGGTAGTGGGCAGGCGATCGTGGCGATCGCCGATCTGGGAGACAACGGCATGCCTGCTCTGATCATTGGGGGGGATGACACTTATCGGTTGCGTCGCTGGTCAACTCAAAATCAGCGCTTTGAATAATGCGATTGACTATAATCCACTGACCGGAGTGATTAAGCCGTCCCTCTAGCTGAAGCGATTGACCCGTCTGACACTGCTGGAGTTGCCCATCGACGATCGCATCCAGTGTTACCAGAGAAAAAGTCTGCTGGGCGATCGCTTTGGGTTCTACCACTGTGAACTCATACGCCTGCTCTCCTTGACGCTGAAAGATGCCAGAAAAAGACAGCGATCGCGGCGTTGGCATGGATGCCTGACCCTGCGGGTCAACTGGGGCATAGCCATTGCTGGGATAGGCGTCGGGATGATCTCGGTAATAGCGTTGCCAGTAGAGCCAATCGGGATGCTGAGGTGGCAGGTTGAATAAGGGGATCAGTGCGGTGGGGGCGATCGCATCGGTGAGCAATGCATCTTGTAGTGCCCGAACGGATAAGTCTCTGGGTTGACAGGTTTGCTCGATACACAATGCCGCTGCCATTCCGGCTGCCTGACCGATGCCCAAGACCAATGGCTGCAACCGAGTTGCCCCATTGGCAATATGAGAAACGGAACTATTTTTTTCGCATACCAGCAACCCATCGATCGCCGCAGGCACCAAACAGCCATAGGGCAGCGTAAATGGCGTGCCCGTCCAGCGTCCACCCCAGCGAATTGATTTGGGCTGCAAGGCAAACTCATAACCGGGGTAATGGTGATCGTTGGCGTAGTTGCCAATGGCGATCGCCGTCACCTGCCCGTGGTCGTCGGTGGGGAGTGCCGCAACTGTTGCCTCTGCCATGGGCAAAATATCCCATTCCGTGACTGTTGTGATTCCCTGGAGCCGCCGACTCTCCCGATAATACGGGTGCAGCGCAAAAGCGCTGCCATCCGGAAATACATCGGTCGCTAAGCCATAGCGTTGCCCCAAGTGAGTTTGCAAAAATCGGGCGTAGCTCTGGGAATGCCAGCGGGCTTCCTGAAGAAATTGCGATCGCTCCTCCTGTGACCCTACCAACCGATGCAACCCCGTGCCATAGTCATTCCCTCGTTGGGGAAAATTCATCATGAAGCGATTTCCCGGCAGTCGTCCATAGTTGAGAAACAACTCAGGTCCATAGCCCTCCCAGGTGCCGATAAATTGATCGGGATCATCCAGGGGCGGAGCCGGAATGGTTGGGGCACAGTTGCCTTCCCCAACGTCTTGCATCACGACAACCCAGGTGGGCGATTGCACAGGATACTGGTTTGTTAAGTCAGTGGCTGCCTCTGGGGCGCTAGGCTCTTGCCATTGGCTGCGCCATTCCCATCCCCAACGATGGGGAATCTCTGCCAGAGCCAGGAGATCGCCCAATTCCGTCCCATCCAAAACGATCGCCGCATGAATCGTGACATCTTCAAAACAAACGCCTGTGATCCGGTCGCCACTTTTTAGAATCGCTTGAGGCGTGCGATCGCTCATCCATTTCAAGTTGGGGAGCGATCGC
The DNA here is from genome assembly GCF_055793305.1 of Calyptranema fuscum S582. Taxonomy (NCBI): domain Bacteria; kingdom Bacillati; phylum Cyanobacteriota; class Cyanophyceae; order Oculatellales; family Oculatellaceae; genus Calyptranema; species Calyptranema fuscum. The sequence goes on from NZ_JBSLYH010000045.1 coordinate 47,082, forward strand.
ACCCAATCCGCAAAAATTTCTGCCCCTACTCTGGGTTCATAGGTAAAGAAACTGACCCAGGCATGATCCAGCCCTTCCGGTTGCCGTTGCTGCAATGCCTGGAGGAACGATCCCCAGATCCCAGTTTGCCAGGCTGCCAGCTCATTGCCATCGGGAGCCGTTACCCCAGCCGCTGTCAGCATTCCCCCCAACCAGGAAAACTCACTCACCAGAATCACCTGCACTCCCCGTCGTGCTGCCTGAATTGCCGCCGCCGTGCCACCTGTGCCACCGCCAACGACCAAAACATCAGTTGTCAATTCCTGCATACTTACCCCTGCCTGCCACCCTCACCAAGATCCCCAGCCTTTTTGGAAACGTCGGATCTGAACTCATTCTCGCCAGATCCTCAGCATTTCATTCCCACCTTTTTGCAACTCATAGCCACTTTTTTCTACAGTACTAGCCCACCCTGCCTGTGCTAGAGCCATCTGGACGGGTTCAATATACGGCGAAACCTGAGCGGCGAGGGTTAGCAGCGGAAAGATACGAATTTCCTTGCCAACCCGGCACAATTCCAAAATCGCATCGATATGAAACTGTAGCGGAAATAACTCGGAATAGAGGAACAAGAAATGAGAACATAGCACCAGATCAAACGCTTCTGTCGCAAACGGCAGGGTCGGTAAAGCTGCTAACCGATAGCGTCCCGTTGCCCGTCCTTGGTCGTAGTCACTCAGAAATCGTTGTAGAGCTTTGGTGCGATTACGGCGTAAGTCCTGGCTATCTTGATGAAAACTCCAGACCCAATCGTGGGGAGTCGCTTCGACCTGGGCAATGACCTGATCGACCGTTGCCAGAAATCGTTGTTCGATCTGTGCGCCCGAAAATTCGTAGAGGGGATCGATCGAGATCACGGAATAGCCCCGTTCTGTCATCTCTGCGTTAAAACTGGCGGGACCACCGCTACAATCCAGAATTTGACGGTGATAATCAGCCGCAGAGAAGTTAAACATCCGTTCGTACTCGCTGAGCGATCGCCCAAAGGGTACAACGTGTTCTAGCTTGACACTCATACAATTAGTTCACCAGATAGTTCACCAGAGAGGGAGGTAATCAATGAAAGCACAGGTGTTTCGTGGGGTCAACCAGCTCAGTTACGAAGAAGTACCCATTCCAGACATTGCTGCTGATGACGTACTGGTACAGGTGCAGGTCGTAGGGTTGTGCCAATCGGATATCAAAAAAATTCTCTATCCGTTGTATGAACCGCCGCGCATTTTTGGGCACGAAACAGCCGGGATCATTTCAGCAGTTGGCTCCGATGTGAAAGGATGGCAGGTCGGTCAACGGGTAGTGGTGCTGCATCACATCCCCTGTATGCATTGTGCGTATTGCCTCAATGACAATTTCTCGATGTGTGAGGTCTATAAAACGATCACGACGACCGCAGGTTTTGCGCCCAGTGGTGGGGGGTTTGCGGAATATGTTCGGGTGCCAGGGCATATCGTTCGGCAGGGGGGGCTGATTGCCATCCCTGATGACATCACCTTTGAAGCCGCTAGCTTTGTCGAACCGACCAACTGTTGCCTCAAAGCCGTCAAAAAAGCTCAGGTCGAACCGGGACAGACTGTGTTGGTGACGGGTGCAGGTCCGATTGGCTTGATGTTTATTATGTTGGTGAACTATTTTGGCGCACGGGCGATCGCCACGGACTTGATCCCCAGTCGCCTAGAAAAAGCCATACATCTGGGCGCAGAAGCCGCATTCGATGCCCGCGATCCAAACGTACTGACCAACATTCAGTCACTAACGGCAGGGATGGGGGTTGATACGACGATATTAGCTGTTCCCAGTGAAAAAGCGTTCTTCCAGGCACTCGACTGCACCCGCAAAGGTGGCAAAATTCTATTCTTTGCGGAGTTTCCCGATGAAGTGGAGATCCCGATTAATCCCAATCTGCTTTATCGTCGAGAAATTGATCTAATGGGTAGCTATAGCTCGTCTTTTCGGGTGCAAGCCCTGGCGACAGATATCGTGTTTAACAAACGGATTGATGTCGATGCCCTGGTGAGCGATCGCTATCCCCTTAAAGATCTCGCCGCAGCCGTCGAACGTGCCGTTTCACCCACCCCAGAGACCTTCAAAATTCTGATTTATCCCTAGTACAGCAAAACGAAAGTTTTGTAAGGGGTGAAGGGGTGGAACCCCTTCTTGGGGGCGAAGCCCCCAACCCCCGTGTTGCAAAATTTGGTGTTTGCAGCAGAGCGTCAGACCTCCGAGGTTTCGAAACCTCGGAGGTCTCAAAGACATAATTAAAATTTAAGAGAGCGATGGCTTTGCCGTCGCTCTCTTAATTAGTATTGCTGTGATCCTGAATTCTTCGCTGCCAATACGGGTGAGGATTACCTCAAGACCGAATCAGAGGAGGCATTGGGCAAACGAGCTGCTCGCTGCTCTGTGGAGAATGTTTTTTCTTCTACAGCACCCGGCGCGCCCATGGGCTGTGCTTGCTCATTGTTATACGCCAACATTACGGCTCCAGCGTTACCCGCCCGAATCGTGAGTTGGGTCTCTGCCGTCAACACCTTTTGAGTGCCTTCCGGCATGATCCCTTGAAACTCAGTTTTACCATCCACTTCGATCCGTATCCAGGACTGAGCCGTCAACGTCATCTCAACTTGCACCGCTTTGCCTGACACCGCAGACAGTCCATTGCTAATTGCCGTGGAAGGTGTTTGCGCTTCGCTTGCATTAGACCCTGTATCTGTAGACGATTGCGGGATCGTCGGTGGGCTGGTGACGATATTTCCCGATGACCATGGAGAAGAACGATCCATCAAATAAGACAACCCACTGATTGCCATCATGATCAGCACTACATACATGGTGTAGAGATGGATCGGTCGCAACTGAGCAGCCGCAGACATTTTCCACAACGGGGTTGTAGAACGAATCTCCAGACGAATGGGAAAAGAATTTGAGAATTGCGACCCGTCAAGTTCTAAAACTTCTGCGTAGCGCTTAATAAACCCTTGAATATAAACTGGTTCCGGCAAACGGTGAAGTGCCCCAGTTTCAATTGCATCCAACACAGCTGGTCGAATCAGCGTTTTGGTTGCAACTTGTTCGAGTGTCAACTGCTGCTCTTCACGAACCTGTTTAAGATACCCACCCAACTCAGACAACTTGCGGCGTTGTTCCTGCTCCAGGGTGTCGTTCTCTTTAGCCATAACCTTTAATCTAGCCATCTATCTATATAAGTTCATCTGCGTCTACTAGGCAAGAACATGCTTCATTGAAGCAACTTGACTCTCTAAAAAGCGTATTTCTTTTGGGTGAAGGAAACGGTGATGACCGACGGGAAGCCGATGTAGCTCAATTGAGCCGATGGAGATCCGGTGTAAATGAATGACGGGATGTCCTAATTGTTCTGCTACCCGGCGAATTTGGCGATTTCTACCTTCTCGTAACACGACCTCCAGCAATGTTTTAACGGGGTTACGTGCGTTAAGAATGTTAACTTCAGCAGGGAGTGTGAGCTGACCTGACAACAAAACGCCTTGCCGCCATTGGTCTAGAGCTGATTCAGATGGACAACCCTGAACCCATACCCGATACGTTTTGGGGATCGCATGGGAAGGGTGTGTCAGCGCAAAAGTCACATCTCCATCGTTAGTCAATAACAAAGCTCCTGTGGAATTTGCGTCAAGGCGACCAACCGGATGAATTCCGTACTGGTCGTTTAGAGGAGGGGGTAGCAAATCTAGAACGGTTTTTCGATTCCGGGGATCGCTACAACTAGAGACGACTCCAAGAGGCTTGTGAATTAACAAGTAGATAGCTTGAGGTCGGTTGTTGGGTTGGACTAAGACTCCATCTACTTCAATTTGGTCTTGCGCTGGATCTGCGGTTTGTCCCAGCTGTACAACGTTTCCATTTAGTCGTACACGACCCTCTAGAATCATTTTCTCAGCTTGTCGCCGAGAGGCAAACCCCCATTGTGAGAGAATTTTTTGAAGCCTGTCAGCCATCGACTAAACATTCTAGGTAGAACACGAATCGGTTGAATCTCAACCCATTCAATTTTGAAAGTAGATTAGGGTCACGTACAAGATATGTACAAATATTACAGGAATCGCAACCAATCAAAAACCCCAATTTCCTGAAGACTTTTAATCTACTGACGATAATTCAGGGTGTTCCCAGGGTAGGTAGACTCTCAGCCATGCTCCACCTGTTTCAGGGTGATTGCTAGCATAAACGTCTCCGCCGTGGACTTCAACGATTTGCTTAACGATAGCTAATCCTAAACCGCTACTGCTTCGGTGCTGAAGCTCAGCCGTGTTTAAATCAGACCTATCGTATCCGGGATCAATCGGAGGATTGGTTATATTAGTAACATTACCTTCCGTAGAAGATTTTTTCAAAACATTGTAATCCGGGGGGTGTTGAGAACGGGCTGGGTCGGCTCGATAAAAGCGCTCAAATACATGGGGTAAGGCTTCTTCGGGAAACCCAGGTCCCTTATCAATGACTTCAATACAGATTTGGCTAGTATTATTTGTTGCCTGTAATGCATTTGTGTCATTTTGTGTAAGGTCAGGCTCCAGTTCGTCAGCAGAAACTTTGACCTGAATGCTTTGCCAGGGTGGGCTGTATTTAATGCTGTTATCTAAGAGGTTAATCAGCACTCGGTAGAGCAGAGATTCGTCTGCCTGGAGGTGCAATTGTGAAGACCCAATATAGTCCAGTTGCAACTGCTTTTTGCGTGCCAGAGGTTCTAGACTCAGCCAGGCAGCTTGGATCAGATCCGGTAGATCGATCGTTTTCAGGTGTAGCGATTTAAAAGAGCCGCGATCGATTTGGCTTAAGTCGAGTAGATCCTGAACCAGATTGCTCAGTCGGGTTGCTTCGCCAATGAGTCGTTCTAGCCAACCTTGTAGCGGTGGATCGACTCGTGAGTGAAGGGTTTCGGCGACCAGCCGGATTGAGGTGAGCGGTGTTTTGAGTTCATGAGCGACATCAGATGCCCAGCGATCGCGCTGTTGCATTAACGTCACTGCTTCTTGGCGATTTTCTAAAAAAATACCAACGTGACCATCAAGCAAGGGAAACCCGTATCCTCTCAGGGCATAGGGGTTTTGTTGGGAAGGGTCGGAGGGGTTTAAGCTGACCGGGTACAATGTCCAGTCAGTTTGCCGAGGCTGATCGGAGTTGCGGGTTTCCTCGATTAAGTGATCAAGTTCATAGGATCGAACTAACTCCAACAGCAGCCGAGGTAAACGCGAGGCATGGTCTGGGGTAATTCCCAATAGTTTTTGAGCTTGGGCGTTAAACCAAATGAGCCGATTTTCGTCATCGACTTGCAGAAAACCCATCGGCGACTTATGTAGGATTTGCCGATAGCTTTCTAGTTGCTGCTCTAGCTGATGTTGAATTTGCTGGTGACGAGCGATCGCCAGACTCAGCTGAGACGTCAAAGACAACGACGACGAATCAGCCTCTTGCCGCAGACTACGTAAAATAGTCTCAATTTTTTCGCTCGACTCTAATCGCTGCCGCCATAGCAGAAGTAGTCCGATTCCTAATCCCAGCAAGAAGCTTAGCAATCCCACGGTTTACAGTTAGCAGCATGAGGTTTGAGTTGCAAAAAGCAGATTGGAACACCGATTCAGGAGAACCAATCAATCTGCCACTCAACTCTACCAAACTAACCGAACCGATAACCAAATCCTCTGACGGTCAGCAGATATTTGGGATGGCTGGGATCGGTTTCTAATTTTTCACGCAACCAGCGGATGTGAACATCTACGGTTTTGCTATCTCCCATAAAGTCAGGACCCCACACTCGCTCGATCAACTGTTCGCGTGACCACACTCGCCGAGGATGGCTAATAAACAGTTCGAGAATACGGAACTCTTTGGGCGATAGATTAATCTCTTCTCCCCGAACCATGACTCTACATTCTTGGGGATAGAGCGTAATATCTTGAAACTTAAGCGCTTCGTCTTGTGCCTGGGGTTGAGCATGGCGATGTCGGCGCAGGAGGGCACGACAACGGGCTACCAACTCTCTCATGCCAAAGGGCTTGGTTAAATAATCGTCTGCTCCCACTTCTAGACCCACGACCCGATCTGTTTCACTGCCCTTGGCACTGAGCATGAGAATGGGAATGCTATTGCCTTCATGGCGAATTAATCGGCATAAATCAAGCCCACTGACATAGGGCAGCATTAAATCAAGAATAATTAAATCAAACGCGGAAAACTCAGGGTAGCGCCCGTTACCCACACTATGCACCAGTTCCAGTGCAAGGCGACCATCTTCGACTGCAAAAACTTCGTATCCTTCTTCTCTAAGCGCTAGCGCAACCGTCTCTCGAATCAGCTCCTCGTCTTCTACAATCAAAACATGACCGAGTTTGACTGTTTGCGAGGATCTGGTAGGTTCTAATGCGAGTGTCGCTGACATAATGAGTGAATGAATTGGATTAAGCGGTGAGCGTACAGCAATCTAAGCCCATAGTACCAAACTGAAGCAATACCGACTCTGAAGCTTCAGAATTAACTGACAAACGAATTTCTGTTATCTATGATACAGGGCGTAGTCATTTAGAGTTGATCTGGAGCCGTTTTTTGACTGTTGGTAGGGTGCTCACAATCCACTCTGCAATCACCAGTCGGATGGGTGCTCCGTCCCTGTTTCAGGATCACGAATACACCAAAACTAGAAGCTTTGAAGGGGGTGAAGCCCGCTTCTGGGGGCGCAGCCTTAATCTCCCACATTGCGACATTTAGTGTTTGCAATACCAGTTCACTAGCAGATACATATAAACCCTATAAAACGGATCATCTGGCGTAGTTTACGGCTTCGCACCTAGAAAGTACGGCTGTTGCGTGAGAGCTGTGCGGAGCGCGGCTCTCACGCAACAGCCAGTACCTCACGCCATTAAGAATTGCTATATTTTTGCCTTGAGTGTGGATTAAACAGCATGTCGAGTAAGCTAGAGCCTTATTCTTTACCGCCCGCCGTAAAACGAGTTTCGGTTGCCTTTCGTTTGACTGGGGCAATTAGTTTTTGGGCACAGCTGGTTCTAGGAGTTGTGTCTACATTAGTGATTATTTTTGCCGTTTTTAGCTTAAATACGCGTAGCAATGCCGGAAATCCTGGGGCGGGCTTTGGGCTGTTTTTTGCGATCGCAGGTTTACTGCTCATTTATGCCGGAGCCTATTGGGCATTTTCTTATATTCAGTTATCCAGACGGTTGAAATCGCCCGATCCAAAAGTACGACCGACGCCACGAGATGCCATTCAAGCCTTGCGTGTTGGGTTGTTGATTAATCTGGTTGGGATGTTATCGACCCTATTGGGTGGGCAAGCGATTGTGGGGGCATTGCTGGCGAAATCGCTGTCGCAACCTCAAGGGGGGGCAATATTTGCAGAGCGGGTGACGCAGTTTGTTCAACCCTTAGATATTTTTTTGGTACAAGCCAATATCAATACCATCCTGGCGCACTTTATCGGTGTCGTTGCTTCGCTCTGGCTGATTCGGTCGATGAGTCGGCAATAGGGGATGATGTCAGGGTCGTTGCAAACAGCGATCGCAATGACCACAGTGCATTTGCGATGCGTCATGGTGAAAGCCAAACGCTTCTAACAGAAATTGCCAGCGACAGGTTTTAATCCGGAGATATTGTGCCATTTGCAAGGTTCCAGAGTCATTTGCCGAACGGTCGGGTTCAATATCTGGATGAATAATATAGTGAAATGGATCTTTCCACTCCAGTTGCCCACTACTGTTTAGAAGTGCCAGGGCGATCGCACCATCTTTAAATTGTTTAGAGACAGAACTGACCTCTCCTGATTGAGGCAGTTGATGGACTAGCTTTTGTGCCGTCTGACGTTGCGATCGCATCCGATTGTCAAAATATTGCAGTCGCTGCCGATCGTCTGCATCCAGCCATCCGGTCGGTTCACTGATCAACGTCAGGGCTTCGGCAGGTTTGCCATCGCGACCCGCACGACCCACCTCTTGCACATATTCAGACAACAGCGCCGGGGCATGAAAATGCACCACCCAACGAACATCGGGCTTGTTGATGCCCATGCCAAAGGCTGACGTACAGACAACAAATTGCAGGCGATCGTTTAACCACGCCGTTTCGATGGCGCGGCGCTCATCGGGGCTGAGACCAGCATGATAAGCCGAGGCTGCCAGTCCTTGATCTCTCAGCCATGCCGCCAGTGTTTCACTATCGCTACGAGTCCGCACGTAGACCAGCCCTGTCTCCCCTTTTTTCTGGCGGATAAATTTGACCAACTGTTGCCGTCGCCCTCTGGGCGTCCAGGCAATCTGCACAGAGAGGTGAAGGTTCGATCGATAGGGATTGACTAAAAATGTATCGGGAGTTTGCAGTTGAAGGGATTGATGAATTACCTGTTGAGCATAGGGATCGGCTGTAGCTGTAAAAGCGGCGATCGCAATTTTGGTATTGGGTGCTTTGGTTTTTAGCAATGCCGGACGAACCGCCCCTAAGCGTCGATACGCTGGACGAAAGCTATCGCCCCATTGAACTAAACAATGGGCTTCATCTAAGATCAGCCCATTAATTTTTAGCCAGGGTAAACACAACTTTTTCCATACAGGTTCACTCAACAACGTTTCGGGCGACAAATACAACAACCGTAACTGCTGCCGCTCTAACGCTAACAGGGTTTGTCGGCGTTGGTATGCCGGAATTTCACCATGCAATAAGGCAACTGGCAAATTTCGCCGCTGTAATTCCTGCACCTGGTTTTCCATCAACGCGACCAGGGGCGAAACAACTAACGTTAATCCACTCCGCAAAAGAGCTGGAAGCTGAAAACAGATTGACTTTCCACCCCCGGTCGGCATCATTACCAGGGCATCTTTGTGATCCAATAAACTACTAACAATCTCACCTTGAGGAGAGCGAAAGTCGTCATATCCCCAGATCTTTCGGAATTCAGACCGAACATGCTCCCAGGCGATTTGTGCTGAACCATCCATCCGTGCATCCTAATACTCTGGTTATAGAGTTCCCAGGAGAAATATCAAATAACCCAGTGTTATTGGGATAGAGAAATTTTGCCTGCGCGATGGACAGATGATGTTTGAATAAAACATTGACCGTGAAACCCTCGGTTTCACGGTCAATGTCCTGCGGGGATTTAGCCGGGTTTGAATTAGAGCATCATGCGCAACAGCAGAGAAGTTATACCGCCCAGGAAATTGACAAAATTTCCACCCCCGCCATTGGCAGCTCGTCGGGCAGCCGCTTCTCGACCTTCTTGAATCGCTTCTACGCCTTCATAAAATTGAACGGCGGTCTGGAAGCCCTGCTCATTGCCCTGGGTAATGTAAAGTTGTTCCGCTTGTTGTCCGTCTCGAATGGCTCCATTGGGGTCACTGATCTGGAACCGTGCCACCCCACGGGCTAAAAGGGCATGGGCAAAGTCGGGTTTTAAGCTAAGTGCCTGGTTGTAGTAGTCGATCGCTCCACGAAAGTTGCCGCGCTGGGTTTCAGCTAAGCCCCAGAGATAAAGTTGTTCGGGTGTGGCAATTTGGGTCGGCAAACCAATGGCTCCGAGCAAGTTAGCCCCGTCGAAGTTGGTTCCTTCCAGATTTGCGCCCGAGAGATTGGCTTCGCGCAGATCGGCACCCCGTAAATCGGCACCACTCAGGTCAGCACCACTCAGATCGGTACTAAACATGACGGCACCGACTAAATTTGCGCCTCTGAGATTGGCATTTTGTAAATTGGCTCGGTTGAGGTTTGCCCGAGTTAGGTTGGCACCACTGAGGTCAACATTTGCCAGGTTAGTGAGAACAAAGCCACCTTCACTCAAGTCGCATTGTGGGCAGGCGCGAGTGTTAATCAATTGCTGGGTGTGGACTAAGTTTTCCGCCCGAACAGGGATGGCTATAGCCGAGACTGTAATGAAGGTGAGAGCGGCAAGAATGCTGGACTTCATACCATACTCCAGTGGTGCAGTTGAATGAAATAACTTAAATATATCGAAGTTTTATGATGCGGTTGATGGCTGAATGTTCCTTCAACTCCTGAGGATCGGGGATTTCTATAAAACCTAATTTTTTGAGAGAGCCATGGCTCTGCCATGGCTCTCTCAAAAAAAAAGACAGGTTAATTGATCTTTGATTCTGGAGAGAAATTGTTTGGAGGCAGTTTTTTTAAAGTTGGATTGAAATTATCTATCAAAGTGTACTGAAAATATTAAAAAAAACAGGGGTGTTTCGTGAAAATCTTCACAACTAGAGAAACCGCATTTCTCATCGCCCGTTTGAGATCGCTATAGCAACCCCCAGGTGGGTTGTGAAAGTGCCTGCATGAATAGGTGGGCGCTTTCACAGCTGATCACGTTCACAAATCAAAAAAGATGGCTATTTATTCAGAACGTTTGCGAGTCAGTTTTGGAATATCGCTCTCTGATGCTATTTAATCTGCAATCCTTAGCTCTAGTTTGTTGTCAGAGTTGACCCGGTAAGCTTCACCCACGTAGCCTGTGCGATCGTACAAAATTTGGTGAATATATTGATCGAGTTCAGCTTCATTCGAAATTTGGGGACGGTAGTGGTCTTTGATCAGGGCTTCGATGCCCATCTCGTCTAGACGATCGTGCAGTCTTGTTTTATCCCCGGTGATATAAGAATTTCGGGCAATATCATCTTGCAGAAACCGAATAATGATGGAAGATGGCACTCCGCCGATAACCAATCGTCCAGAAAAAAATAGAATAATCAAAGTGCCAATCACAAATACGATTGCCAGGTAGAGGGCAACAATAATTTTTTGGGACAGAAATGACGGCTTTGGTTTGTAAGCTGACCTATTTGGGCTGGATGTCATTTTTCGTCGGGGTGAACGAGATCCCATAGATCGTCAGGGTGCTGATTTTCTCCCATAATCTAGCCTGCAAGCTAAGTAAGTGACAAATGAAGCATTAGGGTAAAATCTCAAGTTCTAGTGTTGCAAACACGAAATTTTGCAACATGGGGGTTTGGGGGCGCAGCCCCCAAACCCCCTCTAAAACTTTTAGGTTGGTGTACTAGTTTTCAGTTAGCTACTCGTTGCTCTCCTTTAGTATGTGAATTTATGCTTTTTAAGCGGTGCAAACGGTCATATATGCAAGGGGCGATCGCCTGTTTAGGAATAGCGATCGCCCTGTTGTTGTCTTTGTTGCCAATGACGCCGGGACACGCATTAGATGCGGCTTCTCCCCAAGTGTTCAGTCAATTGGATGGGCAATTCAAACTTCCCAATGTCAGTGGTTTACTCAGGAATACCAATTCGGGAATTGCGCGGCAGTTTGTTTGGCTGGATGGACGGCAATTGTTTGCGATCGCCGTTCCTGACGTGGGTACTGATTCTGCTGCATCTGGAGAGGTTGATCCGAATGCGGCTCGCACCAAAATTATTGAAGACCGCCTTCAGCAAATTGTTGTCAGTAACTTTGACCCCAATGCTCTCCAGGTTTCGTTTGAGATTGAAGATAAAAGTGGTCAACCCGTTATCTATGTAACGGCTGGACGCGAACCGCAGCAGACGACCAGCGAGCTAATGACCGTGACTACCCTGGATGCCCAGATTCATGGCACCGACTCGATTACCTGGGCAGGAGAACTGACCCAAATTGTCGAAACGGCATTGCTACGGGCACAACAGGAACGGAAGGGTAGCTTTTTGCGCCAGCAATCCTTGTTGTCTAGCGGGGTTTTAGTTCTGGCGATCGCAATGAGTCTAGCCGTCAAGCGTATGCAGACCCGTTTACGGCAGCAACGACGAGTACTCTCTGCCCAGGCTCAACAGACAACAGACTCCGCTGTTGTCACCCTATCTACCCAACCAGTCACCGCTACGGGTAATACAACGGCATTGTTGCAACAGCAGATGCAAAACCGGGAAAAACGGCGGGTCAACGAACTGGAACGGCGACTGTTGCAATTGGGGCAAATTGTCATTTGGGCAGGCAGTATCTTTTTTATACTGGGGCTGTTTCCCTATAGTCGTTGGCTTCAGCCCACGATTGTAGGAATTTTGCAAATTCCGCTGAAGCTGTTGATTGTATTTGTCATCACCTACCTGGTAATTCGCCTGAGTGAGGTGGTGGTCGATCGCTTTTTTTGGGTGCTACAAGATAGCACCAGTCTGGCACCTGAGGTTTCTCAACGAGTGACGTTAAGGTTTTCGACCTTTGCGCGGGTGGTCAAAAGCATTGTCACCTTGCTGTTGGTGGGGACGGGCGTGATCACGGCGCTGTCGCTGATTGGGGTGCAGGTGGGGCCTCTCTTAGCCGGTGCTGGAATTATTGGTCTTGCCGTTTCGTTTGCTTCCCAAAGTTTGATTAAAGACATGATCAATGGCTTTCTGATCTTGTTGGAAGATCAGTATGGTGTGGGGGATGTGATTGTGGTGGGAGATGTGTCGGGATTGGTGGAAAACATGAACCTGCGCATTACCCAATTACGCAATTCCGAAGGGCGATTAATTACGATTCCCAATAGCGCCATCACAATCGTGCAAAACCTATCGAAAGAATGGGCACGGGTTGATTTGACGGTTAATGTGGCATATCAGGCCAATCTCGACGTTGCGTTGGAAGTGATTGACCACGTTGCCCAAGATATGAGTCGCGATCGCCTCTGGCGCGACATCATTCTAGAACCTCCTAAACTGTTGGGCATTGACCAGCTCGACCATGTTGGAGCAACCATCCGCCTGTGGATCAAAACCCAACCCTTGAAACAATGGGATGTTGCCCGTGAATATCGGCGGCGCTTAAAACAAGCGTTTGACAAAGCCGATATTCACATCGGTGTACCTCAGCAGTCGCTTTGGGTGAGCAATATAGAAGACGAACCCTTTGATCACCCCAAATCACCCGCTAACCTGACGGGGAACCCGCAAGATTCATCACATCTGGATGGGGGAAGCAAATAACTCTCTACTCGAACTGAGCCGCCAGAACTGGGCATACTGATGTCGATTGCCGGGATCGACTGATGCAAAGGTATCGCTCACTAGAAGGATAAATTGGAGTGTAAAACCTTTGGTTTTACACTCCAATTCATCTCCCAAATCCGCACCTCTGAAAGCCTGACGCCATCAAGTAAAGACAGGGAATGAGTTGAAAATCTCTACGGAGGGAAGCGTTTCAACCTATCACCCGCCCGGTTCTGAGTGCGTAGCGCGACAGATAGCAGTCGAGGGGTTGATTCGGTCGAAGGTTGAGAGAGCTGCGCGGAGCGCAGCTCTCTCAACAACCATGATCTGTCCAGGCAACAAAGCGCTATAAATAACGACCGGGAGAAAAGCAATGGCGGGCGAATTGCACTTAATTGTCGAAATCGTCACAGTTTTGGGTGCGGCGGCGACCGGAGGCTATTTGGCAAATCGGTTGCGTCAGCCGGTGCTGTTGGGGTATCTCCTGGGGGGCATGGTTGTGGGCCCGGCAGGCTTAAAGCTGATTTCGCTGGAAGGTGATATCCAGGTGTTATCGGAAGTTGGCGTTGCGTTATTGCTCTTTGCCCTGGGGGTTGAATTCTCTCTTAAAGATCTATTACGAGTTCGCACCATTGCCTTGGGTGGAGGCTCCCTCCAAATTGGCTTGACGATTCTCTTGGGGGGAGGGCTTGCCTATTACACGGGCTGGGTAGATAGCTTACCCAAGGCAATCTTTTTGGGTGCGACGCTATCTCTTTCTTCCACCGCTGTGGTTCTGAAAAGTCTGATCGAACGGAACGAAGTCCAGACGGTTCATGGGCAAGTGATGCTGGCAATGTTGATCGTGCAAGATCTGGGGCTGGGGTTGATGCTGGCAGTGTTGCCGGTGCTGACAGAACCGACCGATGCGATCGGGTTAGCGTTAACTCGGGCACTGTTGAAGGCACTTCTATTTCTGGGCGTTGCTATCCTGGCGGGCAAGTGGGTCATTCCTCTGTTTGTCCGGGCGATCGCCCGGAGTGGCTCACAAGAACTCTTTCTCCTCGGCATTTTGGTGCTGTGCCTGGGTATTGCCCTGGTGACTTACACCATTGGCTTGGGCATTGCCATGGGTGCGTTTGTGGCAGGGTTGATGGTTTCTAACGTTGAATATGCCGATCATGCCCTCGATCGGATGCTGCCGATGCGAGATGTCTTTGCCACGATGTTTTTTGCCTCCATTGGCTTGTTAATCGATCCAGGCTTTCTCTTCGCCAATGGTTGGACGCTATTAGGATTGGTCACGGTTACCCTGATCGGTAAAGCTGTGATTGTGGCGGCCATTGTCAGACTGTTTGGGTATTCCCTCAAAACAGCGCTAACAGTGGGGCTAGGGATTAACCAAATTGGAGAATTTTCCTTTGTCTTAGCCGGAGTCGCCCAGAGTCAGGGCTTGTTTCCTGCCCATCTCTATGGCTTAACCGTCGGCACAACCGCTGCCACTCTGGTTCTCACCCCATTTTTTTTGAAAGCTACTCCCACACTGCTTCAGTGGTTAGAACGACTGCCTCTGGTCAGCCCTATATTGCAATTAAATCATCCGCCGCGTCTGGTTGGGGTTGAAGCCGACTTGACAAATCACGTCGTCGTAGTCGGCTATGGCAGAGTCGGGCAGACCTTAGTGAGAATGCTGTATTTTCAGGGGCATCACATCTTAGTGATTGATAATAATGAAGCAGCTCTGCAAACGCTGCGAGAACGGGGCATTCCTTATTTATTTGGGGATGCGTCTAGCGAAGTGGTGCTAGGAAAAGCCAATCTACGCCAAGCAAAATCAATGGCGATCGCTTTACCAGACCCAATGGCGACTCGATTAACCTTGAATCGTGCCCTCAGCCTTGCCCCTGACCTGGATATCACAGTGCGTGCCCATGCTAATGATGAAATTGATGCGCTCTACCAACTGGGGGCACAGGAAGTTGTGCAACCGGAATTTGAAGCTGCGCTAGAAATGGGTGCGCATATGCTGTTGAAGCTGGGAGATTCTGCCACTGCCGTCCAGCGAACGGTGCATCGGTATCGCACAGGTCGGTATCGCGACATCTTGCCCGAACGAGCTGAATATTGGGGGTTAGCGGATCTGGAAACAACCCTCGAAGGGCTGCATCACCACTGGTATATGCTTCACCCAGAATCACCGTTACTGGGGTTGAGTCTGGCTCAAGCCAATATCCGTCGGCGAACGGGTGCAACGGTTATGGCAGTCGAACGCAATAAACAGATCTATCGTTATCCCACCGGAGAATTCAAATTAGAAAGGGGCGATCGCTTATTAGTGGTCGGTGATGCAGAAGAACAAAATCTATTCGTCAATCTAATGACGTCAACGTATTGAAACTGGGGTTGCAAACACTAAATTTTGCATCATGGGGTGTGGGGGCTGTGCCCCCACGCAGCTACAGTGTATAAATAAGTTTCCTAATACTTGCCCAATCCTGTTTTGATCCCCCCTAGCCCCCCTTCAAAAGG